>CAUJJS010000226.1 GCA_963205415.1 Pseudomonadota bacterium
CTTTTGCCGACAGCAGGCGTGGCTCCATCAGCGCCCACAAGAACGCATGGGTATCGAGCAACACCTTCACGGGCTTTCAGTTTCCCATGCAGCGATCTCCGCCTCGGGCAAGGGATCAAAAAAACCGGCATCCACATGACCCTGGATGAAGCCCAACGTGCGTTTGGGCGGCGGTTCCAATGGCACCAGGCGTGCATAGGGCTTGCCGGCCTTGCCGATCACGATTTCCTCACCCGCATGCGCCTTGTCGAGCAGTCGCGAGAGCTGCGTTTTGGCTTGGTGGACGTTGATGATTTCGCTCATGAAGTGAAGTTAGTCCATTGAGTGGACTAACTCAATTCGCCCGCGCTGTTTGAAGTGCTTTGGCCAACACCGCGGGCTGACCCGCACCGTGGTCCGAGCGATTGCCCCAAGCAGTCGCTCGACAACATCCCGACCCGCAGCAGCCACCCATTACCGACGGCTTGGCCGGCTAGAATAGGGCGTTTCGTGGATGCCCCGATCCGGGGCGGGAGCTGGGATCGTGAAACTGGATGACGTCAAGGCGGTGGTGACGGGCGGGGCCTCGGGCTTGGGATTGGCCACGGCACGGCGCATCGTGGCCGAGGGTGGCAAGGTGGTGTTGCTCGACCTCAACGATGACAAGGGTCGGGCTTCGGCGGCCGACTTGGGCCCGAATGCGGCCTACCTGCATCTGGATGTGAGCGACGAGGCCGCGGCATCGGCGGCGATGTCGGCTGCGCAGGAAATCATGGGCGGGCTCAATGCCGCGGTGTCGTGTGCGGGCATCATTGGTGCCGGACGCACGCTCGGGCGCGAGGGGCCGATGCCCTTGGCCAACTTTGCCAAAACCATCACGATCAACCTGCTCGGCAGCTTCAACATCGCCAAGGCTGCGGCCAACCTGATGCAGCACAACGCGCCCGCTGAGGATGGCGAGCGTGGCGTGATCGTCAACACCGCGTCCATTGCCGCGTTCGAAGGCCAGATCGGACAGGCGGCCTACGCGGCGTCCAAAGGCGGCGTGGTGGGCATGACCTTGCCGTTGGCGCGCGAGTTCACCCGCATCGGGGTGCGCGTGATGACGGTGGCGCCGGGGGTGTTCCACACGCCGATGGTGGATGGCATGCCGGAAGCGGTGTACCAATCCTTGTGTGCGCAGGTACCCTACCCGTCACGCTTGGGTGATCCGGCCGAGTTTGCGGACACCGTGGCCTTCATTCTCGGAAATCGGTATATGAATGGCGGCGTGATCCGCATCGATGGTGCGATCCGCATGCAGGCCAAGTGACAAAACCCTGCGCAGAACCGTGATTACGCCCGTTGGAGTGTGACCCACTTCGCGGTACATTCGAAACTTACGCCACGCCAGCAGGCCATGCCATGAGTGCAACCAGTCCCAGCAGCAATTTGATCGGCATCACCGGCATCGCCCGTCGACTGGTGCTCGATGGCGCGTTGACCGAGGCCGATGCCCGCCGCGCTCAGGACGAGGCGACCAAGGCGCGCAAGACGGTCCCGAACTGGTTGCTGGAAAAAAAGCTCGTCACCTCCTCGCAGGTGGCGATGGCGAATGCCGCCGAATTCGGCATGGCACTGATGGATCTGGGCGCCTTGGACCTGAAGCAGGCGCCGAACAAGCTGGTGACCGAACAGACCATGACGACCCACCAGGCCTTGCCGCTGTTCAAGCGCGGCAATCGCCTGTACGTGGGTATCTCCGATCCCACCAACATCAAGGGTCTGGATGAAATCAAGTTCCAGACCAACCTCTCGACCGAGGCCATCCTGATCGACGCCGATCAATTGCGACGCGGCATCGAAACTGCCTTGGCGGCGGCCGAAGACTTCAGCATGAACGACGAGGACGATGCCGGTCTGGAAGATCTGGAGTCTTCCGCCGGCGACGACGAGGAGGAAGCTGCGGGCAGTGGCGGGGGCGTGGATGCCAAGGGCGATGACACGCCGGTGGTGAAGTTCGTCAACAAGATGCTGCTGGATGCGATCAAGCGCGGCGCCTCGGACATCCATTTCGAGCCTTACGAAACCGAATACCGCGTGCGTTACCGAACCGACGGCATCCTGCGCACCGTGTCCAAGCCGCCGCTCAAGCTCAATCCGCGCATTTCTTCGCGTGTGAAGGTGATGAGCGGGCTGGACATTGCCGAACGACGCATCCCGCAGGATGGGCGCATCAAGCTCAACATCTCCAAGACCAAGGCGATGGACTTCCGCGTCAGCATCTGTCCCACCTTGTTTGGTGAAAAGATCGTGCTGCGCGTGCTGGACGGCAGCGCCGCCAAGCTCGGCATCGACATGCTGGGCTACGAGGACGAACAGAAAAAACTGTTCCTGGAGGCCATCGAAAAGCCCTACGGCATGGTGCTGGTGACCGGCCCCACCGGCTCGGGCAAGACGGTGTCGCTCTACACCGCGCTCAATATCCTCAACACCGATGCGCGCAACATCTCGACCGTGGAAGATCCGGTGGAAATCCGAGTTCCGGGCATCAATCAGGTGCAGCAGAGCGAAAAGAAAGGCATGACCTTCGCCGCGGCCCTGCGCAGCTTCCTGCGTCAGGACCCGGACGTGGTGATGGTGGGCGAAATCCGCGACCTGGAAACGGCGGAAATCGCGGTCAAGGCGGCACAGACCGGCCACATGGTGCTGTCCACCCTGCACACCAACGACGCCCCGCAAACCATTTCGCGCTTGATGAACATGGGCATCGCCCCGTTCAACATCACCTCATCGGTCACCTTGGTGATCGCGCAGCGTCTGGCGCGTCGCTTGTGCACCCACTGCAAGAAACCCATGACCCTGCCCGATCATGCCTTGCTGGCGGAAGGCTTTTCACAGGCACAGATCGATGCGGGCGTGCAGTTGTTCGAGGCCGCGGGCTGTGACCAATGCACGGAAGGCTACAAGGGCCGCACCGGCATTTATCAGGTGATGCCGATGTCGGAGCAGATCCAGAAAATCATCCTGGAAGGCGGCAACGCGCTGCAGATCGCCGAGGCCGCACGTGCCAGTGGCATTTACGATCTGCGCCGATCCGCGATCCGCAAGTGCGCGGCTGGGGTGACCAGCTTGGCCGAGATCAACCGCGTTACCAAGGATTGACGCTACATCACTGCAAACCGCGCGCCCGGCAGCCAGTGATCCACCAGCAGGAAGCCGAACAGCAGCATCAGATAGACGATGGAATAGCCGAACACCACCATCGCAAAGCGCTCGGAGGGTGGATTCAGCAGGCGCACGGCGTAGTAGATGAACACCGCACCCAGCACCGTGGCACCACCCAGATAGAACATGCCGCTCATGCCGGTGAGCCAAGGCAGCATCGTCACGGCGAACAACAGCAGGGTGTAGAACAAGACGTGCCAGCGGGTGTAGGTGACGCCGTGGGTCACCGGCAACATCGGAATCATGGCGCGGGCATAGTCCTCGCGCCGGAAAATCGCCAAGGCCCAGAAATGTGGCGGCGTCCAGATGAACACGATCAGGAACAGCAACAGCGCGTAGGCATGCACTTCGCCGGTCATCGCCGTCCACCCCAGCACCGGCGGCACCGCACCGGCTGCGCCACCGATCACGATGTTCTGTGGCGTGGCGCGTTTGAGCCAGGCGGTGTAAACGATGGCGTAACCGATCAGGCCGGCGAAACTCAACACGGCGGTCAAGGCATTGGTCCAGGCCAGCAGGATCGCCATCGACAACACGGCCAGCAGCAGGGCGAACATCAAGACCTGACGCGAACTCAGTTGCCCAGTGGGCAGGGGACGGTGTGCGGTCCGTGCCATCACCCGATCGATGCGCTGGTCGATGAGATGATTGATGGCTGCAGCTGATGCCGAGGCCAGCCAAATGCCGGCCAGGCCCGCGATCATCGGCAGCAGCGGCGGTACGGCCGGCACCGCCATCAGCATGCCGATCAGGGCGGTGAATACGATCAGGGCGACGATGCGCGGCTTGGTCAGCGCCCAGTACTGGCGAGCATGCAGGATCATTCGTTCGCGCCTTCGCGCGGTTTGCGCAGGCGCGCCAGCATCAACACCACGGCAAACAGCAACAGGGCTGCGACCGCGTTGTGGGCGGTGGCGACTTTCAATGGCAGGCCGGTGACGACATTGAGAATGCCGAGGCCAAACTGCACGCACACCAGCACGATCAAGAACGTGCCCCAGCCGGAGATTTCACTCACCGCTCGCGCACGCCGCCCCAACCACAGGACGGTCCCGAGCGCCACCAGCGCGAACAGTCGGTGCACCATCTGGATCGCGACACGCGCCGGGTTGTCGAGCACGCCGCCTTCGTAATCGATGCCAATGCCGCGCCAGAGCACGAAACCTTCGGCAAAATCATGCCGCGGCCACCATTGCCCCAAGCATTTGGGATAGTCCACGCCACAGGCCAAGGCCGCGTAGTTGGCCGACACCCAGCCACCCAGCGCGATCTGGATCAAGACCACGACCAGCGTGGCGATAAGCAAGGGGCGCAGCCGCCACGCGCCGGCCGAGTACAGCGCCGCATTGGGTGCCGCGCGTGTAGCGAGGTAGGTGAGCAAGGCAAACGTGGCCATGCCGCCCACCAGGTGTCCCATCACCACGATGGGCTTGAGCAACCACGTCACCGTCCACATGCCGAGCAGGGCCTGAAACACGATCACCGCCAACAGCAGGGCCGACAGTCGAGAAAAATCGCCACGCGGGGAAATCACGCCATCCGGTCGCAGTGCCCAAGCCAGGAGCGCGAGTTCGCCGCCCAAGGCCAGCGCACCGGCCAAGCCATGTTCGCCGCGCATGTACAGGGGAATGGAAATGGCCACCAGCGCGCTGGCACCGATCACCAGCAGCTTGCCGCCACGAAGTCGGCGCGAGCCGAGGAAAGCGAGCGTGAACACCAGGAGTCCCAAGGTCGCCGCCAGATGACGATGCACCTGCTCGCGCCAGGCCTTGTGTGACTCGACCGGTCGCGTGAAGACATCGTTGGCTTGGGCAATCTCGTGCGCATGCGTGGGC
>CAUJJS010000227.1 GCA_963205415.1 Pseudomonadota bacterium
GGGTGAAATCAGGCACTACCGCGAACATCGCCGATGCACCACGGCATCTTGCCCAGCGAACTGACACGCTGCGCACTGTCAACCCAGCTATCCACGTCGCTGCGGCCGCTTTAGCCCTCGTCCCCACCCTCGCGACGCACACGCACGGCGGGAAACACGCAATGGAAGCTGGAACCTGCGCCCGGAACGCTCTCGATGCGCAACTGCGCCTGGTGCAGGCCGAGCACGTGCTTGACGATGGACAGGCCCAAGCCGGTACCGCCGGTTTCACGCGAGCGGCTTGAGGACACGCGATAGAAGCGCTCGGTCAAGCGCGACAGGTGATCGGCCGGAATACCATAGCCACTGTCGCTGACCGAGTATTCCGCGCCATCCGCGCTAGCGCGCCACGCAATGACGATGCGTCCGCCGCTTGGGGTGTAGCGCACTGCATTGCTGACGAGATTGGAAAACGCACTGTGCAGATCCTTGCTCGAACCGCACAGATCGGCGTTGGCCTCATGCTGCAAGGTAATCTGATGCCGGCCTTGGCTGAGGGCCTCGGCCTCACGCAGCAGCGTGGCCAGAAGCGGGGCCATGGCGACGTGCTCGCCCACCATGTCTTGCTGGGTTTCCAAGCGCGACAAGGTCAGCAAGTCTTCGACGATCTGGCCCATGCGCCGTGACTGGACACGCATCTCGCCAATCACCGGCGCCAGCGCCGGCACATCGTCGGCATCCAGCAATTCCAGATAGCCGTGAATCACGGTCAAGGGCGTGCGCAATTCGTGGGAGACGTTGGCGACGAAATCGCGACGCATCTGCTCGATACGATTGATCGGGCTGTTGTCTCGCGCCAGAAGCACACGAAAGTGCGCGCGCAAGGGCAGCAGCATCACCCCGAGGCGAGGGCCACCCGACACCGGCGCGGCAATGTCGCCGGCGGGTCGGAGCGTCCCATCACGCAGCCAGTCACCCAATTCACTGCCTTCCCAGCGTCCCGGCAACCAGATCCCGCGGTCGTGTGGCCGCGTCAGGCCCAGCAAGCGCTGCGCGGCGCGATTGAACCAGCGTGCGCGATCATCGCGATCGAGCAGTACCGACGCATCGGGCAGGTGATCGGCGCCCGAACGCAGGTCGCGCAACCAATGGCGCATGGCGTGCGCATGCCAGGTGCGACGGCTCATGGCGCCACGGAGAATCGGTAGCCGGTGCCACGCACCGTCTGCACCATCACATCCAACTGCCACGGCTCCAGCAGCTTGCGCAGGCGTCGGATGTGCACGTCCACCGTGCGTTCTTCGACATACACGCTGCCGCCCCAGACGTGATCGAGCAGCTGCGCACGCGAGTAAACGCGTTCGGCGTGGGTCATGAAAAAATGCAGCAGTCGATATTCGGTCGGCCCGATGCTCACCGCCTCGCCCCGTGCATAGACACGATGCGCTGCGCCATCGATGCGCAGCTCACCCAAGACGATGCTGCCGCTGCCATCGTCACCTTGACTGCGGCGCAACACCGCCTTGATGCGCGCAATCAGCTCGCGGGTCGAGAATGGCTTGACGACGTAGTCATCGACTCCCGCATCCAGACCATTGACCCGATCCATTTCCTCGCCGCGCGCGGTCAGCATGATGATGGGGATCTCTCTGGTGCTCTCGTTGCGACGCAGGCGCCGCGCCAATTCGAGGCCACTGGTGCCTGGCAGCATCCAATCCAGCAGGATCAGGTCGGGCACTTGTTCGGCGATGGCCAACTCGGCTTCACGTGCGTCTCCGGCAGGCATGCAGTGCATGCCATCCTTGCCCAGCGCGAATGCCACCATGTCGCGGATCGCAGGTTCGTCTTCGATGATCAAGATGCGTTTTTGCACATGGAACTCGGTGGTTGGCGGGTGTCCCGATTATTGCAGCGCAACTATGTGACCAACGCATGACAGCCGCCAAGCGGTGGCGCAGCAAGGCCGCGCATCATTGTGGCTTCCTGCCTCCGGTCAGAACGCGACCTGTCCCCACGCGCCGATTTCATGGGTGCGGCGGTTGCGCGTCAGCGTGCCGTGGACACCTTGGCTGCCGACATCGAGTGCGGCCTGCTTCCACACCAAGGCCAGATCAAAACCCTTCGTGACGGCGTATTCAAGGCCAAGGTGGGCGTAGCGATCTTGCGCGTACGAATCGAGATCACGGCTCGGGCGGGCGCGTTCCATGCGGGCAAAGACGGTGTAGCGTTCGTCGAACGCATGGCTGGCCCATGCCGACCAGCCATCCGAGGTGTCGCTCACCGGTGCGGTCACGGTATTCCAGTCGTCGGCCTGGAAATAGTCGGCCCCGATGCGCGTGGATTCGCCGATATAGGCCACCATGGCACTGACCCTTCGTGCAGTGTGCTGGGCGGGTGTGGACTCCAGGTCCTTGCCGCGTGTGCCCGAATAGGCGCCGAGCGCGAACACCATGTGTTTGGTGGGTGTGTAAGCAAGGCGTGCTTCGACATCCATCCGCCCACTGCGGGAAATGTTCTTGTAGCCGCGCCCACTCACCACCGAAACCGCGTAATCGAACTGTTCTCCAGCGAGCGTGCCGCCCAGGTGCAGGCCCCAATCGGCGGAACTGCCGAACTTGCTGCGATCGACCAAGCCTTTTTCCACGTAGCGAAAGCCTTGCGCCTTGTCCACGTAGCCGATCCAGGGCGTATCCGCCGATCCGATACGCAGTACCGCAGCGCTGGAAAACGCGCCTTCAACGTAGGCTTTCTTGACGAACAGATTGGTCTGACCGTCGCTGCTGGAATAGTTGGCATCGGTGGTGAGCGCGAGCGACCAGGTGTCGTCGAGCGTGTGGTTGACTCCGAAGTAGAAGCGCTTCACATCGAGGCCATAGCCCGAGGCGTCGGTCGTGCCGGTGTCGTTGTAGTGCTCATCCAGGTGCGTGATGTCAAAAAACATCGTGCCTCCGAACCGGGTCTCTCCTGCGCACACGGCACTGGCGAAGCTGATCTGCGCGATACCGATGACCAGAGCGAGGGCGAGGGCGAGGGATGTCTGCTTGCACTGCATGTGGATCTCCGTGGCGGGGCGCGGCGACACGGTGTCGTCCTCGGAATCACCCCATGGCGCACAGCGTGCGCAGCTTACGTGACGGCTTGATGCCACGCACATAACAGCTTCATGACAGTCCGTGACGTGTTCATGGCTTCACTGTCTCAAGCGCTGCAACTTCATCGAAGGCCGGGCGGCACATCGAGGGTGCCTGTCATGGAACTGCAACACGCCGATCACATTCTCGCAACCCCACAGCCCTTCAATGCGCAGACCCAATGACTGAAAGCAAACCGGAGCACCTCGTGATCAAGAAGCTATCTGCCCTCATCGTCGCCGCCGCCGCGGCCGTGAGTTTTTCCGCTGCCGCCACCGATGTGACCGGCGCGGGTTCGAGTTTTGTTTACCCGATCCTTTCCAAGTGGTCAGCAATCCATGCCGAGAGCACCGGCAATCGCATCAACTATCAGGCCATCGGTTCGGGTGGTGGCATTGCCCAGATCAAGGCGGGCACGGTGGACTTTGGCGCTTCCGACAAACCACTCGATTCGGCCGAGTTGGCCGAGTACCAACTTGGCCAGTTCCCGAGCGTGATCGGCGGCATCGTGCCGGTGTTTACGCTTGACGGCGTTGAACCCGGCGCGCTCACCTTGGATGGCGCCACCTTGGCAGCCATCTTTCTCGGCGACATCACGGCTTGGGACGATCCGGCGATCCGTGCACTCAATCCTGAGCGAGCGCTTCCCGCGACCAAGATCACCGTGGTGCATCGATCGGACGGCTCGGGCACGTCGTTCAACTTCACCCACTATCTCTCCAAGGTCAGCGCGGAATGGCAGCGTCGCGTCGGCGAAGGCACTTCGGTCGATTGGCCAGTGGGTGTGGGCGGCAAGGGCAATGATGGCGTCGCCGCCTACGTTGGCCGCATCAAGGGTTCGATTGGGTATGTCGAATACGCCTACGCGGTCAAAAACAAGCTCGGCTTCGCTGCACTCAAGAATGCGGCTGGCGCGGTGGTGATGCCCAATGGCAAGAGTTTCCAAGCCGCAGCGGCGACCGCCGACTGGGCCAATGCCAAGGATTTCAACCTCATCATGACCCATGCGGCGGGTGTCGATGCGTGGCCGATCACCGCCACCAGCTGGATCATCATGCCCAAGCAGGCCAAAGATGCAGAACGCAGCAAGGCCGCGTTCGCGTTCTTCCGCTGGTCGCTGCGACACGGTCAGGCACACGCCGAGGCATTGGATTACGTGCCGCTTCCGACGAGTTTGGTTGAGCGCATCGAAGCGTACTGGGCCACGCAGTTCGCCCACTGAACCACGCGTGTCCTCCACCACGTGGTGGAGGACACACGCCCAAGGACTTGCATGAACGCCGTTTCCGAAATGCCCGCCGCCACGCGGGAAGCCATCACGCACACCGATGGCCGTGCGCGTCGTGATGCCCGGCATGATGCAGGTTTTCGCCTCGCTCTGATGGGCTGCGCGCTGCTGGTTTTGATTGCACTGACGGGCGCGGCACTGGCGACGCTCTGGGGTGGCCGCGAGGTGTTGTTTGTCGAGGGCCTCTCCTTTCTGACCCGCGTTGAATGGAACCCGGTTGAAAACCGTTACGGCGCCCTTGCGCCCATGTTCGGCACCCTCGTCACGGCGCTGATTGCCATCGTGCTGGCGGTACCCGTGGCCTTTGGAGTCGCTCTGTTCCTGACCGAAATCGCTCCGCCCTGGTTGCGCGGTCCAGTCAGTGCAGCGATTGAACTGTTGGCCGCCATTCCATCCATCATCTACGGCATGTGGGGCTTGTTCGTGTTCGTACCCTTCATGGCAGAACACATCACGCCTGTGCTCAGTGCCACGCTCGGAAAGCTACCGTTGCTGGGTGCGTTGTTCGATGGCCCGCCACTGGGGCTTGGCATCCTGACCGCGGGCATCGTGCTCGCCATCATGATCGTGCCTTTCATTGCCGCGGTGATGCGCGAAGTGTTTCTGGCGGTGCCGACGCGGCTCAAGGAATCGGCGCGCGCGTTGGGCGCGACCACCTGGGAAGTGGTGTGGGACATCGTGATCCCCAGCACTCGAGCGGCGGTGATCGGCGGTATTTTTCTGGGCTTGGGCCGTGCGCTTGGCGAGACCATGGCGGTGACCTTTGTTCTCGGCAATGCGTATGACATCAACGCCTCGTTGCTGATGCCTGGCACCTCGATTTCCTCGTCCATCGCCAATGAGTTCAACGAAGCCGTCGGCACCCATCGATCGGCCTTGCTCGCGCTCGGATTCTTGTTGTTCGTGGTGACCTTCTTCGTGTTGTTGCTGGCGCGCGTGATGCTGCGGCGCTTGGCCGTGCGAGAGGGCAAGGCATGAGTGCGCGGTATCGCCGGCGTGCGATCAAGAATGCCCTCGCCATGGCGCTCGCAGGCACCGCCACTTTGGTCGGTCTTGGTTTCCTGGCATGGATTCTTGGCGTCACCGTCGCGCGTGGCATCGAAGCCTTCGGTGTACCGCTATTCACCCGCATCACCGCGCATGCGGCCGAGGGCGGCCTTGCCAACGCGATGCTCGGCAGCGTCCTCATTGATGTCATGGCAATCCTGATGTGCGCGCCCGTCGGCGTCATGGCGGGCACGTGGTTGGCCGAATACGCAAGCCATTCGCGGCTCGGCACGGTGATCCGCTTCATGAACGACATCTTGCTCTCCGCCCCTTCCATCGTGCTCGGCTTATTCGTGTACGTGGTGATGGTGTTGCCGATGACGGCGATCACCGACGGCGCGGTAAGTTTTTCGGCCCTTGCCGGTGCAGTGGCGCTGGCCTTGATCGGCTTGCCGGTCATCGTGCGCACCACCGATGAAATGCTGCGATTGGTTCCATCCTCCTTGCGCGAGGCGGCGCTCTCGCTCGGGGTGCCGCAGTGGAAACTGACCACACAGGTGCTGTTGCGTGCTGCAGGTTCCGGCATCTTGACCGGCTGCTTGCTCGCCTTGGCGCGGCTCGCCGGAGAAACCGCACCGCTGTTGTTCACCGCGTTTGGCAACAACTACATGGCCGTGGGTCCGCTCGACAAGATGGCCACTTTGCCAACCACGATCTACCAGTACACCAATGATCCGGACCCTGCGATGCATGCGATCGCTTGGGCCGGTGCCCTGCTCGTGACGCTGTTCGTGCTCAGTCTTGGACTGCTGGCACGCAGCTTCATCCAACGTGAAAACCGACATGACTGAACTTGCCCGCGCCGCACAGGCGCAGCCACACGCCGTAGCACCGCACACGCACATCCAGGTGCGCGGCCTGAACTTCCATTACCACACCCAGCACGCGCTGAAGAATGTCGATCTCGACATACCGGCGCGCGAAGTCACCGCCATCATCGGGCCATCGGGCTGCGGGAAATCCACCTTGTTGCGGGTCATGAATCGCATCTACGCGATCTATCCCGGTCTGGTGGCGCGCGGCGAAGTGCGCCTTGATGGCGAGAATATTCTTGATGCGAGCTATTCCATGAATCGCCTGCGCAGCAAGGTCGGCATGGTGTTCCAGAGGCCGGTGCCGTTTCCGATGACCATTTTCGAGAACATCGCCTGGGGTATCCGTCATCACCACAAACTCGCCCGCGCCGAACTCGAAACGCGAGTCGAACAAGCCCTGCGCGATGCGGCGCTGTGGGACGAGGTCAAGGACAAACTCAAGGCCAGCGCGCTGGGTCTTTCAGGTGGCCA
The DNA here is from genome assembly GCA_963205415.1 of Pseudomonadota bacterium. Taxonomy (GTDB): domain Bacteria; phylum Pseudomonadota; class Gammaproteobacteria; order Xanthomonadales; family Xanthomonadaceae; genus Denitratimonas. The sequence goes on from CAUJJS010000227.1 coordinate 6,732, forward strand.
GCAGCAACGTCTGTGCATTGCCCGCGGGATCGCACTCAGGCCTGACGTGTTGTTGCTGGATGAGCCGACTTCGGCGCTTGATCCCATCGCCACCTCGCGCATCGAGCAATTGATCGAAGAGCTCAAGCGCCGTTTCACCATCGTCATCGTCACCCACAACATGCAGCAGGCCGCACGAGTCTCCGACCGCACCGCGTTCATGTACATGGGCGAGTTGGTGGAAGTGGGTGCCACCGAAAAAATCTTCACCCACCCAGACCAAAAGCAGACCGAGGACTACATCACCGGTCGGTTTGGTTGAACCCTGACGAGATCACACCATGATCGATCACATCATCAAAAGTTACGACACCGAACTTGCGCGTTTGACCGATGAAATCGCCCGCATGGGCGAACTTGCCGCGCAGCAATTGGGCGCTGCCATCGAGGTGGTTGAGCGCCGGGACGAGCGCGCGGCGCGGCGCATCGTCGATAACGACGATGCCATCGATCGTATGGAACACGAGGTCAGCCATGCGGTGGTGCGCCTGCTCGCGCTGCGTGCGCCGATGGCACGCGATCTGCGTGAAGTATTTGCGGCATTGCGCATCGCCTCGGACATCGAGCGCATCGGCGATTACGCCGCCAACGTCGCCAAGCGGGCCATTCCGCTCGCGATCTTGGCGCCGGTGGCACCGGCGCAGGGTTTGCGGCGTTTGGGGGCGCTCGCGGACAAGGCCATGCGCGAGGTACTCGCCGCCTACCGCAGCATGGATGCCGAACGCGCCTTTGCGGTGTGGCAAGCCGATACCGCGCTGGATGAGGCCTACACGGCGCTGTTTCGGGAGCTATTGACCTACATGATGGAAGACCCGCGCGCCATCACTCCGTGCACGCATCTGTTGTTCATGGCCAAGAACATCGAACGCATCGGCGATCACGTCACCAACATTGCGGAGAACATCTGGTTCGTGGTGCACGGCAAGCCGCTCGATTTGCCGCGCAATTCCCACGACACCACCACCGATATGGTCTGGCCGCATCTGGGAATCGACCC
>CAUJJS010000228.1 GCA_963205415.1 Pseudomonadota bacterium
ACCAGATCACGCTGCGAGTTCAGGCATTCGGCAATGGTGTCGGCCCCGACATTCGGATTGCCATCCATGTCGCCACCTACCCAAGTGGCGTAAGTCAGGAAACACGGCAGTCGCATGGCCACGCCGTACACCTGCTTCAGGGCCTGCGCCAAGGCTTCGTACAGGGTTGGCGTAATGCGATAGAGCGGGCCGGCGAGGTAGAAATCGGCGTGCTCGCGTTCGTCGGCCACGCTGGGCCGCACCGGCGAGGCCTCGGCGGTCTGCCACATCGCTGACAGTGCCATGAAGATGCGGTCGTCGTCTTCGGCGTGTTCCTGGGGCGTGCGCTGGGGATCAAAGCCATCCATCAGCGAGCGCACGATGGCCTGTTCCTTCTCCAGCAGCGAGCGGCGCATGGCTTCGGTCGGGTGTGCGGTGAACACCGGCTCGATCCACAACCGTTCGAGCCAGCCGATCAATTCATCGGCGCTGACGCCCTCGCGCTTGAGCTGCCCGAGCACATCGAGCAAGGACTCCGGCTGCGGCTTGCCGCCTTCGCGCTGGTAGTCACGACGCCGGCGGATGCGGTGCACCCGTTCGGCCACGTTGACCAACTGGAAATAGGTGGCAAAAGCACGCGCCAGCGCCTCGGCATCGGCGGCATCCAAGCCGGCAAGCGAATCGGCCAGTTCCGCCACCGAGGCGCCCTGTTGCCGACGATGGATGGCCGCCACGCGCACCTGCTCGACCCGATCGTAGAACTCACCGCCGCCCTGCTCGATCAGCATCTGACCGACCATCGCCCCCAAACGGCTCACGTCTTCGCGCAAGGCGCCATCGGGTGGCAGAAACTCAGGCTCGCGGGGGGCATCGGTCATGGGTCGTCATCGGCATGCAGGACAAGACTCCAAGACTAACCGCAATACATTGCCGCAGTGCAACATCGCTGCAAATTTTCTTCAGGCCAATGCCGACACTGGCCCGCCTCGGCCAGTGTCGGCATCACCGTCTCATTGCGCGTTGAGCTTGACCGTGACCGTGGTGGGCCCAGACACGCGTTTGCGGCACTCACCCGTGGCCAGCACGCTGTCGCATTGGTTGGTCTGCCAACCGTTGAAGGTGGTTCCCGTAAACGGCACGGCCACGAAGTCATACACGCCCGCTGCGGGTGCGCCGACACGGCACGGATAGGCCTCACACACGCCCACCCATGACCCATTGGCGAAACGATTGACACCCACCCATCCGGCACCGTTGCCAGAACGGTTGATGGTGAGGATGGGGGCGGCGGCATTCTGCAGGTTGAAGCGCGTGGTGACGGCTTTGGCTTGACCCAGAACGACGCGACAACGGCCATCTGCCAGCACCTTTTCGCATTGGCCCGCATCCCACCCAGAAAACACCGAGCCCGGCGATGCCACGGCCTTGAGCGTGTACATCACGCCCGAACGCACAGGAATGGTGCAGGGCAAGGCCGCGCACGTCTTCATGGTTTCGTCGGTCGTGTAACGCTTGATTTCGACCGCGCCGCCACCCGCACCCGCCCAAGCGGTGGTCAATCGCTTTCCGACCGCGTAGCTCGCCTTCAGGCTGATGCCACTGGCCTCGGTGTAACCACTCAATGTCACATAGTAGGTGCCGGCCACAGGCAGCATGAAGCTGCAGGTTTCATTGTTCCCTTCCCTGTATGGCCTGCAGTCGTACTCGTCCGTGCTTGCCACCTCGCCGTAGCGTACGTACATGTCCATGTCGCCCGTGCCGCCGGATGCCTGAATCGTCAGATCGACGCCATCCGTGGGCACCACCACGCGGTAGTAGCGTGCGCCACCTTCGGGCACGCTGATGTTGTTGATGGCGACATTCTGCGACAGTCGCGCCCCACCGACGGCCGGTGGCGTGGTGTAGCGAACTTCCAGTTTCACCCCGGCAAAGTCAGCGCCGCGATTGATCATCACGTAATAGTTGCCGGCCACGGGTGCCGCCCAGTTGCAAGTTTCGTTGTTGCCATACTTGTAGGGACGGCAGAGGTAGTCGTCTTCGGTCGGCTTGGCATCGCGTCTCACATAGAGATCCGCATCGCCGGTTCCACCGGAAATCTTGATGCTCAGGTCGGTGGCGCCGGCCGGAACGTTCAGCATGTACAGGGCCGGGGGATCGTCGCTGCGCGAGATATTGTTGCGCACGGAGCCATTCCACAATGGCCCGACCGGGATGTTGAAGCTGGTAAAGGTCACCTTGGCCTCGGCCAGTGAGTTCAGGGTGCAGGTGCTGTGGGTGCCGGTGCAGGCCCCATGCCAACCCGAGAACTCGTAGCCAGGTTTGGGCGAAGCCTTGAGGGTGACGCTGCCACCTTTATTGAAGGCTGCCGAACACGCGTCTCCGCAGGTAATGCCACTGGGTGTGCTGACGACCCAGCCGTCGCCATCGCCATACAGCGCCACACTCACCGGGAAGCTGCTGTATTGTCCACCGCGTGCGATGTAAACCGCCTTCTCGGCATCCACGATGCCCGCCCCGCAACCGCCGGTACAGTCGCTGGGGAAAGGGCGGGCCGTGTTGCGCAAGAGGGTCGCCACCTGATCGGGCGTAAGCGAGGGTTTGAGCCCCAGCAGCAAAGCCGCGACACCCGACACATAGGGCGTGGCCATCGAGGTGCCCGACTTGTAACCATAGGCTGCGGAAACCGGCCCCTGACTGCCGCTGTTGACCGTGGCAAAGATTTCGTCAGCGCCCGAATCATCACCACCGGGTGCGGCCACCGTGATGCCCAGTCCGTAGTTCGAATAGCTCGCTCGTTCGCCATCCCGATCATTGGCGGCGATCGCGATCACACGCGCACAGTTGGCGGGCGAGTGCCACTCGACGGGTTGGGCGGAGTTGCCTGCAGCCACCACCACGACCGCCTTGCGACTACGCGCACTGTCGATGGCACGTTGTTCGGTCAAGCTACAACTGCCCGAGCCCCCCAAACTCATATTCAGCACCCGCGCCGGCGTCGGATTGGCTGGGACGCCCGCCACCGTGCCGCCACTGGCCCAGATGATGGCTTCTGCGATGTCGGCGGTGCTGCCGCCGCATTTACCCAACACACGCACCGGCTGCAGATAGGCACCGGGCGCCGCACCGGCGATGCCGACGCCGTTGTGGGTCAGGGCCGCGGCGATACCCGCGACATGGGTGCCATGCCAACTGGACGAACTGGCATCCGAGTCGTCGCCGCATTCGCCTGCGCTGGTCCAGTCACCTGGGTCCGATGGATTTGAATCACGGCCGTTGCCATCACCGGCGCTGGCCACATCGCTCACGAAGTCATAGCCGGCCACGGTCTTGGCATTCAAATCCGGATGACTGGTTTGCCCGGTATCGATCACGGCAATCACCACGTTGTTGCCCAGCGCGTAGTCCCATGCACCTTCGATATTGAGCCCACCTGCCGCCTCCCGCAGGCCCCATTGCTTGCTGTAGTGCGGATCATTGGGCACCGCCAGCGCGTGATAGCGGGCATTGGGTTCGATCGATTCGATCTGGGGATTGCTCGCCATAACGCTCATGAACTCCTCGGCCGCGCTCTTTGCCAAACGCTGTGGCAGGCGAATCAGGTGCCCGCCGGTGGCCAGGCGGCGCTCCTGCTGTGCCTTCAGTTTCAGGCGTCGATGGGCACGTTCGAGGTCCTTGGCCAACACCTCGCGCACATCCGAGGCGGCCTTGGACTGTTCGTCGCCGGGCAAGGCATC
>CAUJJS010000229.1 GCA_963205415.1 Pseudomonadota bacterium
GATCTCATCGACGTGTGGCCGCCCGGGCATTTGGCCGGCGTGAAAATCGAGGTGCAGTGATGAAGTTGGATATCGCCCTGTTTGGCGCATTCCGTGAGTTCGAAGCCCAGGCCCGAGTGCAGGTCGAGGTGCCGGACGACGCCACCGTGGCCGAGGTGCGCGCGGCGCTCTTGGCGCACGGCCAAGCCCATTGGCCCGGATTTCGTGCCGGCTTGCTGCAACGCTCGGCCTTCGCCAGCCCAAGCCGGGTTTTGCGCGAGAGCGATGCCATCGAAGCCGGCGTGATGCTCACCGTCCTGCCGCCGGTGGGAGGTGGCTGACATGAGCGCCCATCACCACGCCATCGTCGATAGCGCACAGGCCAAGATCAACCCGGTCGATGCATTGGATTTCGTTAGCAATCCGCAATTTGGGGGCTACAACGTTTTCATCGGCCGCGTGCGTCAAGTCAACCAGGGGCGCGAGGTCATCGGCATCAGCTATGACATTTTCGATGCGCTGGCCCAGGTTCATTTCGACGAAGCCATCGCCCGCGCCACGCACGCCTTCGGGCCGAACATCCGCATCTGGCTGGCACACGCCAAGGGTCGCCTGAACGTGGGCGACGTGGCCGTGGTGGTGGCGGTGGGCACCAAACATCGCGATGAAGCCTTTCGCGCCTGCCGGCAGTTGATCGAGGAAGTGAAACACCGCAGCCCGATCTGGAAGCAGGAACACTACGTCGATGGCAGCAGCGAATGGAGCGAAGGCTGCTCCTTGTGCGAGGAACATGTGCATGAGTCCGGGCACGACCACGCTTGAACTTCCGCCCTTCGCGGCCTTGCTGTTGGCGGGTGGCCGATCTTCCCGCATGGGCCGCGACAAGGCCTCGTTGGAGTGGAACGGCGTATCCCTGTTGGAACACATGAGCGCGGTCTTGCGCGACGCCGGCGCCACGCGCGTGTGGCGCAGCGGGCCCTTCGAGGGCGTCGATGCGCTGCCCGATCGCATACCCGATCGAGGCCCGGTCGGCGGTCTGATGAGCTTGGCGCAAGTGGCAGACGATGGCGTCTATCTGGTGGCGCCGGTGGACATGCCACGGCTGGATCACACCTTGCTGCATTCGCTGCTGCGTGCGCTGGCCGAGGCGCCTCTACCGGTGCGTGCGGCGCGCTTTGTCGAGCACGCCTTGCCGCTGGCCTTGCGTTTGGATTCAATCAGCCGAGCACGGATCGTCGAACTGCTCGATGCACCGGCATCCGCACGCTCCTTGCGCGCGCTGCATGCGGGCTTGAGTGGCATCGACGTGCCGCTACCCGCCACGGCGCGAGCGCATTTGGCCAGCGCCAACACGCCGCAGGAATGGCAGAGCTTGATTCACAGCCCCAAGGACATCGCATGAAAATCCAGTTGCAAGAGGATCAATGGCGTCTGCGTCTCGATGAAGACGAATTGGCAGCCCTGTGCGCCGGTGAAACGATCGCGTGCCGCAGCCGTTTGCCGCGAGGGCTATCGATCAGTTTCTTCCTGCACACGCACGACCACACTGATGCCACGGTGCGGGGCGAAAGCGATGGCTGGCACATGGCCGTACCGCGCGCGCCGGTGGTCGAGCTTCAGTCGCGCCTGCCCGATCGCGATGGTCTGAGTTTTGACCTTGTGCACGACCCCGCCGTGGATTTTCGATTACTGCTGCAAGTGGATGTGCATGACAGCAAACGCCGGCGGCGGGCGGCGAGCGTGGTCGTTTAGCGAGCAACGGAACGCGTCGACGCAACGTCATCGCGAGCGCAGCGAAGCAATCCATGCGTTTGATTTGCGAGTGTCTTTCATCGCCCCCATCCCAACCTTCCCCCGCACGCGGGGGAAGGGGCAAGCGAGCAACGGAACGCGTCGACGCAACGTCATCGCGAGCGTAGCGAAGCGATCCAGCGCTTTGACACCGAACTTCTGGATGGCCACGGCCCTTCGGGCCTCGCCATGACGGTTGGGTGTCAGGTTCATGGCCCGTGGGCACAACGGAACGGAAAAGGGATTTCGCACGGACGACTTGCTCAGGCTTGGCGTAGCACCAAGGTTCACTTTTCCCACGGCGGTGTTGCGCTAAGGTGAGGGCATGAAAGCGAAACTTGCCCTGCCTCTTTGTCTGGCGCTCAGCCTCTTGGCCTGCGCGCCGCCCACCGTGAAGCCCATGAATCCCAGCGACGACTTTGGTGTCATCCGCGAAACCCCTCATCGCGGAGCCGATGATTTGTTGACCGGAGGCCTCGGCATCGACGGGCTGCGAAATGCGAGCGCACCATCGATCGCGGTGGCTGATGAGCCGACGCCCGCAGAATTGCGACGACGCGCGATCTGGTCGAACTGGCGCGGTATTGCCGACCTGCGTGCGGGCGGTGCTGCGGGCGAGTCGCTGCCGATGATTCCCGGGCGCGAGTTCAGCGCCTTCGCCACGCTTGCCGGTGCACGCCAGCCGCATCGCGTGCTGCTGCAATTGCCCGATCAGTTCGATCCGGCCAAGCCCTGCGTGGTGGTGGCGCCGGCCTCCGGTTCGCGTGGTGTGTACGGTGCCATCGCCGTGGCCGCGCCCTGGGCTTTGCCGCGTGGTTGCGCCGTGGTTTACACCGACAAAGGCGCGGGCAGTGATTATGTCGATCTGGCGCAACCGCAGACCACGGCATTGGACGGCAGGCAGGCGTCGGTCGATGGCGTGGGTGGATTTGCTCCGACGACGAGCGCGAGCTCGGGCATCGCCTTCAAGCACGCCCACTCGCAAGACAATCCGGAAGCCGATTGGGGCCGCCATGTGCATCAGGCTGCGCAGTTCGGCCTAGCGGTTTTGAATCGCGCCTATCCACAACGCGCCCCGTTCACGGCCGCCAACACCCGCGTCATCGCGGTCGGCATTTCCAACGGCGGCGGTGCCGTGTTGCGTGCGGCTGAAATCGACGATGAGCTGATTGATGCGGTGGTGGCGGGTGAACCCAATGTCACCGTCGAAGGTCACGGCGCGAGGCCGCTGTACGACTACGCCACGCTCGCCGCGCGCTTGATGCCCTGCGCGCTATTGGCCCAGGACGATTGGCCCGTGCCGCCCATGCCTGATGGCCTGCGCGCAGCGGCCACGCAACGTTGCGCGAGTTTGGCGGCACGCGGTGAACTCTCGGGCGCAACGCTTGCGGCCCAAGCCGCCGATGCCCGCGCACAGTTGCTGGCCGCAGGTTTCGACGAGGCGGCCTTGCATAGCGGCGTCACCACCACCGGCTTTGACCTGTGGCGTGCGGTGGCGGCCACCTATGCCTCGGCTTATGGCCGCTTTGCCGCTGGCGAACACCCGTGCGGCTACCGGTATGCCCTGCTCAGTGGTGAAGGCGCCGAGCGCCCCTCAAGTGCCAGCGAACGCGCGCTGTGGTGGTCCGATGCCAGCGGCATTCCGCCGGGCAATGGCATCGCCCTGATTGACCCCAACCGCAGCGGTGATGATTCCGATCTGGCCGGCCTGGATTGCCTGCGGGCGCTATGGACGGGCGATGACGAAAACGCGCGTCGCGTGCAGAAGGGCGTGGCCGAAACCCGCGCCGCGCCGCCGCGTGCGGGCCTGCCGGTGGTGGTCGTGCATGGCCGCGAGGATGGCCTCATTCCCGTCGCCTTCAGCAGTGCGCCTTACGTGGCCATGGCCCGCGCCGCAGATCGACCCGTCACGTTCTGGTTGATCGACAAGGCCCAACACTTCGACGCTTTCCTCGCCTTTCCCGATTACGGCCAACGCTACGTGCCATTCCTGCCCAAGGTCCACGCCGCGCTTGATGCGGTGTGGGCCAAGCTCGACGATCCTGCGATGGCGATCCCGCAGTCGCCACACTGAAGGCGCGCGCGACAACGCAGGACGCCGACCGGAAACATTCGCTTATCAAGCGTGGCCCGGATGGCGTATCGTACGCGCATCAAGGAGGCTTCCATGGCGATCGTTCTCTATCACCACCCGTTCTCGCGCGCGGCCAATGTGGTCTGGATGCTCGAAGAGCTGGCCGTGCCCTACGAATTGAAGTTTGTGGATCTGCTCGCTGGCGCGCAAAAGGCGCCCGAGATCCTCGCCCTCAATGCCATGGGCAAGCTCCCGATTCTCACGGATGGCGCGACGTTGGTGACCGAATCGGCCGCGATCGGGCTTTACCTTGCCGATAGGTATGCGCCCGGCACACTGGCCCCGCTGCCCGATGATCCGGCACGTGGGACGTATCTGCGATGGTCCTTCTTCTCGCCCTCGGTGATCGAACCTGGGTTGCTTGCGAAGATGCAAGGATGGACCTACAAGGAAGGCAGTGCTGGCTGGGGTGCCTACGCCACGATGCTGGAGGCGATGGAGGGTGCACTCGCCAATGGCCCCTACGTACTCGGCGAGAAGTTTTCGATGGCCGACATGATTTTCGGCGGCACGATCGGCTACATGCTTACCTTTGGCATGCTCGAACCCAGACCCGTTTTCAAAGCCTACGCCGAGCGGCTGGCCGCTCGCCCGGCACGCCTGCGCGCCGACGCGATCAATACGCGCAGTTGCGAGGAACACGGCATCCGCCTGCCAAGCTGATCCATTCGGAGCGCGACATCCGAGCGTTATTGCGCCCATGGGCAAGGATGCGTGAAGAAGTGCCCGGAGTGAAGGTATCTGTGCGCCGCTGGTGTGTCGCACAACGCCCCTTGGGGTCTAGATGGATTCGGCGGGCAGTACGTCCCAAAGTTGGTGCAAGCGAGTGAGCCATTCGCCGTGCGATGGGAAGGGCTGGGCATCGATGCAGCGCAGTGGCCAGATACCACCGGAATGGCAGGCGAAGGCGCCGTGGAAGGTCGCCAGATCATCAAGCGCGATGCGTTGCTGTCGTTGGTGGCCGCCGATCGTGGTCCATGCGTGTTGCAGCAGGCGTTCGGTGGTGCCGGCGAGTCTTTCGGCCTGTGGCCAAAGCAGGAGATCGTCGAGCACGAAACCGAGGTTGAAGGTCGGCCCTTCACTGATGCAGTGATCGCGATTGAGCAACGCGGCGTCATCGAAGCCGTGTCTCACCGCGTGTTGGCGCAGCGCAAACAGATCGAACAGGCCGCTGTGCTTGAGCTGTGGCTGGTAACGGGTGTGCGGCAGGCTCATCACCCGCATCGGGGCGTGGCGCCATGGCGTGGGGGGATCGACGAGGATCAGGGTTTCGATCTGTGCCGACACAGGCATGGCGCGGACGCTGTGATTGCGTGCGGCCACGCTGATACGCACGGCCGCATCGGGTGTCGAGGCCAGCGCCGCACGCAGGTGTGCACGCAGGGCCGCGACATCCAGTTCCACTGAGAACATCTGCCGGGTGGCGTCGCTCAGGCGTGCCAGATGCAAGGCCAAACCACGCACGGCACCGGCGCGCACCTGCATCGTGGTGAAGTGGTGGTAGCCGTTGCGGGCAAAGCGAATCAGGGCCGCCGAATCGGCCGGCCGGCCATCGACGAAGGCGCGTGTGTCGCTCACCAGACGCCCGTGTTGGGCATCGAGGCCCACGGTTCGGCGGGCGGTAGGCGTTCGCCCTTTTGCAGAAGTTCGATCGAGATCAGGTCGGGCGAACGCACGAAGGCCATGTGGCCGTCGCGTGGTGGGCGGTTGATGGTCACGCCCATGGCCAGCAAGTGGGCGCAGGTGGCGTAGATGTCGTCCACGGCAAAGGCCAGATGGCCGAAATTGCGGGCATGGCCGTAGTCTTCGGCGTCGTAGTTGTAGGTCAGTTCGATCTCGGCTTCTGGGCTTTCCGGCGCGGCCAAAAAAATCAGGGTGAAGCGGTGCTCGGGCACGTCTTTGCGACGGGTTTCGCGCAGGCCCAGACCCTCGCAATAAAACCGCAGCGACGCATCGAGGTCGCGCACGCGAACCATGCTGTGGAGGTATTTCATGTGGGGCATCCAGTCTCAGGCTTGGCACGATAACCGATCGCAGTCGCCAAGCTCAGTCACGCGGTCTCGGCTTGTATCCCAAGGCCTGCATGTAGGTCACCTCGACCGTGGCTGGCAGCAGTCCATCGCCGGCACGAAACGTCTCATACAGCCGGGTAGCGGCGGCAAATCTGCCCTTGCCGGTGAGGCTGCGACGGCGTTGTTGCAAGGCATTGGTGCTGCCGGTGGCGCGCAGTTCCAGCAGGAGTTGCGCCAAGTTCGGATACGTCAGGGTGAAGCGTTCGCTCATCACCACCGGATTGCGAAAACCCGCCGCCAGCAAGGTGTCGCCGAGCAATTGGCTGCTGGCAAAACCGTGCACGTGGGCACGCTCGGGATCGACGTCGGCAAAGGTCTGCGCCAGTTCTTGCAAAGTGGCCGGCCCCAGGCCCGAGGCCAGCAGCACACCATCGGGCTTGAGCACCGTGCGCCACTGCAAGGCAAGGCGCGTCATGTCCTCCTGCCACGGCATGCAGAGGCTGGAAAACACCAAATCAAAACTATGTGGCGCAAAGGGCAAGGCCCGCGCATCGCCTGCGACACACGAAAATCGCGGTCGCCAGCGACCGGCGGTCTTGCGCGCCATGTGCAACATCGGCAGGGCGGAATCCAGCGCGATCACCTGCGCTCGGGGCCAACGCTGCTTCAAGGCCAAACTGGCCGTGCCAGGCCCGCAACCCAGATCGAGGATGCGTTCTGGCGCATGGGGCATGGCGTCCAGTTGTTCGAGCAGGCGCCGTTCCACTTCGCGCTGCAATACCGCGAACTGGGCATAGTGCGGTGCGGCGCGGGCAAAGGCACGGCGCACTTGCAGATGGTCGAGGGCGGGTGCAGGCATGACGCGTGATCAGAACAAAGGCTGCGCCGCCAGATGATAGTGGCTCAAGCGCGTGTCAGTTCGTGAACGGCCTCGGCCACGACCTCGGGGTGCGACAGGAACGGCATGTGGCCGCTGTCCAATTCGAGATAGCGGGCGTTGCTGCGATGGGCCGCCCATTGCATGGCCTGTGTGCGCACCATTCGATCGCGCCGGCCGGCGATCCAGACGGATGGCAAATCCAGTGTGGCAAGCTCGTCGCGCAGATCGTGTCGTTGCAACAGTTCAAGCCCCGCGAACACGTGATCCGTGTCGGGTGCGCCGTAACGAAGCACCTCCTCGCGCAAGGCGTGCAGGGCCGCCGGTGTGATGGCACTGCCACGGGTTTCCAGATCGAGAAAGCCCTCGATCGTGGCGACAAAGCGCCGCTCAAGACCCTCGGCAAAGGCACGAAACACGGCTTCATCCACACCGTAGGGCCAATCGGGTGCGCGCGTGAATCGTGGGCTGGAGGCGACCATCAACAAGCCGGCAAGGCGCGGCCGATGGCGCAGGGCGGCGTGCAAGGCCAGCAAACCCCCCAAGGACCAGCCCAGCCAGATCGCCTGATCGGGCACGCGTTCGATGAGTGCATCGACAAAGGCATCGGCTTCGAGTCGGGCGGTGCCGCGACTGCGGCCGTGGCCGGGCAGATCGACACTGTAAAGGCAGTGCGATGCCGACAAGTGTTCGCGCAGGTTCGCAAATATGCCGGAGTGCAGTGCCCAACCGTGGAAGAGCACGAGCGGCGGACCATGGCCTTCGACCGCGATGTGGAGCGGTGCTGAACCCATCGTGCTGGCGAGGCTCACGTGTCCGAGTCGTCCGACACGCGCTGCATGACTTCGGCCAAGGCTTCAAGCAAGGCGTCGATGTCCTGTTCCTCGTGCGCGGCGCTCAAGGTGATGCGCAGGCGCGCCCGGCCATCGGGCACGAAGGGTGGACGCACAGCGCTGACCAGAAAACCGGCGCGCTCCAGATGACGGGCGGCGGCCAAGGTCGCGCTGCTGCTGCCCAGGAGCAGCGGTTGAATGGCCGTGGCCGAATCCATCAAGTCGATATCGAGCTGCTGCGCGCCACGCCGCAGACGCGCCACCAGTGCCGCCAGCTTGTAGCGACGCCAAGTTTCGCCGCGTGCGAGGGCCAGCGCCTTGCTCGCAGCCGTCGCAAGCGCCGGTGGCGGTGGGCTGGAATAGAGGTAGGCGCGGGCGGTTTCGGTGATGTGTTCGATCAGGGCCTTCGAGCCGACCAGCACCGCGCCAGCGCAGCCCAGGGCGCGGCTGAGAGAAATCAGTTGCAGTGGCACTTCACGCTCACCCAAACCGGCCATGGCCACGCTGCCACGGCCGTCGGGACCGATCGCGCCGGTGCCGTGGGCATCATCGACGTACAAGCTGGCGTTCTCGGTGCGTGCCAATACCGCCAGCATCTTCAGCGGCGCCATGTCGCCATCGAGCGCAAAGATGCCGTGGGTGGCGAGTAGGGCGGCCGATTGCGGACGGCTGCGCAGCGCACGCATGGCGCCTTCCGCGGCCAGATGCGGATAATCTCGAACCTCAGCGCCGGCCAAACGTGCGGCATCGAAGAGGCTGCCATGGTTGTGGCGATCCTGCACACTGAGCTCGCCATCGCGCAGCAAGGTCTGCATCACCGCCAGATTGGCGACATAGGCCGAGCCGAACATCAGGCCTCGCGCATAACCTTGCCACTGCGCCACCGCGTCTTCGAGTTCACGCTGGGCGCGAAAGCCACTGGCGCTCAGGTGTGAAAGGCCGGCGCCCACACCCAGCCACGCCGCCGACTCCTGCAGGCCGGCGATGACTTCAGGATGCTGGGCCAGACCAAGATAATCACTGCCGCTGAAGTTGCGCAGCACGCGACCCTCGATCTCCACGGCCATGCCTTCACGCGCAACGATGTGACCTGCGCCTCGCTGTGTCGCGTGGCGCGCGCCGGATCGGGCTTCGGCCTCGGTGCGAGCCGCAAGCGTCGGACGTGGATCACGCCGCGCGGAGGATTGGGGTGGTCGCGGACTGGGCATCAACTTTGATTGCGGTGCGGGGCCGGTGGCACAGTGTCGGAAGTCTGGAAAACACACCGATGCCTGTCAACCTTCCACCCTTCTGGCTTCGTGCCGCCACCGCCGTGACGCAGGCCTTGTTGCCGTCGCGTTGCCTGCTGTGCGGCGAATCGGCCAAGCGTGTGGACCTGTGTGAAGCCTGTTGTCGCGCACTGATCGGCAATGCCCCGGCTTGCGCACAGTGCGCCTTGCCCTTGCCATCCGCCGAAGCGGCCTGTGGTGCCTGTTTGCGCGATCTGCCACCGTTTTCGCAGACGTTCGCGGTGTGGCGCTACGAAGCCGCGCTCGCGCAATTGCTGCCGCGTTTCAAGTTTCACCACGACTTGGCGGCAGGCAGGGTGCTGGCGGAACTGGCCTTGCCGATCCTTCGCCAGTGGCCGGGTTGGCAGGGCGTGGACCGCATGATTCCCGTGCCCCTGCATTCAAGTCGATTGGCGCAACGCGGCTACAACCAAGCGCTGGAGTGGGCCAAACCGCTGGCCCGTGCCTTGCCGCTGCGACTCGATCACGCCGGTCTGCGTCGCATTCGTGCCACGGCTGCGCAAACCGAGCTCGATGCGGTGGCGCGGCGACGCAATCTTCGCGGTGCCTTTGAGGCCAGCCCACTGCACGGTGAGGTGGTCGTGTTGGTCGATGATGTCGTCACCACCGGAGCCACGGTCCGCGAAGCCACGCGCAGCCTGTTGCGTGCCGGAGCGCGTGAAGTGCGCGTGCTGGCGATCGCACGCGCACCCGAGCCGGCGCCGCGCTGAGTTACGGACCTGCGGGTGTCATCCAAGCCGTAGGCGAACGGTGCGAAGCGTCTGTGCTTGGCGTCGGCCGTCGCGTTGGTTTTACGGCAATTTTGGGAACTCGACATCCCGACAGATGACCCGCGTGGCGCACCCACGGCTGCCCCAGTCGATGGCGATCCAAGCGTAGGGGCCGTGGCCGGCGTCCGGATCGTCACCTTCGATGGGCGCATCCGTGCGCTGATAGCGATCGGTGCGGCTGTAGCGGGTGCATGGACTTCCGCCATCGTCACACTGCGTCCATTTGTTGCTGCGTCGATCGCCCGGTGTCGGTTCGACTGGGAAGGAAGGCGCGCTCTGGCCCTTTGCCATGGCCAGCGAAGCATCAAGGTGATCCTGGGTGGAGTGTGCCGCCAATTCCTGTGCGTCCTTGCTTGGATTTTGGGCGCCACGGGCATGGGCCAGTGCCCACGGCGACGCCAAACCCATACCCAGCAAGCCCCACAACACGATCGACGATGAACGCATGTTCTGATTTCCTAGAGTTTCGAACCCCTGCGGCCAACACTCTAGCCGCGTTTCTCGGGAGGGAGGCAAGGAAATGCGGTCTGATTCCGCGCTCAACGCTGACAGCGTGGACAGTACACCGTGGCGCGCTGGCCCCAATCGGCGGCGCGCAGCGGGGTTCCACAGTGGTGGCAGGGTTTGTCGGCGCGACCGTACACATCCAGTTGCTGGGCAAAGTAGCCGGGAAGGCCATCGGGCTTGAGAAAATCACGCAAGGTGGTGCCGCCGCGTGTGATGGCTTCGCCCAGTACCTGCTTGACCGCGATCACCAGTCGTTCCAAGCGCGCCATCGATACCCGACCGGCTGCGCGCGCGGGATGGATGCCAGCGCGGAACAGGGCCTCGGCGGCGTAGATATTGCCGACGCCCACGACGATGCGCTGATCCATCAGGACGTGCTTGATCGGCGCGCTGCGGCCGTGTGCGCGTGCCGCCAGATACGCGGCATCGAAGTCTTCCGACAGTGGTTCCGGGCCCAAGGATTCGAGCAAGGGATGCACTTGGCCTTCTGGCTGCCACAACACCGCACCGAAGCGACGTGGATCATTCAGGCGCAAGGCGTGACCATCGTCCAGACACAGATCGACATGATCGTGCGGGCCTGCCGCAAGCGTGGCATCCACCACGCGCAGATGCCCACTCATGCCCAGATGCAACACCACGCTGCCGCGGTCGGCATCGAGCAAGAGATATTTCGCGCGACGACGCACGCCGGCAATGCCTTGGCCGGGAAGTTCGTCGCGGACTTCATCGGCGATGGGCCAACGCAGATCGCGACGACGCAGCACGCTGCCGATCACGCGACGACCGATCAGGAGCGGTGCCAGCCCGGCACGCGTGGTTTCCACTTCAGGCAGTTCCGGCATGGCAAGTCCAATGGCAAACAATCGTCATTGTGCCGAGCCTGCACATGACAGGTTCGGGCGCGGTTGCGATGATGGTAAGGAGCCTGCTCGGCAGAAGCCTTCCGGCTGCAACCGCGCTCTCATCCATAGGCCTATGGCGATATCGCGGTTTCGCTATCGAAAGTTCCTGCCGCGCAGGCTCCCAGGGAGAATCCAATGCCGCTCATCACGCGCCGAGGCGCAGTCCATCGATCGTTCATTTGCTTGGCGCTGTGGGCAAGCCTGCCCGCGCTGGCGCAGGATCGTGCCGACTACCTGCAGCGTTTCGATGCCGATGGCAATGCCCGCGTGTCCCTGCGCGAGTATGAGGACTACATGAGTCGCAGCTTTCGTGCGATGGATCGCAATGGCGATGGACGCTTGATGCCGGGCGAATTGCCCAGCGGCGTGCGTGCGCGCGGACACACCACGCTGGAGGCCTATTTGCGCGCGTTGGCGCGAACGTTCGACCTGCTCGACGTCAACAACGATGGCCAGCTCGATGCGCGGGAACTGACCGCACCGCCGCCGCGCTGAATCTCAGTTGCGGCGGCGCTGGTAGGCACGCAAGAACATCCGCACCACGGCTTCGACGTGGGCATCCACATTGCTGCCGTGACGGCAACCGCTGGCACCGCACAGCATGAAGAGCGTGATCTCGCCTTTGAGCAGGCTGATGAATTGACTGGCGGCCTCGCGGCAGTCCTCGATCTCCAGTTCGTCACGGGCCACCGCAGCCTGAAGAAAGGTTTCCAGACTCGCCAGGATTCGAGCGCCGCTGGCCGCCCAGAAGGCCGGGCCAAGACGTTCGGCATTGCGTACATCGGCAATCAACATGCGGTGCAGGGCGATGGAGTCGTCACTGGCCAACAGGTCGTGAAAACGGCGGCCGATCTCGCGCAGGGCGCGTTCGATCGGCGCGCGCTTCGGCGGCGCAAACAAGGCGTCGGGCACCTGCTTGCGGCAGTGTTCCTCGATGGCGGTGATGAACAGCGCGTCCTTGTCCTGGAAGTGGCTGTAGACGGTGAGCTTGGACACGCCGGCTTCGGCGGCGATCTGCTCGACGCTGGTGCCGTCGAAGCCTGAGCGCAGGAACAGGCACTTGGCCGCGTCGAGGATGGCGTGGCGCTTTTTCAGACTTTTGGGACGGCCAGGTCCGGGTTTGGGGTTCAGCTCAGGCATGGAAGGCATCGATGTTGAAGTAATAGTGGACTGATGAGTCCAGTAAATATACTATACCGGCAAGTTTAGTATTGAAGCCGCCGCCATGGTGCATTCCGTCACCTCCTCACGCCTCGCCGCCCTGCTTGCAGGTTCCCTCATTCTGGCAGCCTGTGGCTCGCCTGCGCCGCAGGTGCCGGAACTTCGCACCGTGCTGGTGGTGCAGGCGCAGACGGCCGATGGCACCGCACAAGTGTTTTCAGGTGACGTGCGGGCGCGCTTGGAGCCGACACTGGCCTTTCGGGTAGGTGGCAAGATCGTCCGCCGCTCGGTCGATGCCGGGGCGCGGGTCGTGCGTGGCGAGGTGCTGGCCGAGCTCGATCCCGAGGATCTGCGCTTGCAGGCCGAGGCTGCCAAGGCGCAACTGGCTGCGGCTCAGGCCGAACTGGGTCTGGCCGAATCCGAGCGCGACCGCTACCGCGAGATGTTGGCGCGCGGTCTGGTGAGTCAATCATTGTTTGATGCCAAGGCCGCGGCGTTTGAGGCGGCGCGGGCCAAGTCCGACAGCGCACGCGCGCAATCCACGGTCATGGACAACCAGCGGGATTACGCACGTTTGGTGGCACCCAACGATGGCGTGATCGCCCAGCGTTTGGCCGAGGCCGGGCAAGTCGTGGCCGCAGGCCAAGCGGTGTTCGTGATGGCGGCCGATGGTGAGCGGGAGGTGGCCATCAGCGTGCCGGAACTGCGCGTGGGTGAGTTCAACGTCGGCCAGTCGGTGCAGGTGGAGCTGTGGTCGCGGCCTGGGGAATTCTGGCCCGCTCGGGTGCGCGAACTCTCGCCTTCGGCCGACCCACAGGCGCGCACCTTTGCCGCGCGCGTGAGTTTTGCCACGCCGGCGCCGGTGGAATTGGGCCAGAGCGCCCGCGTGTATGTCGCCAAGCAGAGCGATGCGCCCTTGAGCGTGCCGCTATCGGCGGTGGGCGGCGAGGGCGAGGCGGCGTTCGTTTGGGTGTTTGATCCTGTCACCTCACGGGTTCGCAAACGGCCGGTCGAAATCACCGTCTGGGGCGAACGTCATGCCAGCGTCGCATCCGGTGTAGGCCGTGGCGATTGGGTGGTTGCCGGCGGCGTGCATCTATTGCGCGAGGACGAGCGCGTGCGCGCGGTCGATCGTGACAATCGGCCACTCGATGTGAAGGCCGCGCCCTGATGTCGATCGCAGACTTCAATCTCTCGGCGTGGGCGCTGCGCCATCGCGCTCTGGTGCTCTACGCCATGTTGCTGATGGCGGCGGTGGGCGTGGTGTCCTACGGCAAGCTGGGTCAAAGTGAAGACCCGCCTTTCAGCTTCCGCGCCATGGTGGTTCGTACCCTTCTGCCGGGTGCCACGGCCGAAGAAGTGGCGCGTCAGGTCACCGACCGGATCGAACGCAAGCTGATGGAAACCGGTCGTTACGAGTTCATCCGCGCCTATTCGCGGCCGGGGGAGTCGCAGGTCATCTTCATGGCGCGCGACAGCCTCACCTCGCGCGAGCTGCCCGAGCTTTGGTATCAGGTGCGCAAGAAAGTGGGCGATATCCGCACCAGCCTGCCGGCCGGTGTGGTCGGGCCGTTCTTCAATGACGAATTTGGCGACACCTTCGGAAACATCTACGCATTGACGGCGGACGGCTTCGATTACGCCGTACTCAAGGACTACGCCGATCGTCTGGAAATCGAACTGCAGCGCGTGCCCGATGTGGCCAAGGTCGAATTGATCGGTTTGCAGGACGAGAAGATCTGGATCGAATTGTCCAACACCAAGTTGGCCACGCTCGGCATTCCGATGACCGCCATCCAAAGTGCCCTGGACGAACAGAACGCCGTAATTCCAGCGGGATTCTTCGAGACACCGACCGAGCGCGTGCAACTGCGAGTGTCCGGACGTTTTGCCGGCGTCGATGACATTGCCGCATTCCCGATTCGCGTGGGCGAGCGCAGCTTCCGTCTGGATGACGTGGCGCGCGTCTGGCGCGGCTTCTCCGATCCGCCGGCGCCCAAGATGCGTTTCATGGGGCAGGACGCGATTGGCTTGGCCGTGTCGATGCGCGAGGGCGGCGACATTCTCGCCCTGGGCGAGCGTCTGGATGCGGAACTGGCACGCCTGCAACTGACGCTGCCGGTCGGCATGCAATTGCACAAGGTGTCCGATCAACCCGAGGCGGTGCGCGAATCGGTCGGTGAGTTCGTGCGAGTGCTGGGCGAAGCGGTGTTGATCGTCCTGATCGTATGCTTTTTCTCGCTCGGCCTTCGCACCGGATTGGTGGTGGCGCTCTCGATTCCGCTGGTCCTGGCGATGACCTTTGCCGCCATGCACTACTTCGGTATCGGCCTGCACAAGACCTCACTGGGCGCACTGGTGCTGGCCCTCGGCCTCTTGGTGGACGATGCCATCATCGCGGTGGAAA
Organism: Pseudomonadota bacterium; assembly: GCA_963205415.1. GTDB lineage: Bacteria > Pseudomonadota > Gammaproteobacteria > Xanthomonadales > Xanthomonadaceae > Denitratimonas. The sequence continues at coordinate 14,666 of CAUJJS010000229.1, forward strand.
TGATGGCCGTGAAGATGGAACAAGGCATGGATCGCCTGCGTGCGGCAAGCTTTGCTTGGACCAGCACCGCCTTTCCGATGCTGACGGGCACCCTCATCACCGCGGCCGGCTTTCTGCCGATTGCGCTGGCGGCCTCGGCCACCGGCGAATACACCCGCTCGATTGCGCAAGTGGTCAGCATTGCCCTGCTGCTGAGTTGGATCGCGGCCGTGGTGTTTGTGCCGTATCTCGGCGATCGACTTTTGCCGGAACCGGCGCAGCACGCGCCCGATGACTCTGTCGATCCGTATCAGAGGCGTTTCTACCAAGGCTTTCGAAATCTGGTGGAGCTCGCCATGCGGCGCCGTCGCGCGGTGCTGGCGCTGACCCTCGTCGCCTTGATCGCGGCGGTCGCGCTGTTCCGCTTCGTGCCTCAGCAGTTTTTCCCATCCGCCACCCGCCCCGAGCTTCTGGTTGATTTGAAACTGGCCGAGGGCGCCTCGCTGCGCGCCACGCAGACCGCGGTTGAGAAACTCGAAGCGCAGCTCAAGAGTCTCGATGGCGTGGTCAATTACGTGGCCTACGTCGGCACCGGATCGCCGCGCTTTTACTTGCCGCTGGATCAGCAGTTCCCGCAGGCGAGCTTTGCCCAGTTCGTGGTCTTGACCGAAGGCATCGAAGCCCGCGAGCAGGTTCGACACACCCTGATCGCGCTTCTGGCACGCGAGTTCGGCGAACTGCGCGGGCGCGTGACGCGACTGGAAATGGGGCCGCCGGTAGGCTATCCGGTGCAGTTCCGCGTGTCGGGCGAACACATCGAACGCGTGCGCGCACTGGCGCGCGAAGTGGCCGCGCGGGTGCGCGAGAACCCACACGTCAACAACGTGAACCTGGATTGGGAAGAACCCAGCAAAGTGGTGCGACTGGTGCTCGATCAGGATCGCGCACGCGTGCTGGGCGTGAGCTCGGCGCAGCTGGCCCAGTTCCTGCAAAGCTCGCTCAGCGGCTTGCAGGTCAGCACCTTGCGCGAGGACAACGAGCAGATCGCCATGTTGCTGCGTGGCCCCGCCGAGGAGCGCGCGCAGCTCTCGATGCTGGGCTCGCTGGCCGTGCCCACCAGCCATGGGCGAAGCGTGCCGGTGTCGCAAATTGCCACACTCCAATACGGTTTCGAGGAAGGCATCATCTGGCATCGCAATCGCCTGCCGACCGTCACCGTTCGGGCCGACGTGGATGGCGTGATGCAGCCGGCGAATGTGGTCAAGCAGATCCTTCCGACCCTGCAATCGGTGCGCGAGGACTTGCCGCCGGGTTATCTCTTGGAGGTGGGCGGAACGGTGGAAGACTCGGCCCGCGGCAGCGCTTCGGTCGCGGCGGGTGTGCCGGTGTTCGTGGTGGTGGTCTTCAGCCTGCTGATGATCCAGCTACGCAGCTTTTCGCGCGCGGCTCTGGTGTTTCTCACCGCGCCACTCGGCCTGATCGGCGTGGTTCTGTTCCTGCTGGTGTTCCAGGTGCCGTTCGGGTTCGTCGCGATGCTCGGCACCATCGCCCTGGCCGGAATGATCATGCGAAACAGTGTCATCCTGGTCGACCAGATCGAGCAAGACATCGCCGCCGGTCACGCGCGTTGGCAGGCCGTGATCGATGCCACCGTGCGCCGGTTCCGACCCATCGTGCTGACCGCGCTGGCGGCAGTGCTGGCGATGATCCCGCTCACCCGCAGCGCCTTCTTCGGGCCGATGGCCGTGGCCATCATGGGCGGCTTGATCGTGGCCACGGTGCTGACCTTGTTGGTGGTGCCGGCCTTGTATGTGGCCTGGTTTGGCGTGGCGCGCGGTGAGCATGCGCGTGTGTCGCCCGAGGTCGCACGCCCTCGATAATCGGGTGGCATCAGGAACGTTTCGGGAAGTGTGCGCGAGCAAGCCGGGTGTCCGGAAGCCGGGGAGCTTGGGCCAACATGCATGAAAAACCCGCCTCGCGGCGGGTTTTTCATTTTCGCCCTACTTGGAGCAGGATTACTTGATCTTGCCTTCCTTGTACGGAACGTGCTTGCGCACGACCGGGTCGTACTTGTTCATTTCCATCTTGCCCGGGGTGTTCTTCTTGTTTTTGTCGGTGGTGTAGAAGTGACCGGTGCCGGCCGAGGAGATCATGCGGATTTTGTCGCGCTTGGAATGTGCCATGGTGACTTCTCCTTAGACCTTCTGGCCCTGCTTGCGCAGCTCGGCGAGGACGGCGTCGATGCCGTTCTTGTCGATGGTGCGCAGGGCATGGTTGGAAACGCGCAGCTTCACCCAACGGTTCTCACTTGCCACCCAGAAGCGGCGTTCGTGCAGGTTGGGAAGCCAGCGACGGCGGGTTTTGTTGTTGGCGTGCGAGACGTTGTTGCCGGTCTGCACGGCCTTCTTGCTTACTTGACACACACGTGCCATGACGCACCTCGAAGGTTTGTGATGCTCCCCTTGGCCAGGGAAACGGCGGCCCCATCGCAAATGCGATACGCGAGACGGGTGGATCGCTTCTGTCGGCCATCGCGCTGCCGACACTTGCGGCCATCAGCCGAACGAAGCGAGCCGCGTATTATGCCAATGCGGCATGGGCGCCGCAACCTGAATCTGATCGACGCCTTTCAGCGCTCCAGGATTGCGGTCACACCCATGCCGCCGGCGGTGCAGATCGAAATCAGGCCGCGTCCGGAGCCTTTCTGTTTCAACATCTTGGCGAGCGTGGCGATGATGCGTCCGCCGGTGGCGGCGAAGGGATGGCCCAAGGCGAGAGACGAGCCGTGGACGTTGAACTTGGCCGGATCGATTTTCCCCATCGGCGCGTTGAGGCCCAGTCGATCGCGGCAGTAGGTTTCCGACTCCCAAGCCTTGAGCGTACACAGCACCTGCGCGGCAAAGGCCTCGTGGATTTCGTAAAAATCAAAATCCTGCAGGCTGAGGCCGTGACGGGCCAACATGCGCGGCACCGCGATGGTCGGCGCCATCAACAAGCCTTCACCATGGACGAAATCCACGCCGGCCACTTCGTAATCGACGATGCGCGCCAAAATCTCGTGCCCATGCGCCGCGGCCCACGCCTCGTTGGCCAAGAGCACGGCCGAAGCACCATCGCTCAGTGGGGTGGAATTGCCGGCGGTGAGCGTGCCTTGGCCCGAAGTTTTGTCGAAGGCGGGCTTGAGCGTGGCGAGCTTTTCCGGCGAGGTGTCCGGGCGCAGGATGTTGTCGCGCTCGATGCCACGGAAGGGCACCACCAAGTCGGCGAAGAAGCCGGCGTCGTACGCCGCTGCCGCCTTGCGGTGGGATTCATAGGCCAGAAGGTCCTGCTCGACCCGCGTGACGCCCCATTCGCGTGCCATCAGTTCGCAATGGTCGCCCATGCTCTTGCCGGTGCGCGGCTCGCCCACGCCGGGAAACTCCGGCTTCAACTCACCGAAGGAAAAGCCCTTGAATGCGGCCAGACGCTGGCCGAAGGATCGGGCGCGATTGAGATCGAGCAAACGCCGGCGCAAGCGCTTGTTGACCGCGATCGGCACATCCGAGGTGGTGTCCGAACCGCCACCGATGCCCACTTGAATCTGCCCCAGCGCGATCTTGTTGGCGACCGTCATGATGGTGTCGAGACTGGTCCCGCAGGCGCGTGCCATGGTGAGACCGGGCGTGGTGGGCGCGAGCCCAGACGACAACGTGGCCTCGCGTGCCAGATTCCAGTCCGAAGAATGCTTGAGCACCGCGCCCATGGCCACTTCGCCCAGCTCCATGCCGTGCAGGCCGAAGCGTTCCACCAAGGCGCCCAGCGTTCGAATCGACATGCCGAGGTTGCCGACATCGAAATACGCCGTGTTGTTGCGGCAGAACGGGATGCGCACACCGCCGATCACACCGACGGTTTGGATTGAGCGGTTATTGGACATGACTCAAAACTCGGCCAAAGACAAAACGAACGGCAAGATCATAGCCTAGCAGCCATACGCCGGCGAACGGAGCGCGGCGGAGACCTCAACGACTTTCGCCGAGTCGGCTTCCGCTCAGCGCATCCAGGCCGGCATCACCAGCCAGAGGAAATAGCCCCAAGAATGTTCGCTGATGAGCGAACGCCAGACATCGACCATGTCTTGCAACAGTTTGGGATCATCACCGGCACGCGGCTCCCAGACCTGCAATCGACGTCGGCCGGTGCGCAGGTCCAGGCCACAAGTGATGAGCACCACAGGCACCTTCGCCAATCGTGCGATACCTATGAGGCCGGTGGGAAATTGTCCCTGGCGCCCGAAAATCTCGACCGGTTCGGACGGATCGCGTGGCCCCGGCGGAACATCCAGAAATCCGCAGACCCAGAAGCCGACCTGTTCAGGAGCATCGGACCCAAGCATGCGAACCGAGCGACGCACAGCACCTTCCGGCAACATCATCGGGTGGCCGCTGATGCGCTCGGCCTCGCGTACCCGCAAGCGTGCGTACCAATACCCAAGCAGCGCCCCGCCCATCGCCACGCGATTGGGCGCAGCGCTGATGGCTCCAACCGTGGCTCCACGCTGGCGCAAGGCGCGTGTGGCCCAGACTCCCGGGCACCAGTGGAAGGTGAGGCCCACGGCCTTTTCGGGAATGTCCGGCCACTGGTCCCAGTCATCGACATACGTTTTGAGCCAGCGATTGCTGCGCGTCATGGAGATGTACATGTCGGCGTGATCCACCAACCGGCAGAGACGAAACTGCCGTGCCCACAAAGCCTCGTCGTCGATCTGCACGAACTGGCGCGCCTGCACCAACGCGGCCTGCCACTCGGCCCCGAACAAGCGACGGAAGCGCGAACAAAAACGCAGCCAACGAAAGCCCAGCCACCAGGGCATGAGCGCGCACAGGCTCGGAATCAGATACAGCTCCAGCAAGGCGTGGATTTCAAGGCGCAACCGGGCATTCATCGAGATCGTCAACACGCGTCCAACAGGAGCGCAATGCTACTGTATTGGCCTCATCGTTCTCCTTGTGGTCGTGATGTCTGTCCCTGCGTGTTGTTTTGGCGCCTTGGCGCTGGAAGTTTCGGTTCCGCTTGCAAAATCAACACTGGCGCGCGTTGATGCGGCAGAACTGGCCGACCGCATGGCCGATGACCTGGCGCGGCTACTGCACGGCGTGGAAGTACTCGATCTGGCGGTGGCTGGCGCGGCTTTCGATCCGACCGAACTGCTGCGCCCCGGCTGGCCGATCCACACCGCATTGGCGGACTTGATCCAGCGCGCACCGCGCGCCGGTCACAGCCGCATCTTGGGACTCGGTGCGCACGAAGATGCGATGCCAGCGCCCCTGCAACCGGACCCGACCCTGCGCGAAGGCCCACTGAAGCTCCTGCCCTTCGTGTTGAGCGGTGAAGCCGCGCCGATCGAAGCCATTTCCACCCAGATCGAAGAACGGCTGCTGGAAAAAGGCATGGCCCAAGCGGCCTTGGCCTTTTTCGTGCAAAAGGCCTTCAACGCGCCGCTGGAACATGTGCGCTTCCTCAGCCTCGATGATCTTTTGGCCATGACCTCGATGCAGTACCAACACGCCGGCATCGAACACCTCTGGCCCTTGATCGATGCCGCACTGTTCGATTCGAAGGATGAGGTCTGGCTCGATGCGCCACCCGAACCGCTGCTGCGCTGGGACGGACAGCGCGTGCGCGTGGCCGACATGGATCAGGCCAGCTGGCAAGCCCATGGCTTTGTGCCCGACGGCTTCGAAGGTGAGCGCGCCGCACGCGGTTTCAGCTACTTCCAACGACGTCTGCAGCAATATCAGGCGGTCTTGTCCAGCCACGCGATTGCCGTGCAAGCGATTGCGGTGAACGCCACACAAGACCCACGCACGGCGCTGTCGGCTTGATACGATGCCGATCACGCCATTCAAAGCCTTCCACGAGCCTTCGCCTTGAGCCTGCCCCGCCTACCCGATGCACCGCTGCTTGCATTGCGCAACGCACAGGTGTTTGCGCCCGATGCGCTCGGCATTCGCCACCTGTTGTTGGGTGGCGGCAAGATTCTGTGGATCGGCAAGCACTGGCAGGACATGCCGGCCGACCTCGGTGTGGACATGCTCGATCTCGATGGCCGCCGCCTGATTCCCGGCCTGATCGATGGCCATGTGCACGTCACCGGCGGTGGTGGTGAAGCCGGCTTTCGCTCGCGGGTGCCCGGCCTGGGCTTGTCGCACTACAGCGCCCACGGCATCACCACCGTGATCGGCTTGCTCGGCACCGATACCGTGGCGCGTGGCCCGCGTGATCTCCTGGCCGCGATGTACGCCTTGCGCGAAGAAGGACTCTCCGCCTTCGGCTATCTCGGCGGCTACCACCTGCCGGCGGCGACGCTGACCGGCTCGGTGCGCAGCGATCTGGTGTTTCTGGAGCCTTTGATCGGCGTCGGCGAACTGGCCATTTCCGATCATCGTTCCAGCCAGCCCACACTGGATGAGCTACTTCGCGTGGCATCCGACGCGCATGTCGCCGGACTCATGACCGGCAAAGCCGGCATCGTGCATCTGCATCTGGGTGATGGCGAGCGCGGCCTGGACTTGGTGCATCGCGCGCTGACGCAAAGCGAACTTCCGGCGCGTGTTTTCCAACCCACCCACGTCAACCGCCGTCGCGCCTTGTTCGATGAGGCCGTGGCCTTGAGCCGACGTGGTGTGCCGATGGATGTCACCGCGTTTCCGGTCGAAGAAGGTGAGGATGCCTGGACCGCGGCCGATGCCTTCATTCGCTGGCGCGATGCCGGCGCGCCGATGGATCGACTCACCATCAGCTCCGATGCCGGCGGCAGCCTGCCGTGCTTCGATGCGCACGGTCAGGTGTGTGGCATGGACGTGGGCACACCGGGCGCGCTCCTGGCCACGCTGGCGGAATTGCTCGAACGCGGCGTACCGCTGGACACCGCACTGCCGGCCTTCACGGCCAACGTCGCCACCGCCCTGCGCCTGCCGCACAAGGGCCGCATCGGCATCGGCATGGATGCCGATCTGGTCTGCCTGGATGAAAACCACCGCACGCTGCACGTGATCGCGCGCGGTCGTCTGCACCGACGCGATGGGCACAACCGGATCGTCGGAACCTTCGAGCGCATTTCTCGCTGAAGCGTGGAGAATTTGTGCACCTCAACTCTTGAGATGTTCAACATGTTCAATTCCAAGAGACTCCTCGCCAGCATCGCGATGATCGCGTTCGCCGCAGTGGCAGTGACCTACTGGTTCAGGGGTCACGGCGCACCTTCGTCACCGATTCGTGACACGGGGCTGACCAAGGAACACCTTGCCAGCGTGCCGAAGCCACGAGACGGAATCGAGGTGCCACTGAATGAGTTGAGCCCGGCGGCTCTCCCTTCATCACAATCCGCGCCTTCCGAGCCTCACGCAGATGCGCAGGCCGTGCCATCAGAAGACATCTCTGATTCGGTGAGCCTGCAGACGTTGGCCGAGCGCGCAATGGAAGGCCATCCCACCGCAGCGTGCCGTTTGTTTGTGCGAGCGACGCAGTGCACTTCGCTGAATGCCAGACGCAGCCTTGCGCAGCAAATGGAAGGAGTTCTGACGGAACGAGAAGCAAGCAAGGGCGATGAGTTTCTCATCAGGGCCATCGCACAATTGCGGGGCAAAGATTCCATCGATGTTGCTTGCGCTGGAATGGGCGATGCCGAAACTCCGGATGCCGACGAATATCTGGCAAGGTCCGTCGCCGCGATGTCGACGCGACAGCGCGTTTTGTTGGTGATGATGCGACCGGATGGCAGTCTGGTGCGCCTGCCGCGTCAGCCCGACAACACGATCAGGACTGGTCGAGGTTCGGACTATCTGATCCCACAGATTCTGGCCGACAACTTCCAGCGGTTCTTGCAAGAAGGCGTTGCTGCATCCGATCCGATCGCCCTCGAAGGCCTCATCCTGCTGCACGCTCCGGGCTATCTTCCCGGCGCATCCAACGGCTTGAGCAGTGCCATTCCAGACCCGCAGAAATTCGCGCATGCGGCACTGTTGATGCAGGTGCTTTACGGTCCCGACGCGCTCGGGCCTGCGGTTGATGCCATGCTTGCTCAGACACTTTCTCGCATGAATCCGGCTCTCCGGCATCGCGTGGAGGCTGAGGTGACGGCGCGCGCTGCCATTTGGAGCGCAGCACCGTCCAGCGCTCCGGAATCGCAACCGCTCTCGGAGGGCGACACGGAAGCTCTGTGCGCCGAGTGACACGGTGCGTTGGCCGCGAACGTCCGCAGTCATAGCGACGCTGGTGACGGTTTGGCTTGGCTGACGCTCTGGTGCACGACGCTTTGCACCTATACTCACGGCAAGGCGGCGCATGACCTGTAGGCCCGAAAAATACTGGAGTAGAGGTCTTGGTCAGCTCCCGAACGGAACCCGGGCAAGGTGTCACCGAGCTGTTGACGCAATGCTGCGCTGCGGGTGACAAGGCCGCTTACGGCGAACTGTTCAGCACCATCCATGAAAGCCTTCGACAGCGCGTCCATCTGTTGTTGCGGCGTGATGCTACAGCGACGCTTTCAACCACGGCGCTGGTGCACGAGACCTTCCTCAAAATGTCCGGCCGTCGACTCGAACCCAAAGATCAGAGTCAGTTTTATGCCATCGCCTCGCGCGCTATGCGGCAGGTGTTCATGACGGCAGCGCCTGACCGGCGAGCACTCAAGCACAGTTGCGCATGGGAGATGAATCGCTTGGCGCTGCTCACTCAGGACGGCAAGACGCTTGTGTCGTCCCTCTGAATGAGACTGCGAATGAGCAAAGGCGATATGGACATGCTGGGCACCGTCAAGCTTCCCATCGATGCACTGCTGCCGCAGATCCAGTCCAGCCTTGCCGCACACCCACGGCTGGTGCTGGAAGCGCCGCCCGGCGCCGGCAAGACCACGCGCGTGCCTTTGGCCTTGCTCGATGCGCCGTGGCTCGAAGGTCGGCGCATCGTGATGCTGGAGCCGCGTCGCGTGGCGGCGCGTGCCGCGGCCAGTTTCATGGCCGCCAGTCTCGGCGAGGCGGTCGGTCAAACGGTTGGCTATCGCATCCGTTTCGAGAATCGCACCAGTGCTGCCACCCGCATCGAAGTGGTGACCGAAGGCATCCTCACGCGCATGATTCAGGCCGATCCGTTGCTCGAAGGCATCGGTGCCATCGTGTTCGACGAATTTCACGAACGCCATCTGGCGGCTGATCTCGGTTTGGCCTTGGCGCTCGATGTTCAGGCCAACCTGCGCGAGGACCTACGTTTGGTGGTGATGAGTGCCACGCTCGATGGGGAAAAGCTCGCCGATTTCCTCGACGCAAAACGTCTCAGCGCCGAAGGGCGAAGTTATCCCGTGCAGGTGTCGCACCTGCCGGCACGACGTGAGGAATCTTTGACGGCGCAAGTGCGTCGAGCGGTGGAGCACGCTGGCTTGCAGCATCCGGGCGATGTGCTGGTGTTTCTGCCGGGACAACGCGAGATTGCCGAAGCCGAGCGTGCATTGGCGACCAGCGCCGTCGAGGCGCAGGTACTGAGCCTTCACGGCGAACTGCCCGTGGAGGCGCAGTCCGCCGTGTTGCAGCCCGCGCCCGATGGGCGGCGGCGCGTGGTGCTGGCGACCAATGTGGCCGAATCCTCGGTCACCCTGCCGGGCGTGCGCGTGGTGATCGACAGCGGTCTTGCACGCGAACCGCGCTTTGATCCGAACTCCGGTTTTCCGCGACTGGAAACGGTGAACATCTCACAGGCGTCGGCCGATCAGCGTTGCGGCCGCGCCGGTCGTGTGGCTGAAGGGTGGTGTTACCGACTATGGCCGCAGTCGCAACGTCTGGAGCCATCGCGGCGGGCGGAAATCCTCGGCACCGAACTGTCCGCTCTGGCCTTGGAATTGGCCGCTTGGGGCAGCGATGAACTGCGCTTTGTCGATGCGCCACCCAAGGGCACACTGGCGGCGGCGCGGGATCTGCTGTTGCGTTTGGGGGCGCTCGATGATCGACGCCTGACGCCACTCGGGCGGCGCATGCTGGACTTGGGAACGCACCCGCGCATGGCCGCGATGCTGCTTGCCCATCAGGATGAAGCCCAGGCGGCGCTCGCCTGTGATTTGGTGGCACTCCTGGAGGCGCGCGATCCGCTCAAGGGCCCACGACGTGATGATCTGATCTCGCGCTGGCAGGCACTGGCCGAATTTCGAACCGGACGCAATCGCGTTGATGCCTCGCGCACGGCCTTGGCGATGATCGACCAAACCGCGCGTCAGTGGCGACAACGTTTGGGCCGACGCGGTGCGGCACCCGAACACGTCAGCGCGCACGCCCTGGGCGAGTGCCTGATGCTCGCCTTTCCCGATCGCATCGCCCGCCAGCACGCGCGCGATCCCCTGCGTTACAACCTGGCCTCGGGCCGCAGCGCGCAATTGATGCCCGATAGCGCCCTGTACGGCGAACGTTGGATCGTGATCGCCGAACTGCGCGATGGCGACCGTGATGCGCGGGTCTTGCGCGCCGCGCCGATCGATGAGGCCGCAGTCGAAGCCCGATTTCCCGAACGCTTCGTCACCGAGGATCGGGTGTTCTGGGATGGTGAGCAGCAACGCATCGCGGCCCAGCGCGAACGCCGTTTTGATCGCATCGTGCTCGATGTGCATCCGCTGGCGCAGCCCGATCCCACGCGCTTTGCCGATGCCCTGGTTGATGCCGTGCGACAGGCCGGTCTGGCTGCCCTGCCGTGGACCGATGCCGCGCGGCAATGGCGTGAGCGCGTCCGTTGCTTGCGCCAGTGGCAAGCCGACAACGACTGGCCTGATTTTTCCGACGACGCCTTGCTGGCAACGCTCGATCTTTGGCTTCGCCCGAGTTTGATCGGCAAGCGTCGTCTGGATGCCTTGAGCGAAGCCGAACTGTCGCAGGCCCTGATGTCGCAACTGGACTGGCGGGCGCGCGAACGGGTCGACATCCTAGCGCCAGCTCGGATGCGCGTGCCTTCGGGCATGGAGCGCGCCATCGTCTACGCCCACGATGCAGAACCCGTCCTCGCGGTGAAATTGCAGGAACTGTTCGGCTTGGCCGACACCCCGCGCATCCTCGAAGGGCGCATTCCACTCACCTTGCACCTTTTGTCACCCGCCGGCCGACCGCTGCAGGTCACGCGCGACCTCAAAGGTTTCTGGGAGCGCACCTATCCCGAAGTGAAAAAAGAAATGAAGGGCCGCTATCCCAAGCATCCATGGCCGGACGATCCCTGGACCGCCGCGCCCACGCATCGTGCCAAGCCACGGGTTTGATGGTTTCGAGTTTCCCGCCGCGCTGATCGAAGCCGATGGGTGGGTTCCCATCGGCAGAGCGATCAGGGGCCGTAGGTAAGCCGCTGCCTTTGTGGCAAGGAAATGTCGGCTGATGATCCTTTTCGACGCGACCCTGCGCGTCTAGGCATACGGGCATCCGTGCATTGCACCCCTCCGCCCGTCTGTCGACCTTTCAATCAGGAGTTTCCCTTGAACATTTCCCGTCACTGGAACGCACGCATCGCCACGGCGTTGATCGCGGCCTTCGGCGTGGCGCACGCCGCGCAGGCCCAAGTCAGCCGGACGCCCTGGCAGATGCACGAAGGCCAAGCTGTGATCAAGCTCGATACCGAGTTGCCCCCCAATGGCGCGTTGCCGGAAAACGGCTATGTCGCCTTCAACCAGGCCGACATCCCAGCCGAAGGCCCCGGCTGGGTTGCCGCACCCAATCCCGACACCATCGGATTTGGTGGGCCAAATGCGTCGAAAATCTCGGCGGCAGGTGGCAGTTGCCGCAGGGCCGTCGATTACACCTACTTCCAGACCTTCGTCGAGGTCTCGCCGAATGCGCGCGTGGATGAATTCAAGATCGTCTTCGACGGCATGGACGATGCTTCTCGCATCACCATCTTCAACAGTCGCCATCCGGGCGGCACCGTGGTCGACGGCAGCTATGTGACGCGCGCATCCCAGGGCGCTTCCACGACAGACCTCAAGGACCTGGTCGCGCCGGGCCGTAACCGCGTGGTCATCACCCAGGTGGATTGGTGCCCGGTTGGCAATCAGCTGAAATCGGCGCAGGTGTCCTTGAACGGCAGCACCGTCGTCGTCGACACACCTAGACCGAAAGCGGGCCCCTTCGTCCCGACCTCGCACGGTGACGTCCACATTCGCAGCCTCGACGGTCTCTCGTTCGACTATCAGGCCACCGGCGACTTTCTGTTGTTCCAGTCAACCGATGGCGAAGCCGTCATCCAGGCGCGACAGGAAGCATGGGACAAGAACCCCAAGGTGTCGGTCAATCGCGCTGCGGCCATCCGCGTGATGGGCGACGTCATCGAGATGTACCAGCTCCCCGAGCTGAAGTTCCTCGTGAATGGCGAGCCTGCCGCGTTGCCGACGACACGCACGACGCTGCCGGGTGGCGGTGCCATCGAGGGATCGTCATCCTATGGGAAATCTTTCGTTTACGTGTACTGGCCCAACGAGAGCCTGGTCGCACGCTTGGTGTCCTACAAAAACAAGACCATGGACGTCGAAGTCCGTCGCGACTATCCAGCCAAGCGCACCTACGAGGGCTTGATCGGCAATATGGACGGTGTGCGCGACAATGATTTCCAGATGCGTGGTGGAGAGGTCCTGTCCCTTTCCGGCGGTGATCAGGCCATTTCGCGCGTGGGTGAAAGCTGGCGCATCAAGGCCAACGAAGTGCTGTTCGGACACGGCAAGCCCGTTCCTGCGACCGCGATCGCAGGCAAACAGCAGAGTGTCGGCGATCTGGACCCTGCCGCCCGCCGCGACGCGTACGACAAGTGCAAGGCCGCGGAGGTCAAGGATCCCATGGCCTTGTCCCACTGCGTCTATGACGTTGCGGCCACGGGCGATACCGGCTTCATCGAGAGCGCAAAGCAGTTCCAGCAGACCATCACGGCGCTGCCGCCGTCGGAACGGGAGGCCGAGCGGCCCGCCCCGGTCGAAACCCTTGCGCCAGCAGCCACGGGGCAATCCATGGGTCTGTTTTTGCCCGGAGAAAAACTGCAGCGCGGTTCCCGCTATGGCATGGAAGGCCACTACATCACCTTCCAGAATGACGGCAACCTCTGCGTCTATACCAGCCAGGACAATCGCTTCGTCTGGTGCATCAACAATGATCCTGCGGTGAACTACGCGAATGCAGCCGCGGTCGAGATGACGCGCGATGGCCGCTTGGCCGTGACCGACGCCGATGGCGGGCTGGTCTGGCAGGCACCGGCCACCGCCCCGCAATCGGGCAGCGGCGTCTACCTCACCGGCGATGGCGTTCTGGAAATTCGCGCGCCGTCCGGTGCGCTGGTGTGGTCCAGTCGAACGAAGTGACACACGTCTTCTTCGGATCATGATTGCAGCCTGCTCGCCGCCGAATCCAGGGGCGAGCAGGTGCGCAACAGGCAGCCGGTTCAACGCGTCTTGCGCGTGTCCTCCATCGCGTTCAGGAAGGTCTGAACAAGCCCGTCATGCCCGCGAAGGCGGGCATCCCGTGACTTCATTCATTGAAATCAAAGGCTCTGGACTCCCTCCTTCGCGGGAGTGACAAGCAAATGTCGACTTGTTCAGATATTCCTTCACTCAATGACACGGTGTCGTGCCCGATACACCGAGTCTGCTGGGTAGGCACGATCAAGCCGAGGGCCATAGGTGCGTTCCAGCCCACGCGCAACGTCCTTTTCGCCCACCGCCCGAAGGGCCCGTGCGTAAGCCATTGCCAGACGGACGGTGCGTGGATTGTCGGCGCCACGATCTTCCAGCATCAATTCATACGCGACCTTCGACTGATCCCGTGCGCCTTCCAAGTCGCCGCCTGCCGCCAGAATGATCGAGCGCGTCGTGGCGGCACGCGCGTGCAGTTCTTGTTCGACACCGTTGCCCACGGCATCGATCTGTTGCAGCAAGACTTCGGCTTCGGCTGCCTCGCCATGCGCCGCGTGCCATTGCGCAAGCGGCAGGCGTGCGTAGGCCATGTCATCGGCACTGCCGTCACCTTTGCTACGCTCGGCCAGCACGGACTCGAGCAAGGTGCGCGCCTCGGTATCGGCCTGCCCGGACTCGATCAGTGTCTGCGCCAAGGCGGTTTTCAGTACCAGCAAGAACCCACGATCATCTGGCCCGACCAGGTCACCTTGAATCACAAGCGCCTCCCGCAAGCGTGGCAGCGCGTCCCGGAATTCGCCTTTGAGCGCACGCAGCCAGCCGGCCATGAAGATGGCCTTTGCATACTGCGAACTGTGCCGGCCGTTGCGTTGCCGAATCACCGGCAGCCCGAGCTCCATCAAGTGCTCGGCTTCCTCGAATGCGCCGCGTTCACCCAGTCGATCGGCCATCATCACCCGCTCGATCGCAAGCACCGAGCTGTCTTCACCGTACAACTCGCGTGTGAGTGCCAGTCGCTCCCGCGCGAGTGCCAGGCTGCGCTCGTACTGACCACGGTAGGCCAAGGTGTTTTCCAACCCGCGCAGGGCAATGCGATAGTCATTGCTGCGTTCGGCCCCGACGCTGGCATGGAGTGCAAGGGCACGTTCGCAATGCGTTTGCGCCTCGGCGTAGTTGCCGGCACCTGCGAGCACGTGGCACAGGTCGGTGTGACTTCGCGCAAGGTTCGTCGGTGAGTCGTGTGCGGTTTCGCGAAGTTTCAAGGCCATGTGTACCGCACGCACGGCCGCCCCGTCCTCGCCGGCCTCGTTGTGTGCGATGGCCACGCTGGCATAGGCATCCGCCATCGCCAAGGGATCATCACCGGCGTGTATCCGGGTGAGTTCGAATGCGCGTTGCGCGGTGGCCTGCGCCTCGTCGGTGGAGCCGCCACTGGCCAGGATGGCGGCGGACTTTGCGCGAAGATTTCGCGCCGCGGCCAAGGGCTTGTTGATCGCGGCACTCAGATTCAAATTCGCCGCCGAGTCGAACAAGGTCGCACCCGAACGCCCTTCATTGATCCCGCGATACGCCTTGCCCAGCGCTTCCAACAGTTCGGCCTGGACACGTGGTTGATCGGCCAACTCCTGATTCACGCGGTCGCGACCACGGTCGAGCACGTCGCGCGCGCTGAAGCTGCCGTGATCACGTTGTGTCGGGTCGGACAAGGCGAACACCGACACCAGAAAGTCCGTCGTCCTCCGTGCCACCTGGGCTTGCAGGCGGGCCTCGCGCGCGGAATTCAGCGCATGCCACGTGAACGTGATTCCGGTCAGTGCCAGCGCCAAACCGGCGCCGAGTGGCCAGCGGTTGCGCAGCACGTAGCGCTGGAGGCGATACGTCCACTGCCCCCGCCGCGCACGCACGGGGCGCTCAGCCAGAAAGTTCCCCAGGTCTTCGGCCAACTCCCGCACCGAGGCATAGCGCTGCTGGGGCGCGCGACGAAGCGTCTTGAGCACGATCGCGTCGATGTCCGCTGGAATCCGCAGGGCTTTCGGCGTGCTGTGCGAGTCGAAATGTGTGGGCGCGTCGAGCTTGCGATGCTGACTGGGGGGTGGCGCATCCTGAGTCAGGGCGGCATGGCTTCGCGCCTGCTCGGTATCCAGATAGCCGAAGGGGTGCACGCCAGTCAGGAGTTCATACAACACCAGTCCGAGCGACCACACATCGGTGGCCGTCCCCAGCGGCTTGCCCTCAATCTGTTCGGGGCTGGCGTACGCGGGCGTCATCAACCGCGTTGTGGGTGAATGGGCGCCCTCGGCGTCGATCAGGCGAGCGATTCCGAAGTCCAGTAGTCGTGGTTCGCCCGACGTATCGATCAGTATGTTTGCCGGCTTGATGTCGCGGTGGATCACGAGGCGCTGATGGGCGTAGGACACCGCAGCGCAAACCTTGATGAACAAGGCGATGCGCGCGCGCAGGTCCGGTTGGTGCTGCCGGCACCAATGGTCGATGCGCAGACCATCGACATATTCCATCGCCAGAAACGGAACGCCATTTTCATCGTCGCCCGCATCCACCAGACGTGCCACGTTCGGGTGGTCGATGGTTGCCAGAATCCGCTGCTCTTCACGCAGGCGTGTGCGTTGGGCGCGGGAGCTGTGGTGCAGGCGCTTGAAGGCAACGCGCTGGAGCACACCTGCGACTTCACGCTCCGCGAGCCACACCACGCCCATGCCACCTTCGCCGATTTGCTCGATCAGGCGGTATCGGCTGGATGCGGCCGCATCGACTCGCTGGTCGTCGGTGACCAGGCGCAGCGCCTGGAGGATGCTGTCCGGCACCTCATCCAGCTCCTCATCCTCGGCCGCATGCAACAGCCATTCCACCTCGCGCTGCAACTCGATCGCACCCGCGCAGTGCCGGATCAGGGCGACAGTGCGCTCGGAAGATGGTAGTTCGAGCAGGGCATGGGCGATGGCTTGGGCTTGTGCGTAAAGCGAATCAGTCATGCGCCAGCTCGCGTTGCAGCCATGCGCGCGCCATGCGCCAATCACGCACGACCGTGGGCCGCGCGACGCCAAGCACATCGGCGATCTCCTCCAATTCCAAGCCGGCGAAGAATTTCAGATCGATCACCTGTGCCTGCCGTGGATTCATCGATGCCAGCTGTTCCAGTGCGCTATCCAATTCACACAGATCGGCGCCCAACTGCGCATGGTCTTCATGCGATTCGATTTCGGCGATTGCGATCTGCATGTCGGACGTCGGCCGCTTGGCGGCACTGCGGCGGCGTGCGTGGTCAACGAGCACGCGGCGCATCATCTGCGCTGCAATGCCCAAGACTTGCGCGCGGTTGGCGGGGTCGAGACGACGCTGTTCGGCGACGCGCAACCACGCCTCGTTGACCAAGGCTGTTGTTTGCAGGGTGTGGCCGTGGCGCTCGCCTCGCAACGCGCGTGCTGCCAGCGCCTTCAGTTCGGTGTAGAGCAATGGAGACAGCGCGTCGTCTGTCCCACCAAGGCGGGAGGATTCACAAATCGGGTTGGACGTAGGCTCTGGGGCAGGCATGCGTGGTGCGAATCCGTAGCAAACCATCGTGATGACGGTGATTTCGATGTTCGCACAAACCCGAACCGCCCACTAATGAGGGTTTCGTCACATCGTGTTTCGTGACAGATCAGGCATGGCTGCTCAAACCGACGCACCGAAAATCGGGCGCGATGCGGGGCTCTCCGCCGAGTTCCAAAGTGTCATGGTTTGCCTGCGGAACCGAATGCGACCATGATCGCGTTCGGAAATTGTGCAGTCCCAACCGACGTGCGTTTCAGGTGTCGGCGCTGGTGGCCCAGCCTTCGCCGGTGCCGTGTTGCAGCACGTGGTCCTCGGCACGCACGTCGCCGGCCGCCAAATCGCTTTGGTCGGCCAGTCGCGCGTAGATCGGTTTGAACTCGGCCAAGGTGGCATCGAACAGTTGCTGGAAGCTGTCGGTCACGAAATAGGTTTTCTGAAAACTGTCGATGCGATAGCGGGTGCGCATCAGGCGTTCCAGAGAAAATCCGATGCGGTTGGGCGCGGTGGACTCCAGGCAATGGCGGCTTTCGCCGGCGCTGCTGAGGATGCCCGAACCGTAGATGCGCAGGCCTGCGCGGGTGTTGATCAGGCCGAACTCGACCGTGTACCAGTACAGCCGCGCCAGTTGTTGCAAGGCGCGCGGCCCCAGTGCGAGCGCCTTCAGGCCGCCTTGGCCGTAGGCGCACATGTAGTCGGCGAAGATCGGGTTCATCAACAGCGGAACATGCCCGAACAGGTCGTGGAAGAGGTCGGGTTCGGCCAGGTAATCCAGTTGCTCGGGGCTGCGGATCCAGCGCGTGACCGGAAACTCGCGCGCCGCCAGATGGCCGAAGAACACCTCGTCGGGCAGCAGGCCTTCCACCGCCACCAGACGCCAGCCGGTCGCGCTTTGCAAATGCGCATCCAAATCCGCAAAACGCGGAATCTGCCGCGGCCCCATTTCCAGTTGCGCCATCGCTTGCAGGAATTCGTCGCAGGCGCGTCCCTGCAGTACCTCGCGCTGACGCGCATAGAGCTGCGCCCACACGGTGTGATCGGTATCGGTGTACTGCGCCCAGTCCTGCGCCACCACGCCGGTGGCGTAGACCGGCACGTAACCCTTGTCGGTGACCTTCTGGTCCAATCGTTGCGAAAGCATGGTCGAGGCCTTGTTCTGGAATGGCTCAATGTAGCGCCGGATCGGCGCAATGATCTTGCTTTGTTGCATGAGATTGCGTTGATTGCGCAATAATCATGCGCATTCAATACGAATCGAGCACAAAAATGCCGGATACCATGGAGCTGGACCGAGCGGACCTCGCCCTGTTGGCCCACCTTCAGACGGGCGGCCGCTTGACCAATGCCGAACTGGCCGAGCGCGTGAACCTGTCGCCCTCGGCTTGCCTGCGCCGGGTGCAGCGACTGGAGCGCGAGGGCGTGATTTCAGGATATGGCGCGCATCTGGACCCCAAACGCATCGGCTTGGGACTGCAAGCCTTCGTGCGCCTGCAGTTGTTGCACCGCGAACCGGCGCAGGTCGAACACTTCGCCGAGCTGGTCAATGCTTGGGATGAAGTGGTGTCCTGCCATGCGCTCACCGGCGATGTGGACTACATCCTGCACGTGGCGGTGGCGGATCTGGATCACTTCTCGCGCTTCCTGCTCGATCGGCTGCTGCGCGAGGACTGCGTGGCCAACGTCAATTCGAGCGTGGTGTTGCGGGTGGTGAAAGCGGGGCGATCCTTACCCTTGAGCGCGGTGCGCACATGAGTACCACGATGTTGAACACGGACTCGGACGGACTTGCGCTGGAGATCTTGCATCAGGATGAGCAATTGGCCGTGGTGAACAAACCCGCCGGGCTCATGGTGCACGACAGCAAGCTGGCACGCGGCGAACGCGACTTCGCGGCAGACCGCCTGCGCGAACAGTTCGGCAAACCCATCCACCTCATCCATCGCCTCGACCGCGCCACCAGCGGCTGCCTGTTGCTGGCTTTCGATCGCGACACGGCCGCGCTACTCGGGCGGCAGTTCATGTCGCGTGAAGTTCGGAAGCTGTACTGGGCGGTGTGCCGTGGCTGGCCTGCTGACACGGAATTCGTGATCGAACATCCACTCGACGGCGGGCCCGGGAAGCCGGACAAGAAGCCGGCAACGACCCATGTGCGGGTGTTGGCAAAAGGCGAACTGGACGAACCGGCCGCAGGCTTTCCAACGTCGCGTTATGCCTGGCTCGAATGCGCGCCCGAAACCGGGCGCTTTCGCCAGATCCGCCGGCATCTGAAGCACATCGACCATCACCTGATTGGCGACACCAGCCACGGCGATGGCCGGCGCAATCTCGCCTTCCGAATGCGCGGTATCCATCGCATGTTGTTGCATGCGCGTGCGCTCAGCTTTGCCCACCCAGTCGATGCCAGCCCGCTGCGGATTGAGGCACCCCTCGACGCCGCGTTCAAGCGCGCGCTGCAGCTATTTCGTTGGCAACAAGACAACCGTGTGTACATAGCCTCTTGATTAGCGGATTGAACTACGGCCTGAAACGTACATCATGGTCTGGCCTCCGGTGCGACTCCGATCTCCACGTTCTGCGGCGAAGCGCGAAACCTGATGAGTTTCCGGATTCGCCCTGAGGCTCAACGACTTGCCGTCAGGGCTTGACGGGGAGTCCATACATGATCGAATGGACTCCCCCCCGCGTCCCACACGGCTCCGATGAGCCAGACTGATGTTGTTGACCATCAGGACACGGGATCACGAGAGGAGTCCGCCATGCACGCTAGCACCAAAACCACCCGCGCAGAATCTGCCGCCAGCATGCTCGCCATTGATCTGACCAAGGAAGCCTTGGCGACCGCCTACGTTGGGTAGGCATCGTAGTTCGGTGCCGTGTGGAGTTCATGATCCCACGATGCGCGACTGGCGATGAAGAGGTTGCCACTGGGCGCGATGTCAATTTCCGTGTCCAAGCTGCCGGCAGGAACCGTAACCATTTCAGCGGTGGCGAATGGAAGTGCCGATCCGCAAACGGCGCAGAAACTGCGCGCATGGCGCGTACCGGGAAGTCTGAAGGTGGTGATCGAAGCTTCGCCGGAAAGCCAAGTGAGTGTGGCGGTGAAGGCGAACAAGTTGGCTGCGTGCGAACTGCCGGTGTCTTTGCGGCAATGCGCGCAGTGACACAAGTAGAAGCGATCGAAGGATCCGTCAACGCGAAAGCGAACATTGCCGCATAAGCACGATCCAGCAAATTGCGAGCTCATTTCTTTTCCTGGCTGCGAAAGTCTCGGTGCGCACCGGATGAGTGCACGCTTCCCCATCCCGAGTGTGCCGCGCGTTGGCGGGTTCCAGCAACCAGGAGCCACGATGCGTCCTTATGGATCATCAGGCTCGAAACTATCTGGCCCGATGACATCTCCTGCCGGCTGCCCCAGAAGGTAGGCACAAGCTTGCTCGTGATCGACACCAATCCAAGCACAAGGAAGCGTTGGGCCTCCAGCAAAAAATAGGCTGACCACACACATGTCCTTCCAGACTTCTTGCCCATCAACCATCTCAGTTGCTTGAAACCCGCGCTCGCTCCATTCTTCGATCAGGGCCTCGATGTAATCAGCGCCCATCGCACCATCGCGAAAGAGGTGCTCGTCATACCAAACGCGGCCTCCAATGTCGTCGCGATGATCAGCCAGGCACTGTTCCCAACCGCCAGGATACTTCTCCCGAATCAGAGAGATCGGCACTACAAAATCGTTGAATTCGAGCGAAATTGCCATGTGATGTCCACGCAAAAAAAGGGACTTTCCCATACCGAGTGTGCCGCGCGTTGGCGGGTTCCAGCAACCCGGATGGAGGGTGTTTCGAGGCGCAGTATGACTTGTGGCACATCCAGTGTGTTACTGAAATAGCACACCATATAGGCTGTTCGATTCCGTCACATTTCGATGAGAATCGGGTCAATTCCATCGGTTTTCCAAAGGCGTTCCCCATGCTCACCATCCGCGATCTTTCCAAGACCTACGCCAATGGCGTCACCGCGCTGCGCAATGTCTCGTTGAACGTGCCGACCGGCATGTTCGGCTTGCTCGGGCCCAATGGCGCCGGCAAATCCACCCTGATGCGTACCATCGCTACCTTGCAGGATCCGGATTCGGGCAGCATTCGCTTGGGTGAGATCGACGTGTTGGCCGACAAGGACGCCGCGCGCCGCCAGTTGGGCTATCTGCCGCAAGAGTTCGGGGTGTATCCGAAGGAGCCGGCGATCACCATGCTCGATCATTTCGCCGTGCTCAAGGGCATCGTGGATGCCAAGCAGCGCCGCGACGTGGTGGAAGCCCTGCTCAAGCAGGTCAACCTCTGGGAAGTGCGGGGCCACAAGCTCGGCGGGTTCTCCGGCGGCATGCGCCAGCGCTTTGGCATCGCGCAGGCGCTCTTGGGCGATCCGAAGCTGATCATCGTGGATGAGCCAACCGCCGGGCTCGATCCGGAAGAACGCAATCGCTTCCTGAATCTATTGGCGGAAATCGGCGAAAACGTGGTGGTGATTCTGTCCACCCACATCGTCGAGGACGTGACCGACCTGTGCCAGAACATGACCATCATCTCGCGTGGCGAAGTGCTGCTCAGCGGCCAGCCGCACGAGGCGCTGGCCTCGCTCGATGGACGCGTTTGGCGCAAGCAGGTGGTCAAGGCCGAACTGGCGCAACTGCAGACCCTGCACACCGTGCTGTCCTCGCGCCTGATTGCGGGCCAGCCGGTGATCCATGTCTTGGCCGACAGCAGTCCGGGCGCGGGTTTCGAGGCCATCGCGCCGAATCTGGAAGATGTCTATTTCGGCAAGCTGCGCGCGCAAGCCGCGCAGGCTGCCTGAGGCATCGCCATGTTCTCGGCCATCTATGGTTTTGAACTGCGCCAGCAGTTTTCCAATCCGGTGCTCTGGATCGTGACGGTGATATTTGCGCTGCTGGGATTTGGTGCCAGTAGTTCCGATGCCGTGCAGGTCGGCGGTGCCATGGGCAATGTGCTGCGCAACGCGCCCTATGTGATCGTGCAACTCTTGGGCGGTTTTGCTTCCTTGTCGATGCTGCTTCTGGTGATCTTCATCGGCGCATCGGCGCTGCGCGATTTCGATACACGCACCGCCGAGCTGTTCTTCACCACGCCGATGAAGAAGCGCGACTACCTTCTGGGGCGTTTCGGCGGTGGCCTGACGATCGCGGTGTTGATCATGCTGGCCGTGATCCTTGGCATTCTCGCAGGCACCTTCATGCCTTGGGTCGATCCGGAGCGTCTCGGCCCGACTTCGGCCTCGCCGTATCTGTGGAGCCTGTTCGTGCTGGTGCTTCCGAACCTGTTCTTCATCGGCGCATTGTTGTTCTGTCTGGCCGTGGCCACCCGCTCGATCCTCGTGACCTATGTTGGGGTGATCGCCTTCATGGTGTTCAACATCGTCACCGGCGTGATGACCGCAGATCTGGATACGCGTTGGCTTGGGGCGCTGCTGGATCCCTACGGCAACGCCGCGGTGGATCTGGCGACACGCTACTGGTCGGTGAGCGAGCGCAACAGCCTGTTGCCGCCGTTGTCGGGCTGGTTGCTCGCCAATCGCGCCCTGTGGTTGGGTTTGGGCGGCCTGTTGCTATGGGCATCCTTCGGCCTGTTCCGCACCGATCGCGAGGGCTGGAGCTGGCGTCGGCGCAAGGCCACGCGTGCCGGCGGCACCGCCAGCGCGCCCGTCACCACGCGCATCACGGTGCCCAAGGTGTCGCTGCAAACCAGTCTGGCCGCGCAGTGGCGTCAGTTCCTGCATCAGGCGGCGTTCGATACCAAGGGCGTGCTGCGCAGCGTGCCGCTGCTGGTGATGCTTTTGTTTGCCTTGCTGATCCTGATCGTCAACCTGGCCTTGGGTGCACAGATGTTCGGCACCCCGCGCTATGCCACGACGTCGTCGATGATGAATCTGGTGACCGGTTCCAATGCCTTGTTCCTGCTGATCATCGTCGTGTTTTACGCCGGCGAACTGGTGTTCCGTGAACGCCAGATGCGGGTGTCCGAAGTCACCGATGCTTATCCCAATGCCGACTGGATTCCGCTGGCCGCCAAGCTCGTGGCGCTCACCTGCGTGGTGCTGTGTTTCTACGCGGTGGGCGTGGTCACGGTGATGATCGCCCAGTTGATCAAGGGCGGCGTGGCGCTGGAGCCGGGTCTGTACTTGTCGAACATGCTGATCGATTGTTCGGGCTTTGTGCTGATGGGTGTGTTGGCACTGTTTCTGCAAGTCATCAGCAACAACAAGTTCATCGGCTACTTGTTGATGCTGGTGTACTTGGTGGCACGCGCGACGATGGGTTTTCTGGATCTGGATGATCTGCTCTACAAGCCATTCAGCACGCCGGCCATGCCCTATTCGGACATGAATGGCTTTGGCCACTTTCTGCGCGGCTGGGCTTGGCTGCGACTGTACTGGGGTGCGTTTGCCCTGATGCTGTTCGTGACCGCGCTGGTGTTCTGGGTGCGTGGCAATCGCTCGACCTGGCGCGAGCGCCTGCGTGAAGCGCGCCGGCGCTTGAGCCTGGCCACCTTGGCGCTGGCCGCCGTGGCGCTGGCGGTGTTCGTCGGCAGTGGCCTCTGGATCTTCCACAACACCCACCAGATCAATCGCTACGTACCCGGCGATGTGGCACTGGATCAGCAGGCTGATTACGAGAAGAAATACCGCCAGTACAAGGACATCCCACAGCCGCGCATCACCGCGATGAAGGTCGATGTGGACCTTTACCCAGAACAACTGCGCGCCGAGATCCGTGGCCATTACCGCCTCAAGAACCGGCACGACACGCCGATCCAGGATCTGCACGTCGTCACGGTCGGCCATGACGCCGACTACCGGTTGGAACTGACGTTTGCCGAGCACGATGTGACGCTCTTGGACGATGCGCAGGGCTATGCCATCTATCGCCTGAAAACGCCGCTGGCACCGGGCGTGGAAATGGATTTCGACTTCCACATGGAACTGGCCCAGCGCGGCTTTCCCAATGGCCGCGCGCAGACGGCCATCGTGGAGAACGGCACCTTCTTCAACAATCAGGTGTTCCCGCAGTTTGGCTACGATCAAAATGCGCAGATCCAAGATCGCAATGAGCGTCGCAAGCGCGATTTGGGCGAAGTGCCACGCATGGCCTCGATCGACGATGAAGCCGCACGCGCCAATACCTACATCAGCAACGATGCCGACTGGATCGATTTCGAAACCACGGTTTCAACCAGCCCCGACCAGATCGCGCTGGCTCCGGGCTACCTGCAAAAGGAGTGGACCGAAAACGGTCGGCGCTATTTCCATTACAAGATGGACGTGCCAATGCTGAACTTCGCCGCCTGGCTGTCGGCACGCTGGGAGGTGGCGCGTGGTGATTGGCACGGCATGCCGATCGAGATCTATCACGACCCCAAGCATGCCTGGAACGTGCAGCGCATGATCGAGGCTTCGCAGAAGTCTTTTGATTACTTCAATGCCCAGTTCACGCCGTACCAGCACAAGCAACTGCGCATTCTGGAGTTCCCGAGCTACGCCAGCTTTGCCCAGTCCTTTGCCAACACCGTGCCGTATTCGGAGAGCATCGGCTTTGTGACCGACCTGCGCGATCCGGAAAAGATCGACTACGTGTTCTACGTCACCGCGCACGAAATCGCGCATCAGTGGTGGGCGCATCAGGTGATCGGCGCCAACGTGCAGGGCTCCACGATGTTGTCAGAATCGCTCGCCCAGTACTCGGCCTTGATGGTGATGGAAAAGGAATACGGCGCGAGCAAGATGCGCAAGTTCCTGAAGTACGAACTGGACCAGTACCTCATGTCGCGCGCCGGCGAATTGCGCGAGGAGCAGCCCTTGGCTCGGGTCGAAAACCAGCAGTACATCCACTACAACAAGGGGTCCTTGGTGTGGTACGCGCTGCGCGATGCCATCGGTGAGGACACCCTCAACGGCATCCTCAAGAAGTTCCTGGAGGACAAGGGCTATCAGCAGCCGCCGTACACCACCAGTCGCGAGCTGTTGACCTACCTGCGCGAAGGCACCGACCCCAAATTCCACCCGCTGATCGAGGACCTGTTCGAGAAGATCGTGTTCTTCGACAACCGTGCGGTGGAAGCCACCGCGAAAAAACGCGAGGACGGCAAATACGTGGTGACCCTCAAGCTGCACTCGGAAAAGTTCGAAGCCGATGGCAAGGGCAAAGACACCGCCGTGGCCCTGCGGGATCCGGTCGAAATCGGCATCTTTGCGCGCCCTGCCGGTGGCAAGGAGGATCAGGAAACGGTGTTGTATCTGGCAAAGCACCCACTCACCGAGACCGAAAGCACGCTTGAAATCGTGGTCGACGGCGAACCCTACGAGGCCGGCATCGATCCCTACAACAAGTGGATCGACCGCGATGGCAACGACAACCGCAAGAAGGTGACGATCGACTGATACAGTGGCGGGCATGCGATTCTGCCTGCCCGTCTGCCTGCTGCTGTCCGTACTGTTGGCGGACGGCAGCCGTGCGCAAAACGCGCCGCTGCCGCTGCGCGCGGTGGCGCCGTCGGAGGCCGTGTCGCAACAGTTTTCGTTGCTGGGCGCCACGCGTGCCTTTGGTTCGGAAATCATCACCGAGGTGATGGTCGATGCCACGGGATTCCTCTGGATCGGCACGCGCGAGGGACTGGTGCTGCACGACGGGCAATCGTTCCGACGGTTCCAGCACGAGGTCAACGATCCCGACTCGATCTCCAGCAACGGCATCCGCGGGGTGATGGAGGATGCGCAGGGCCGGCTGTGGATCAACACCATC
>CAUJJS010000230.1 GCA_963205415.1 Pseudomonadota bacterium
GGGGCTGTTGCTATGTCCATCGTTGACGACGTAGGTAAAGCTATCCGAACCGTTGTAATCGAGCGCAGGCGTGTAGGTGAGATTGGGCGCCGTTCCACTCAGGCTGCCGTGGCTTGGGCCACTGGTAACCTGAAAACTCAAGGGATCCCCTTCCGGATCACTTCCGGTCAACACGATGGCTTTGGGCGCATCTTCGGCCGTGGTGACATTCTTGCTATCAGCGACTGGAGACTCGTTGTCCACCATCTTGATCCGCAAGCTGCGGCTGTTGTCATCAAACGCCGTTTCACCATCGGAGGGATCAGAGAATACGGCCACTTGAATCAGGGCCATTGACTGACCATCACTTACATCCGTGCCGCTGGATGTGCGGGTGAACTTGAAGTCTCGGTGTGCTCCCGCGGCCAAACTGCCGAGGTTCACTGCAAATTTGGCCGCACCCACACCACTACTGCACGGAAGTGGGTCAGTATTTGATAATCCATAGTCGGTGCAGGCGGTGCGTGCCACGGTCGGACCAAGCAAGGCGCCATTGGTCGGGACGAACTCGCGAATGCGCACGTTGACCGCGTCCACCGCACCGATATTGCTGACCCGTGCGCGATAGGAAATCCCACTGCCTGAAGCCACCTGGGTCAATAGATCGGACGGAAGCGGAGCCAAGCCATCAGCATCCAGAAACTCCACGCGCAGATCCGGCACCTGCTCCGAGAGCTCCATACTGTCGCCGAAAATATAGTCAGGATCGGCCAAGCTCACGCCATGGACCGCGTTGGGCGCCAGCCCTGAATAGCAACGCACCGCGCCTGGCACGGCGCCCGTGCGCTGCAGTTCCAGTGCTCCCGTGTTGAAACTGTACTGAATGGAGTCGACTTTCCCCCAGGCCGGCATCATCGGCTCACCGTTGGCGTCTTCAATCACCAGATTCCAGCCAGCAGCGCCCGCGCCTGAGAAGTAGTCTTCGCACAGTGCCGGCTCAAGCAGAGGCACCAGCACCTTCGCCGGAGTTTCGGCCAGTTGGTAAATCACACTACTGGCCAGAGGCAAGGTGGTACCGCCGAGCGCGATCCCGAGATTTGCGGAAGTGGCATTCGTACACGTCGCTGTAAGTGGCTGAGCTGGCTCGAAGATGCCGAAGAGATAGGGATCTGAATTTTCGAACAAGCCGTACACGGTATTGAAGCCTGCCGTGCACAGGCGATCGCTTGGATCCGGGGCTGCTTGCGCCCATACCTGCGACGAAACCAAAGCCAACAGCAGCCCGCCGATGGCCAGCTCGTTTGCGCGCACACGCTTCGCTCGAACCTTGGTGGTTTCCATTGCTGCGTTCCGCATGCCGTCACTCCTTTGACTTTGGGTTGGTGGTTTGCCGCCAGACAGCCATCGACCGTCGCTACCTAGGTGAAGATCACGCCAAAATTGTTTTGACATAGACGCCAACTGCTTGATTGTAGCGCAGCTTGTCCACTTCAAACGTGAACTTTCCCGTAAGGCGACCAGCGGCCTCAATCAGGTGATACGCGCGAGGACTGCGTTTTCGGACAATCGCTCCAACTGACGCGCCAAGCGGCGCGCAGAAACCGGTGACGGGGTTCCCAGTTCTTGTGCAAACAGGGACACCCGCAGCTCTTCCAAGTCCCAGCGCAGGGTCTGCCATGCGGGGCTGGCAAAGGCATCGGTGTTTCGAACGCCATTCAGGGCTTGGACAAAAGGTACAAGTTCCAGCATCTTGGCCTGATCCTTGGCCGGATCACGCTTGGCACGCTCGGCCCGCTTCAGCAAGGCATCGAGGTAGCGCGGTAGGTTGCGCAGGGCCGAAGGTGCCGTGTCGCGCAGGAAGCCGGGATGGACCAAGCCATCCAGTTGCGCACGCATATCATCGAGGTTGGCTCCGGCCCAACCCATCAGCGGCGGCTCCAGTTGCGGGCGCAGGGTGGCGACGCGGCCTAGGATCGCCTCAGCCAATTCCAAGTTCCGCATTGCCTCGGCAAAAAGCTTCCGGCCGACATCAGCCACATGCGCCTCGAACGCCGCCTTGTCCCGAATCCTCCCAAGATCTTCGCCCACCAAGGCCAAAAATGCCGCTTGTACCAGATCGGAACGTAGACGCTCCTGCGATTCGATCGCGGAATACAGAAGGCCCAACTTCGGCGAAACCGGAAGCTGCTTTTGTGCCTGTTTTGCGCGATCAGCCAAGGCCAGTTGCAGCAAGCGGCACACACCGCGCGGATGGGACTCCCGCGCCTTGCCAGCATCGGCAAACACGCGCAGCGCCACCGTCTCGCCCTCATCCACCAAGGCTGGAAAAGCCGGCACGCCGGCTTCGCCCATCACACTTTCGGGAATGGGCTGATCCGGAAAGACCGTCAGGCCCTCGCTGGCCATCTCTCGCCCGACGCGAGCTGCAAATGCCTGTTGCGCACGATCCCCAAAGCGCTGTCGCAAGTCACCCAGATCACGCGATACCGCCAGCTCGCGCGTTCGCTCGTCCAGCAAGCGAATACGCAAGCGCAGGTGCGCTTCCAACGCAGCCTCATCAAAATCCAGCGCCCCGATCGCAACACCGGTAACACGCGCCAGAAACCGCGCCAGTTCGCCACGCAGACTGTCGGCCGACGGTGAAGACCACGCTTCGAAAAAGGCGCGCGCAAAATCCGGTGCCGGCACTAAATTGCGACGCTGCGCCTTGGGCAAGCCACGGATGAGTGCGGTGACTTTTTCCTCCACCAATCCCGGCACCAGCCATTCCACACGCGCGGCATCCAGTGCGTTGAGCAGGTGCAAAGGCAGGTCCAGCGTCACGCCATCGTCGGCATCGCCGGGGGCAAAGTGATAGTGCAAGGCCAGTCGCGCCACACCCAGCGTCCAATACTTCGGGAAACGATCGACATCACTGCCTTCCCCCGGCAAAAGTTCACTGAGCGGCCATTGCAGCGCACGCTTTTGCTCATCGCTCAGGCGTCGATGCCAAGCTTCCAATCCCGCGACGCTGTTGATCTCGGGCGGCAGTCGATCCAGATACCAGCGCGCCTGCCAATCCTCATCAGCCACCAAGCCCGCTCGGCGCAACTTGGCTTCTTCTTCGCGGGCCATTTCCAGAGTGGCCAAATTGCGCTCGACGAAACCGGCGCGCGTGTCGATTTCACCGGGAACCAGCGCCTGTCGCACGAAGATTTCGCGTGCCTCCGCCGGGTACAAGCCGCCGTAATGGATCGGGCGCTTGGCTGCCAGCACCAAACCGAACAGGCTGATCTGTTCGAAACCCAGCACGCGCCCCTGCGCGCGCGCCCAGTGCGGATCGAAGTGCTTGCGCACCAGCAGGTGATCGAGTTCGGCGATCACCCAATCCGGCTCGATCCGTGCGCAGGTCATGGCCCAAACCTTCTGGGTATCAAGCAGGGTCGCGGCCAAGAGCCAGCGCGGTGACTGGCGCGCCAGCGCCGATCCGGGAAATACCTGGAAACGCCGCCCACGCGGGCCTTCGAACAGGCCTTTGTCGTTCTTCTGCCCGATCTGGGTCGGCAAACCGGCCAACACGGCACGGTGCAACAAGGCGTAGGTCGCAGCATCCGGTTCGGTGAAGCGGTTGCCGGCTTCAGTCTCGATGGCGGTGGGCGGCTTGCGGTCGGATGGCTGGGCTTCGCGGTCCTTCTCGGTGACGGTCGGATGCGCGCTCGTCCACCCTTGTTCTTCGGTCAGAAGCCGCAACTGGCGATGCAGCTCGCGCCACTCGCGCATGCGCAGGAAGCCAAGAAAATGTCTCTCGCACCATTCGCGCAATTTCGACTGACTCAGATCCTCGTGTGCGGAACGATAGGCCTCCCAGAGCTTGAGGATTCCGACAAATTCCGAGCGCGGATCGGCAAATTCCGCATGCGCCTGATCGGCAGCCTGACGCCGATCGGCCGGCCGCTCGCGCGGGTCCTGAATGCCGAGGAAGGCGGCGATCACCAGCATCTGCCGCAACACGCCATGGGCGTGCGCTGCAATCACCATACGCGCCAAGGCGACATCGACCGGCCAGCGCGCCATGTCGCGTCCGATCCGGCTCAGATGGCGTTCTCGATCGACCGCGCCCAGTTCCTGCAATTGCTGCCAGCCGTCAGTGATGGCGCGTTCGTCCGGCGCTTCCAGAAACGGAAATGCCTCGATCCGCCCCAAGCCCAAGGCCAGCATCCGCAAGATCACACCCGCCAGCGAGGCGCGCAGGATTTCCGGATCGGTAAAGCGTGGACGTGCCTCGAAATCGGCCTGCGAATACAGTCGAAAACACACGCCCGGCGCGGTGCGCCCACAACGACCTGCGCGCTGGTTGGCGCTGGCCTGGCTGATCGGCTCGACGTGCAGGCGTTCGAGCTTGGCACGCGGGCTGTAACGCTTGACACGCGCCAAACCGGGATCGATCACGAAACTAATGCGCGGCACCGTCAATGAGGTTTCTGCAACGTTTGTGGACAGCACGATTCGCCGTCCTGGGCCGGGCCGGAAGATACGGTCCTGATCCTTGACCGACAGTCGCGCATACAGGGGCAAGACTTCGGTTTCGCGGTATTTGCGCCGTTCCAATTGCTGATGGCATTCGCGGATTTCACGCTCGCCCGGTAGGAACACCAGCACATCGCCCTGCGGATCCTCGCGCGTGGCCTCGTCCACCGCGCGCACGATGGCCTCGCCGATGCCAATGCCTTCACCCTCCTTTTCCAGCGCCGCATCGAGCGGGCGATAGCGGGTTTCGACGGGAAAGCCTCGTCCTTCGATCGTCACCACCGGCGCCGCATCGAAGTGCGCGGCAAAACGCTCGGTGTCGATGGTGGCTGAAGTCACGATCAGTTTCAGGTCGCGGCGCTTGCGCAACAGGGTCTTGAGATAACCCAGAAGGAAGTCGATGTTGAGGCTGCGCTCATGCGCTTCGTCGATGATGAGGGTGTCGTAGGCCGACAGGAATCGATCCGACTGGATCTCCGCCAAGAGGATGCCGTCGGTCATGAACTTGATGAAACCGTCCTCCGAACTACGCTCGGTGAAGCGCACTTGATAGCCCACCGCCGTGCCCAGTTCGACGTCCAATTCCTGTGCCACGCGCGTGGCCACGGCGCGTGCGGCGATGCGACGTGGCTGGGTGCAACCGATGAGGCCGCGCACGCCACGTCCGGCGGCAAGGCAGATCTTGGGTAGCTGGGTGGTTTTGCCCGAGCCGGTTTCGCCCGCCACCACGACGACCTGATGTTGGCCGATCAGTTCGATCAAGCGTTCGGCGTGTTGGGTGATGGGCAGGGATTCATCCAACGGCACACGCGGCACGACCTCGGCCCGCGCCTGACACATCGCCAATGAAGCGTCCACTTCGGCACGATAACGGGCGCAGGCCGCGGCATCGTCAGCTTTGAGCTTGGCGCGCAGACCGCGCAGGCGGCCTTGGTCACGACTGCGTGCTGCAGCGGGATCGGGAATGGTCGGGGCAGGCATTGAGTGCAGGGAGTCTTGATCGTGCGGCCATTGGCCCCATCTATCGAAAACAACGAAAGAATCCATTTCCTTCGTCGCGGCAGAACGCGTAGGTTAATGCCACCCACCCCAAAAGGAGCTGACGATGAAAGCCGACACCGGAATCAAGGACGCCCAAGGCGCAAAAGTTGCGGACGGTTTGTCGCATTTTCTCGCCGATGCCTACACGCTTTACCTCAAGACCCACGGCTTCCACTGGAACGTGACCGGGCCAATGTTCAACTCCCTGCACACCATGTTCGAAGGCCAATACACCGAGCAGTGGACCGCGCTGGACGAAATCGCCGAGCGCATTCGCGCACTGGGTTACTTCGCGCCGGCTTCCTATGCCGAGTTCGTAAAACTGGCCTCGATCAAGGAGACATCCACAGCGGACAAAGTGCCCGATTGGAAGGGCATGGTGACGCAGTTGCTGGCCGGAAACGAGGCACTCTGCAAGGCCGCGCGCAAGGTGCTCAAGACGGCAGCCGACGCCGGCGATGATCCCACCGCCGACTTGATGACGGGCCGTTTGCAGGTGCACGAAAAGAACGCTTGGATGTTGCGTTCGCTGCTGGAGTGACTCGCCGCCGTGCCGGCTCGCGATCGCGCGGGTCGGCACGGCGGTCACGATGCGCAAGGCTGCCGCTACACTGTGCGCCCGCTTGCTCATCCTCGGAATGGCCTTGTTGCGTTATCTGCGCACCGCGTTGGCTGCCTGTCTGGTCTGCCTGAACACCTTGGTCCACGTGCCGCTGTTGCTGGTGGCGACACTGTTCAAACTGGTGTTGCCCGTAGCCTCGATCCGTCGCGTGTTGACGGCGTTGCTGACCGCCATCGCCGAATCTTGGGTGAGCGTCAACAGCGCCCTGATCAAGGCACTCACGCCAACCCGCATCCAGGTGCACGGTGATTCCGACTTGCGTCGCGATGGACGCTATCTGGTGCTCTGCAATCATCGCAGTTGGTGCGACATTCCGATGCTGCAATCGGTTTTCAATCGTCGCATCCCGCTGTTGCGCTTTTTCCTCAAACAGGAGCTGATCTGGGTGCCGTTTCTTGGCGCGGCCTGGTGGGCGCTGGATTTTCCTTTCATGAAACGCCATTCGCAGGCAAGCTTGCGGCGGCATCCGGAACTGCGTACCCAAGACCTCGACGCCACCCGCGCCGCCTGCGCCAAGTTCGCTGCCATTCCGGTTTCGATCATGAACTTCGTCGAGGGCACGCGCTTCACCCAAGCCAAGCATGCGCGCCAGTCACCGCCATTCCAGCACCTGCTGCGCCCGCGTGCAGGCGGGGTCGCAGCCGTTCTGGACGCCATGGCCGGCAAGCTGCAATCGGTGCTCGATGTCACCGTGAT
>CAUJJS010000231.1 GCA_963205415.1 Pseudomonadota bacterium
CTGTGTGTACACAGCGACGATCCCGACACGGGACCGGGCAATGGCACCGACTTGATCGTGGTGCCGGTCACCCTGACCGTGGATGGCAACCTGATCTTCAGCGACGGCTTCGAGAACTGATGCATCCGAGCCGGGCGCCGACGGCGCCCGGTGGGCATCGCACATCACAATTTGCCGCCCGCAAGGCACGCAGCACAAGACAGCCTCGGCGCGGGATGGGACAATAGCGGGCCACGCTGCCCGCTTGGCGGCCCCTTCCCCTGTTCAAATCGTGACCTTGCCCATGACGACGCCCAGCCGCCGCGACCTTGCCAACGCCATTCGTTTCCTTGCTGCCGATGCCGTGCAAGCGGCCAACAGTGGCCACCCCGGCATGCCGATGGGTATGGCCGACATCGCTCAGGTGCTGTGGGGCGATTTTTTGAGCCACAATCCGGCCAATCCCAAGTGGGTGAACCGCGACCGTTTCGTGCTCTCCAATGGGCACGGGTCGATGCTGCAGTACGCGCTGCTGCACCTGAGCGGCTACGCACTTTCGATTAACGACCTCAAGCAGTTCCGCCAGCTCAACAGCAAAACCGCTGGCCACCCGGAAGCGCACGCCACGCCGGGCGTGGAAACCACCACTGGCCCGCTGGGTCAGGGTTTGGCCAATGCGGTGGGCATGGCTCTGGCGGAAAAATTGTTGGCGCAGCGCTTCAACCAGCCCGGTCACGCCATCGTCGATCATCACACCTGGGTGTTTCTGGGTGATGGCTGCCTGATGGAAGGCATTTCGCACGAAGCTTGCTCGCTCGCCGGCACCTTGGGCCTTGGCAAATTGATCGCGCTCTACGACGACAACAACATCTCGATCGACGGCGAAGTCCACGGCTGGTTCACCGACGACACGCCCAAGCGCTTTGAAGCCTACGGCTGGCAGGTGATCCGCCACGTCGATGGCCACGATCCAGAGGAAATCGCACAAGCCATTCGCACCGCCAAGGCTGAAGTCGAGCGCCCGACCCTGATCTGCTGCAAGACCACGATCGGTTTTGGTTCGCCCAACAAGGCCGGCAAGGAATCCTCGCACGGTGCGCCCTTGGGCAAGGACGAGTTGGCCGCAACCCGGCAAGCTCTGGGCTGGCCCTATGCCGCGTTCGAGGTGCCGCGCGAGATGTATGCCGCGTGGGATGCCAAGCAGGCCGGCAGCGCACGCGAAGCCGCTTGGGATCGCGCTTTCGATGCTTACCAAAGCGCCCACCCGGCCTTGGCCAGCGAGTTTTCACGCCGCATGAGCGGTCAGTTACCGCAGGATTTCGCGGCGCTGGCGGATGCCTACATCGCCAAGCTTCAGGCCGAAGGCCCGGTCGTGGCCTCGCGCAAGGCCTCGCAGATGGCGATCGAGGCCTTTGCCCCGGGCTTGCCGGAATTGATTGGCGGTTCGGCCGATCTGGCCGGCTCCAACCTGACCTTGTGGAAGGGCAGCAAATCGGTTGTCAGTGATGACGCCGATGCCAACTACGTCTATTACGGTGTGCGCGAATTCGGCATGACCGCTATCGCCAACGGCTTGGCCTTGCACGGCGGATTCATTCCGTACGACGCCACCTTCCTGGTGTTTGCCGATTACTCGCGCAATGCCTTGCGCATGAGCGCGCTGATCCCTGCCGGCAGCATCCACGTCTTCACCCACGACTCCATCGGTCTGGGCGAAGACGGCCCCACCCACCAACCGGTCGAGCATCTGGCCAGCCTGCGCTATATCCCGAACAACTCGGTCTGGCGGCCTTGCGATGCAGTGGAAAGCGCGGTGGCGTGGAAGGCGGCGATCGAACATCGTGCCGGCCCCAGTTGCTTGATCTTCAGTCGCCAGAACCTGCCGCACCAACACCGCAGCACCCAGCAAGTCGCCGATATCGCGCGTGGGGGTTACGTGCTGTCGGATCCAGCCGAAGCACGCTTTGATGTCATCTTGATCGCCACCGGTTCGGAAGTGGAATTGGCGATGGAGGCCGCGCGCCAACTCGACGCGCAGGGCGTCAAGGCGCGCGTGGTGTCGATGCCCAATACCGAGGTGTTTCAGCGTCAGCCCTTGGAATGGCGCGAAGGCGTGCTGCCCTCGTGGTGCCGCAAGCGCGTGGCGGTCGAAGCGGGCGTCACTGGCTTCTGGCGTCAATACGTGGGTCTGGATGGCAAGGTCATCGGCATCGATAGCTTTGGTGCCTCGGCGCCGGCCAATGTGCTGTATCAGCACTTCGGCATCACGGTTGAAGCCGTGGTGGATGCCGCCAAATCGCTTTGATGTCGGGGATAACAGACGGCAGGAATGCTGGCGGATGCGCTGCGCTTATCCGCCCTTCGGCGAGGATGGCGTAGGGGGGATAAGGCCGCAGGCCGCATCCACCATCACATCAGCGAGGATGGCGTAGGGCGGATAAGCGCAGCGCATCCACCGTCCCATCAAGCACGGGTGCCGAAAATCCGGTCACCGGCATCGCCCAGGCCAGGGAGGATGTAGCCGCGTTCGTTCAGACGTTCGTCGATCGCCGCGGTGTAGATCTCGATGTCCGGATGCGCGGCTTCGACCGCGCGCAGACCTTCCGGCGCACACACCAGGGTGATGGCCTTGATGCGGCGGGCACCGGCCTGCTTGAGCAGATCGATCGTGGCGATCAGGCTGCCGCCGGTGGCCAGCATCGGATCGAGCACGCAGGCGGTGCGCTCGTCCATGCGTCCGGTGAGGTGTTCGAAGTAGGGCACCGGCTGCAGGGTGTGCTCGTCGCGACGCATGCCGACCACGCTTACGCGTGCGGTCGGAACCAAGGACAACACGCCCGGCAGCATGCCGAGGCCGGCGCGCAGGATGGGAACCAGGGTGAGTTTGGCGCCGGCAATGCGTTGCACCGTGACGGGTCCGGCCCAGCCGGTCTGCACGGCCGATTCCAGATCGAGATCCGCTGTGGCCTCGTAGGCCAGCAGGGTGCCCAGCTCGGTCACCAGATCGCGAAATCCTCGGGTGCTGAGTGTGGCATCCCGCAGCAGGCCGATCTTGTGCTGCACGAGTGGGTGACGGACTTGGAGAACCTTCATGCGCACGCTCGCGGCAAGGAATGGGATCACCGAGCCCTGCGGTTCGGTGATCCGTGCATCTTACTGGGCGGGCTTGGCCTTGGCTTGCACTTCACCCAGCACGCGCAGCACGTTGCCGCCCCACAGCGCGCGGATCTGATCTTCGCTATAGCAACGGCGCATCAGTTCGCGGGTTACATTGACGGTTTCGATGGCATCGTCCCAGCCTTTCACGCCGCCACCGCCGTCGAAGTCCGAGGCGATGCCGACGTGTTCGATGCCGATGCGCTTGACCGCGTAATCGATGTGATCGACATACTGGGTGAGGCTCACGTCGGGATGACTGTTGCGCAGCGCCAGCATCTCGCGTTCAAAACTTGCGATCTGCTCGGGCGTGGCTTTTTCCCAGCCTTGTGAAAAATACTTCTTGCCCAGTTCCTCCATGCCCGCCTTGACCGCCGGATCGATGGCCGCGACGTAGCCGCGGAAGGCCACCATCTGCGCCACGCCACCGTTCTTGGCGAGCGCGTCGAGGCGTTCGTCATCCAGATTGCGGAGATTGTCGTACACGCCTTTGACGCCCGAATGCGAGGCGATCACCGGTGCCCGCGACAAGGCGATGGCCTCCAGACTGGTGCGCTTTCCGACATGGGAAATGTCGACCATGATGCCGGCATCGTTGAGCGCACGGACGAGGTCCTTGCCGGTGGGACTCAAGCCCGGATCTTCTGCCGGATCACCCAATTCGGCATTGGGGTTGGAACTGCCGCCAAACTGGTTGTTGCCCATGTGGGTGATGCTGACGTAGCGCACGCCACGCGCCGCCCACATCGGAACATCGGCCACGCTGGGGCCGAGTGGGTAGGCATTTTCCATGCCGATCAGAACGACGCGCTTGCCGGCATCGTGCAACGCGCGCACTTCAGCGGGCGTGGTGGCCAGGCCGACTTGATCCGGATAGGCGCGCGTCAGGCGCATGATGGCTTGGTATTTGTCCTCGGCAGCTTCGCGGGCGGCACGATAACCGGCCTCGTCGAGCTTGCTCTGGCCGGTGTAGACGATGAGGAAGGCGGCATCCAGGCCACCGGCGCGCATCTTGGGAAGATCGACCTGCGCGCGTGTGAATCCACCCGGATCGAGCTTGTCACTGGCGTAATCGGGGCCGATGTCGACGTGCGTATCGATGGTCAGCACGCGGGCCTGCAAGGCGCGGGCTTCGGCTTCGGATGGCGTCACGAGCGGGCACTGTTCGGCGGCCAGAACCTGTGCCGGCAGCGCTGAGAACAAGGCCAGCCCCAGTGCGCAACGCAGGGCGGTGGAAAGGGCTGAGGAGCGGGCAATCGTTTGCATCGTGGGTTCCGTGGCCTAGTGAAAACCAAGCCACTGTCGGCCCGGGCCGCACGCCGTGCAACTGCCAAAGGTCAGGGGTGCGGGCGCGGGCGATCAGGCGCCGGACAAGGCCATCAGTCGATTCTGAATCTTGTCGGCCAGGCGCTCGTAATTGCTTCCCAGCAGGGTGCGCAATTCCGCCTCGGTGACATAGCCGATGCTCTCACGGTAGGCATTCTTGATTTCGGTGATTTCCGCCCAGTGCGCGTCCACGGTCTCGATTGAATCTGACGCCGTGATGGCGTGGCCTTCCGCCAAGCGCGCCTTGACGCGCTCGATATGGCGTTCGGCCACCTGTTTGGGCGAGGTTTTGCTCGGCAACTTCTCGAACTCGATGCGGGGTTCGGCGTTGTAGTCGAAGGGATCGGGGCCAGACGCGCGGCTGCCCATGAACAGGCCATCCTCGAAGCGCGTCATGCATTCGAGCATGCGCGCAATCTTCCATTTGCCGGTCACGAAGGCGATGATGAAGCCGAGCAGCCCCGGCCACTTGGGCTTGAGCGCAAACGCGGCGGCGCTGCCGTATTCGGGGTGGACGAACACACGCACCAGCGCCCGCATGCCCAGATTGGCCATCAGGCCGGTGGCCTCGACATCGCCGAGCACTTGATAGCCCAAGGTGGTCAAGGCTTTTTCGCAGGCGTCGGCGTGGCTGCGCTGATAGCTTGGGAAATCCTTGGCTGCGACTTCGACCAAGTCCGGCGCCGGCTCGTTGCCGTGGTTGTAAAGCTGGAAGGCGATATTGGTGGCGACCATGCCATCAGGAGACTCATCTCCGATCAGTGCTTCCAGCGCCGAGTTCACATCCGAGCCTTGTCGCACCATCGCGGCCACGCCTTGGGTGATGGCGTAGCTCATGTCATCACTCAGGCTGCGTTCGGGTGAGTCGCTTGCGGAAAGATCGGAAAACAAATTTGCCACCGCCTCGCGCGCGCCGGCTTCGCCCTTGGCGCAGCGATCACGCTCCTCTTGCACGTGAATGCGTGTTCTGGAATCGGCGGGCAGTTGTGCCAGGATTTGATCGAAGTGCTCGGTGGCCAGCTCGTATTGGCCCAGTTGCTCGGCGATTTTGGCGCAGCTGCGATGATTGCGGTTCGAACTGTTCAGTTCACAGGCGCGGGTGTAATCCTGCAGAGCGGCTTCCAGCGCGTCGCGGTCGTACTCCATGCCATAGATGTCACGAACCTTGCGCGTGGCCTTTTCCGAATGGATCGCGCGCCCTTGATGCCAGATGGCGCGAAGCAAAAAGGCTTCTTCGCGAGTCGGGTCCAGTTCGAGGCTGCGATTCAAATGCGCCAGGGCCTCGGCCTTGCGAGCCGCATCGTCTTCGGCGGCCATGAGCTCACCGTTCGCCAGTTGAAACAGCACCTGTGCATTGTCCGGTTCCAGTTGATGTGCGCTGCGCAGCAGCGGCAACGGATCAAAGTTCTCATCACCACCCAGTTGCGCGCGCTCCAGCAACAAGGGCACATGCTCGGGGGCCAATTCCAGTGCGGTGTCCAGTGCCGAGATCGCTTCTTCTTCACGATCCAGCGCGATCAGGCAACGTCCACGATGAAAGTGCAAGGGCGCGGATTTGGGTTGGATCACGATCAAGTCATCGAGGATTGCCAGCGCGGCGTCGAAGTCCTTGTTGCGAAACAGTGTCGCGGCTTCCTGAAAGCGTTGCTTGGGCGTGCTCTGGCTCATGCGGGCCTCGGACCAATGGGGTTCGCACGCAAGGGTAACGGGCTTGCAGCGTGGCTGCATCCCTTCCTGCGCATGCTGTGTGAGCATGACTTCGTAGGTCAGCTCAAACGCCGAAGGCGTGGCGCCGACCGATGCGTGGAAACAATCGTCGGATCCGGCTCGGTGGGCCTTGATCCGACCTACAGGACACGATCAATGATAATCAGCGGTTCAATCCTCTGATCCTTCACCCATTGCTTGATCTGCCATGTCCATCGAACTGACCGACTTTGCCCGTGTCCGCCTGTTTCCAGCCGACCGACGACGCACCGCCATCCAGGATGTGTCCGCCGAAGACTTCGTGGCGCACATCAATCGCGAAACACCCGTGGCCATTCGTGCCGGTTACGCTTCGTTCTGTGCCTTGCATGTGCACCGCAACTGGACCTCGACCCGCTGCTCGGTGATTGCCATCGATGAGGCCAATCGCTCGCGTTTGACCAGTGCCTACGAGGCTCGCACGCGCGAGGAACTGCCCGTGTTGGTGCGTTGGTTTGAAGGCATCGAGCCGCCGGTGGCCGAGTATCTGATCCCGATCCTTTACGACCGTGGGCAACTGGCGAAAGAAGGCACGCGCATCGAGGCCGATTGGGGCGTGGTCGGCTGCCTTTACACGATGACGCCGGAAGAAATTCCGATGGCACCGATCACCATGATGCGCAATGCGCTGGGCTTGGAAGAAGGTGGATCGGGTGTGGCGCTGGATCGGGACGCCTATCGTCGCAGCGTGGCCTTCTGGGAAGGCCACGCCAATTGGCGCTGAATGCGCCGTCGATCAGTGCGACTGCGGCAGGTTCACCGGCACGCCCTCGGCGGTGCAGCCATAACGCGCGCACACCGATTGCCGCAGCGCGGGTTGGGCTTGCAGCAGCAGGTGAAAGATCGTGTTCTG
>CAUJJS010000232.1 GCA_963205415.1 Pseudomonadota bacterium
CAAGGCTGAGGAATCCAAGAAGCTCGACACCATCGTGGTGACGGGTATTCGCGGTGGTATCGAGCGCGCCATCGACATCAAGCGCGATGCGACGTCCATTGTCGAGGCGATCTCGGCCGAAGATATCGGCAAGCTGCCCGACGTCTCGATCGCTGAATCCATCGCACGCCTGCCGGGCCTTGCCGCGCAGCGCGTGGCCGGTCGCGCGCAAGTCATCAGCGTGCGTGGTCTGTCACCTGATTTTTCAACCACCTTGCTCAATGGCCGTGAACTGGTCAGCACCGGTGACAACCGCAGCGTCGAGTTCGATCAATATCCGTCCGAATTGATGGCCGGTGTGACCGTCTACAAGACTCCCGACGCGGCACTGGTCGGCCAGGGCCTGTCGGGCACCATGGACATGCGCACCCTGCGCCCCTTGGACTACGACGATTTCGTGCTGTCCGTCAGCGGCCGCTACCAACACAACTCGCTCGGTTCGGCCGCCAATGCCGATGGCACCGGCAACCGATTCAATGTCGCCTACGTCGGCCAGAACGCCAACCGCAATGTGGGTTTCGCCATCGGCTTCTCGCACGCCGATACGCCGATCCAAGAAGAACAGGTCGGCCTCTACGAGCCCTGGCGCCAAATCGGTGACAACTGGCGTCCTGGCGTTGCCGCCGGCACCTACTATTCGGACGGCATCAAGGCCCTGCGCCGTACCGGCTACACCAAGCGCAATGGCCTCATGGCCACGCTGGAAGCGCGTCCTTCCGACACCTGGTACAGCACCTTCGACGTCTTCCTGTCGCGTGCGCAGCAGGAAAACACCGCCAATCAGTTCGAAGTACACATCGGCGACTACAACGGCGGCTATGACCGATTGAATGTCACCCAGCCGGTGGTCAACGGCAATGGCACCTTCACCGGTGGCGTGGCCGGCAATGTTTATCCACTGGTTCGCGGCATGTACAACGACCGCGACGACCACATCAATGCCGCCGGCTGGCGCAACGAGTGGGTCTTGGGCGAGGCGATGCTGACGGCCGATCTGAGCTGGTCGCGCGCCAAGCGTGATGAACTCAACCTTGAAAACAACCTGCAGCTTGTGCCGGCACCGCAACTGGATTCCATCACCCTCGACCTGCGCAGCAACGGCTTTTCGCAACTGACGCCGGGCCGTGATTATTCCGATGCCAGCCAGTTGTTCCTGCGCAATTCGATCTACGGTTCCGGTTACGGCAAGGTGCCCAAGGTCGAGGACGAGCTGACCAGCTTCCGCCTCGATGCGGACCTGCCGGCGCCCGACGCCATCGACGGGATGTTCTCGGCGCTTCGCCTCGGCATCAACTATTCGGATCGCAGCAAGAACAAGACTCAGCCTGAGGGCAGCATCAACGTCGGCATCCAGGGCGACACCGCCATCGGCTCCGAATTCCAGTACGGCCTGGTGGACTTGGGCTTTGCCGGCGTCGGCTTCGTTCCTTCTTGGAACGTTCCAGGCGCCGTCGGCCAGTACATGAGCTTCAACCCCAGCGACAGTTCGGCCGCCTACCTCATTCCCAAGGCTTGGACGGTCGACGAGAAGATCAGCACGGCTTATGTGCAAGGCAATATCGATACGGTCTGGGGCGCAGTGTCGGTTCGCGGCAACGTCGGCGTACAGGTCCAGGCCACCGATCAGTCCTCGGCCTCCCGCGTTTGGGACGGCTCGCAGCCTGCCGGTCAGGAAATCCGCCCCTATTCCAATGGCAAGAAGTACACCGATGTGCTGCCGAGCCTGAATCTGGCCTTCGGCTTTGCCGATGACCAGACCCTGCGCGTGGCGCTGGCCCGTCAGGTCGCCCGGGCACGCGTGGATCAGTTGCGCGCTTCGGTCGAATTCGGCGTGGATCCGGCCACTGGCAAGCCCGGCGCCGGCGGCGGCAACCCGCAGCTCGATCCATGGCGGGCCAATGCGCTGGACATCTCCTACGAGAAATACTTCGGTGATGGCAAGGGCTATGTGGCCGCGGCGCTCTTCTACAAGGACCTGCGCAGCTACATCTACACCCAGACCCGCGATGGCTACGACTTTACCGATCTTCTGGTCGGCTATGTGCCTGCGCCGGGTTCAGCACCGGTGTTGAGCCATGGCACCATGAGCGCACCGTTCAATGGCGACGGCGGCACCCTGCAGGGCTTGGAGTTGACCGCATCCCTGCCCTTCGAGTTGTTCAGCCCGGCATTGGAAGGCTTTGGCATCCTGGCCAGCGCCAGCTTCACCGACAGCAACATCGAGATCCGCGATCCGGAAAGCGCATCCAGTATCGGTGAAGGTGACATCGCCCTGCCCGGCCTGTCAGATGAGGTCTACAACTTCACCGCCTACTACCAGCGCAACGGCTTCGAGTTCCGCATCAACAACCGCCGTCGTTCGGACTTCATCGGCGAAATCGGCAACTTCGACGGCAATCGCACCCTGCGCTACGTGGTCGGGGAAAACATCACCGATGCACAGCTGAGCTACAGCTTCGCCGACGGCAGCTCGATGGAAGGTCTGACGCTGTTGTTGCAGGCCAGCAACCTCACCGACGAAGCCTACCGCACCTACGCCGGCACCAAGGATCGTCCGCTGGAATACATCAAGTGGGGTCGCACCCTGCTGTTGGGTGCCAGCTACCGGTTCTGAGGCCCGTGCCAACTCCCCGAGCGTGTGAAGCGCTCGGGGAGCTTTTTTGACGCTCATGCGTTCGTGTCGTCGCTCGAAGCGTGGTTTCTCGACCGCCGACACGGACTTTTCGCCCCGCTCTGGTTGGATGCGCTCGCGATCTGGCCTACACCTCGAGGCCAACGCCGATGTCCAGCTCGCTCGTGCAAGTTGCCGTCTTTCTGATTCTGACCGGCTTGGTGGCCTTGGCCACCTGGTGGCGCTACCGCCGCGAGGCACGCGGCAGCGACTCAACCCAGGATTTCTTTCTCGCCGGCCGTCACCTCGGTTGGCCCTTCATTGCCGGCAGCTTGTTGTTGACCAATATCAGCGCCGAACAGATCGTGGGCATGAATGGTGCCCAGAATCTTCTGCAAGTCTGGTGGGAGTTCGGCGCGATCGCGGGCTTGCTGGTGCTGGCCAAGGTGCTGGTGCCGATGTATTACCGCTACGGCTGCGCCACCACCACCGAACTCTTGGAACGCTGCCTGCCCCATGGTGCAGGGCTGCGACGCATGGTGTCCCTGTTGTTCCTCATGGGCTACGTTTTCATCCTGCTGCCGATGGTGCTCTACACCGGCGCCCGTTTCATGCAGTCGATGTTCGAGCTCGACCTGTCGATCCTTACCATCGCCTGCCTGTTTGCGCTGGCCGGTCTCGCGTACGCCGCCTTGGGTGGCCTGCGCGCCATCGCGATTTCCGATACCTACATGGGCCTGGTATTGCTGGCGATGGGCGCACTCGTCACTTGGTTCGCGCTGGATCGCATCGGCTGGGATCTGAGCGGCATTCCGGCCGAACGCCTCACTCTCTGGGGTGATGCCCAATCCGATATTCCGTGGCCGACCCTGCTGACCGGCATGGCGTTTGCGCACATCTTCTACTGGGGCACCAACATGCTGATCGCCCAGCGCGCGCTGGCCGCACGCGACGTGCGCGAGGCCCAGAAAGGCATCTACGCTGCGGCCTTGCTGAAACTCCTGACACCGCTGATCGTGGTACTGCCCGGCATCATCGCGTTCAAACTCTATGGCGACATCAATGATGATGCTTACGGGCGGCTGGTCGCCGACGTGCTGCCGCCTTGGCTGGCCGGTGCCTTTGCCGCCGCCATCACCGGCGCGGTGTTGTCGAGCTACAACGCGGGCCTCAACTCGGCGGCGGCGCTCTACACCCTCGACCTGCATCTGCCGCTCATCAACCCCAAGGCCGACGGCAAGCGCATCGGCCAGCGCCTGCAGGTGATCCTGATGTTGGTCTCGCTCGCTCTGGTGCCGCTCTACTCCCACGCCAAGAGCATCATCGCCACCTTGCAGCAATTGAATGGCCTGTATTCCATGCCCGTGCTGGCGGCCTTCTTCGTTGCGATCTTCGTGCGTGGCGCCAAGGCCCGCGCCATCCAGATCGCACTGGGCTTCGGCGTGCTGCTGTACGCGGTTTTCACCTTTGCCTGGACACCCCTGCACTACCTGCACCTGATGTGCATCACCCTGCTCGCGACCGTGCTGGTGGCCATCGTTCTGAGTCGGTTCCTGCCTGAGACACGCGCCACGTCCAGCGCAGGCTGAGGGTTCCGTTTACCGCGCTGCACGCAAGGCGCAGGCGGCACCCAAAAGGCCTGGATGCGGATGGCTGACCACATGGATGGACACCGATTCCAGCAAGGTCGCCATGCGGCCCTTGGCGAGAAAGCGTTCGCGAAAAGCACTGGCGCGCAGGAAGGGCAGGAAACGTGGCACGATGCCGCCGGCGATCACCACGCTGCGCGCACCGTGTATCAGCGCGCAATCACCGGCGACACTGCCCAACACCGCGC
The DNA here is from genome assembly GCA_963205415.1 of Pseudomonadota bacterium. Classification (GTDB taxonomy): domain Bacteria; phylum Pseudomonadota; class Gammaproteobacteria; order Xanthomonadales; family Xanthomonadaceae; genus Denitratimonas. Next base: position 4,488 of record CAUJJS010000232.1, read on the forward strand.
AAAATCGTGCCAGTGCGCGGCGTGCGGCCGCATCATGACCTTCCAGGGCCAAGGCCACGATCTCGGCCGGATCACGCAAGGATGCTCGATGCGCCGCCGAAGGCATGTTCACCGCCTCCACGCCGCGCAGCACGGCATCGATATCCGCCAGTCCCATGCCACTGAGCAAGCGTTCGGTCGATACGCGACCGTGTCGGGCCGTCAACCAGGCGTTGATCGCCCGTTCTTCGTCACCAATCGGGGCAAAACTGACATGGCCACCTTCGGTTTCCACCGCGTGCCAGCCCTGCTCCGGCGAGCCGACCACCATCGCCACGCCCAAACCCGTGCCCGGCCCCAACACACTGATCGGGCCACGCATCGGCAGGCTTGCATCGCCGTGCAGGGTGATGACATCTGAAGCCTGCAAGGCCGGAACCGCCCACGCCACCGCACCAAAGTCGTTGAGCATGCGCAGCTCCGACATCCCCAGCACTTGCTGCAATTCACTGCGCGAGAAAGACCACGCGCGATTGGTGAGGCGAATCTCGTCGCTACCCACCGGACAGGCCACGGCCAGGGCGGCGCGATGCGGCGCTTCCGGCACGATCGCAAGATAGTGCTCGATGGCATGTTGGAGGCTGGCAAACTCGGCATTGGCCAGGCTGAGCGAGGCGTGCAGGTTTACCGCATCCGCTGCCAGATCGGTCAGGGCAAAGCGCGCATTGGTGCCGCCGATGTCGCCAACCAACGCAAGCCGACTCCCGCTCATGGATACGCGCCCCACGCCCCGCGACAATCACGTCGGCTGCAGCGCGCTGACAGAGGCAAAGCCGTTTTGCTCGCAGTTCGTTTGCTCATGGCGCGCTACCCGACAGGACTGGCCCAAGCTTATTACCAAGCCCGCCATCCACCGCGATGATTACGTTTCCAATCCACCCACAAGCGCTCAGGCTGCGGTAGCAAACGCCAAAGCCAGGCCATCGAGCAGGCTTTGGCGCGCCGAAGGCTCGTAGCTGCGTCTTGGCAAACGTCCCCAGACCGGCGCAGGCCAAGCCGGGTCGTTGCGATGGCGTGCAATGACGTGCACATGCAGTTGCTCGACCTGATTGCCGAGTGCCGCGACATTGAGCTTGTCCGGATTGAAGCGCGCACGCAGGATGCGACTGGCAAGCTCGATTTCATCCCCCAGCACGATGCGTTCTTCACGGTCGAGGTCGATCAATTCGCGCAACTGCCTGCGTCGTGGAACCAGAATCAGCCACGGCCAATGGGCATCATCCATCAGCAGCACGCGACTCAGGCCCAGATCGCAGACCATCGCCGTGTCGGCCAACAATTGTGGATGCAGCAAAAAATCACGATCCATCACGACCCCAACACCCAGCGAAAGAAACGGCGCGTATAGCGGAATGCGTGGCGCGCCGATGCTTCATCGTAATCGGCGCGATCCTCGCAATTGAAGCCGTGCCCGGCATTCCAGACGCGGATCACGGCTTTGGGCAAGGCATCATGATGGGCTTGCAAGGCCTCCGCATCGATCAGCGGATCGTGTGCGCCAAAGTGCAGCATCAGGTGCGCCTTGGGTGCTTCGTGCAGGAAAGGCACGGTGCGACTGCCGTAGTAATCCACCGCCGGCATTCCGAGCCGCGTGTTGGCTAGAAACGCCACCGTGCCGCCCCAACTGAAGCCCAGCACGCCGACATGCTCGACCCGGTCACGCAGCGCCTCTGCCGCCACCGCCACATCCTCCAAGGCACGCTCGAAGCCGACCTTCATCGCCAACTCTCGTCCTCGCGCCGTGTCCTGCCCGTCATAGCCCAGTGCGAGTCCCGGCTCGAAGTGGTCGAAAAATACCGGTGCAATCGCGGAAAAACCGTTATCGGCAAGACGAGCGACCAGACCACGGATATTGGGATTCAAACCGTAGATCTCATGCGCCACGACCACACCGCCGCGCGATTTTCCCATCGGATCGGCGCGCCAGCCGCCAATGTCACCCGAAGGCGTGTTCAATCGCACTGCTGGCATCCGCCGGTTCCCGTCGTCGCGCTCATTGCGCCGCTGCCAGTGTCGCCATGCGCTGCGTGCGCTGCAAGCTCAGCGTCCGAGGCCGCTCCAACGGCAGGGCCTCGCGATTGAATTAGACTCGCGCCACGTGAACCCAGTCCCGCGCCATGTCGACGCGACGGGTCAATATGCCAAGGAAGTCACGATGAAGAATCGCAAGCGTCGTCGTCATCTTCATACCCCCGGTGTATCGCCGGGCACGATCACGGTGCCGAGCGATGCCAGCGCACCGCGCATCGATACCATGTCGTGGGGCCGTGATACCGACCCGGCCACGGTCGTGCGCCAAAACGTCACCGACATCCAGCGCCTGCCGCCACTGCCGCCGGGCCACACCCTGCGCTGGGTCAACATCTGCGGTTTGGGTGATGCCGAGGTGCTGCAAGCGGTGGGCAAGCGCTTCAACATCCATCCCTTGGCGTTGGAAGACATCGCCAACACCACCCAGCGCCCGAAGGTGGAGGCCTACGACAGTTGCTTGTTCATCGTCGCCCGCGTGCCACCGGGTGATGGATCGATGCCACCGGTGCGCACCGATCCTGAGACTGGCCTGCGTACCGCTCAACTTTCGACCGAGCAGTTGTCGATCTGCGTGGGCTCCGACTTCGTGCTCACCTTTCAGGAAGACAGCGAAGACGTGTTCGAACCCGTGCGCCGACGCTTGATGTCAAGCAACAGCAAACTGCACGCCAACGGTGCCGATTACTTTGCCTACGCCATCATCGACGCCGCCATCGATGCCTTCTTCCCCTTGCTCGAATACTACGGCGAGGCGCTGGAGACACTCGAGGCCGATGTCATCAGCAAGCCGTCGCTGGAAGAGATCACCCGCATCCACGACCTCAAACGCAACCTGCTGACGGCGCGGCGCGCAGTTTGGCCGCAGCGGGAAATGCTCAACGCCATCTTGCGTGATGAAACCCCATTCATCGGCGCGTCCACCAAGGTCTACCTGCGCGATTGCTACGACCACACCGTGCAATTGATCGACGCCATCGAAACCTACCGTGAAATTGCCTCAGGGCTGGTGGACATCCTGCTGTCGAGCCAAAGCAACCGCATGAA
>CAUJJS010000233.1 GCA_963205415.1 Pseudomonadota bacterium
CAATTGCCGTTGACGCAGGGTGCGGTGTGAACTGGAGCACACCGCATTTAACGTCACGCCAACACCTTTCCGACGCGCTTCCGACATCGCCGGTACGAAGCTGCACGCCCATTCAAGTGCAGTGTCGATCCAGAGCGATGCATTGGCTTCAAAGCGTGGCAGATCAATCTACTTTTGCGCGCCCAAGCTGGCGCACCGTATTCGTACCGCCACTGGCCGTGGTGCTGCTCAGTTGGCCCTTGCAACACGCAGGGGGTGATCTGTGGATCGCCGATCACTTGTATCGCTGGCAAGGTGGCGCATGGTCCGCACGCGATGCGTGGTGGAGTTCCAGTCTTTTGCACACCTATGTTCGGTACCTGGCGATCGTACTTTGGCTGGTCGTGGTTGGCGCGTGGCTGGGCTGTCGCCTGGGCCGGTTCGGCACCACCTGGACTGCGCCCTTGGGCTACATGGCGATCGCCCTTTTGACCTGTCAGATCGCGCTGGCCGCGATGAAGCAACTGAGCGGTGTGGACTGCCCCTGGGATCTGACACGCTTTGGTGGCACTCGGCCCTACGCCCCATTGTTTTCCGAGGCGTGGTTACAAGCCGGAGCTGGCGCCTGCTTTCCTGCCGCGCACGCGGGTGTCGGCTACGCGTGGGTGGCTGCTGCATTCGCTTTGGCTCCAGCGAAACCGGCGTGGCGATGGCCTGCAGCGGGCTTGGCCATCGCCACCGGAACCGTATGTGGATGGGTACAGCAAATGCGCGGCGCGCATTTCTGGTCGCACGATCTGTGGTCGCTGGCCGTGTGCTGGCTGGTCGTCGCCAGCCTCGCACGGGTTTGGGCATGGCCGGTGCCAAGCACCATCGTCCACGACCTGAGCCACACCAACGCCAACGCGGAGGCCCGCGCATGAGCGCGGTAACGTGCGACCTGCCGCGCCCCGCTCAATCACGGGCATGGCCATGTTGGCCACGGCTTTCGGACGAAACCCTGATTCTTCTGACAAGCCTCTGGTTTGTCGTAGTCGCAAATGGCCCACTTTGGGGCGAAATGACACGCCTGCAGGTGCCGCTTTCGCTGCAAGTGGCCATGGCCGTGGCCATCCTCGCCTTGCATGCGCTTTTCCTGGGCGCATTCGCGTGGGGTCAGGTGACCAAGCCCTTGCTGTGCGCACTCCTCATCGTCACCGCCCTCGTCAATGATTCGATGCACAAATTTGGCGTGGTTTACGACGTGGACATGGCTCGCAGCGTGCTTCTGACCGATCCGGACGAAGTGCACGAAATGCTGGCGACCTTGTTCACCGCACGCCTGTTCTGGCTGGGAATCGTGCCCGCTGTGCTGGTCCTTGCCACACGTCGGACGAAGCGCCATTGGCGTCGCACATTGCGCAATCGCGTTCTGTTCATCACAGGCATGGCGGGCCTGAGCTTGGCGGCCCTGGCGCCGGTTTCACAGGGCGTATTTGCCTTGATGCGCAGCGATCCTGAACTGCGCTACCGGATCACACCCGGCAACATCATCGTCTCCACCACGCGTGCGCTCCAGCAGGATGAAGCCGTACTTCGCGGCCCGCCTCAAATGATTGCCGCCGATGCCCGTCGCGGAGTCGATTCCATCGAGCACCTGCCACGGGTGGTGGTGCTGGTGGTGGGTGAAACCGTGCGTGCCGATCACTGGGGCCTCAATGGCTACGCGCGCCAAACCACGCCGGAGCTGGCAAAGCGTGGCGACATCATCAACTACTCCGATGTCACGGCCTGCGGTACGAGCACGGCGGTATCGCTTCCGTGCATGTTCTCGCTCTTCGGCCGCGAGAACTACGACCGCAACGCGATCATCAGCCACCAATCCCTGCTGCAGCTCTTGACCCGGCTCGGCGTGAATGTGCTGTGGCGCGACAATCAGGCCGGCTGCAAGGGCGCCTGCGATGGCATCCCGTTCCAGACGATGCCGGTGCAGGACGCGCCCGGGCTTTGCGCGGAAGGGCGCTGTCTGGATGAAACCCTGCTGCAAGGGCTGGCCGAACACATCAATGCCACGTCAGGAGATCAACTGATCGTCCTGCACCAGCTCGGCAACCATGGACCCAACTACTTCGAACGTTATCCCGCCGCCTTCAAACGCTTCCAGCCCACCTGCGACAGCCCTGAATTGGAACGCTGCAGCCGCGATGAAATCATCAACGCCTACGACAATGCGGTTCTCTATACCGACAGTGTGCTGGCTCGGTTGCTTGCCCTGCTGGCCTCCGATCACAGGCACGCGACGGCGATGCTCTATGTTTCCGATCATGGAGAATCGCTCGGCGAATACGGCGTTTACCTTCACGGCGCACCGTGGTCCATCGCCCCAGCAGCACAACTGAAGGTGCCGATGCTTGTTTGGCTGTCACCGCCGATGATGGCCGACATGGACGTGGATCAAACGTGCTTGCGTGCGAACGCAAACGCACCGCGCAGCCACGACGATCTGTTCCACACCCTGCTGGGCCTGTTCGATGTCACAACCCAGTCATACCGCGCCGATCATGACCTGTTGGCAGCCTGTCGCGCTGCCCCACAATGAACGGGACGCCTCGCCCTGAGTCCAATCAGGCCAACAGTTTGCGCACCTTCGACAAGGCTGCAATGAAGGCTTCGATTTCTTCGTGGCTGTTGTAGAAGGCCAGCGAGGCGCGGCAGGTGGTGCCAACACCCAGCCATTGCAGCAAGGGGTGGGCGCAATGTTGGCCCGAGCGCACGGCCACGCCTTCGATATCCAAGAGGGTGGCCAGGTCGTGCGAGTGCACGCCTTCGATGGCGAACGACACCACGGCGGCCTTGTCCGGTGCGCGGCCGAAGATGCGCAGGCCTTCGATGCGGTCGAGTTCTTCGGTGAGATGGCTCAGCAATTCCGTTTCACGCGCATGGATGGCCTCCATGCCAATGCCCTGGAGGTAGTCCACGGCCGCAGCCAGGCCTGCGAAGCCGGCGATGTTGGGTGTACCGGCTTCAAATTTGTGCGGCGGGTCGTTGAACACCGTGCCTTCGAATCGCACTTCCTTGATCATTTCGCCACCGCCGAGAAATGGCGGCATGGCTTGCAGATGCTCGCGACGCGCAAACAACACGCCGGTGCCGGTTGGACCCAGCATCTTGTGGCCGGTGAAGGCGTAGAAGTCGCAAGCCAGTTCCTTCACGTCCACGCTGCGATGCGGCACGGCCTGAGAACCATCGACCACGGTGATGATGCCGCGCTCGCGTGCCAGTCGGCAGATGTCGCGCACGGGATTGACTGTGCCCAAGACGTTGGAGGTATGGCTGAGGGCCAAGAGCTTCACCCGTCCGTCGAGCTTGGCGCGCAGCATGTCCAGATCGAGTGAGCCATCGGCCAGGAGTTCCACCACCTCAATGCGAGCACCGCAACGTTGCGCCACCAGTTGCCACGGCACGATGTTGGCGTGGTGCTCCATGCGCGTAACGAGGATCACTTCGCCCTCTTGCAGGCGCGGCAAGGCCCAGCAATAGGCCACCACGTTGAGGGCAAAGGTGGTGCCGCTGCACAACACAATCTCGTCGTTGCGTGCGCCGATGAATCGCGCCAGCGCGGTGCGTGCGCCTTCGTAGGCCTCGGTGGCTTCATTTCCCAAGGTGTGGACGGCGCGGCTGACGTTGGCGTTGTGCCGCCGGTAGAAGCGATCGACGGTGGCAATCACCGACTCGGGTTTTTGCGCGGTATTGGCCGAGTCGAAATAGATCAGCGGCTTGCCGTGGACGCGTCGGTCCAGCACCGGAAACTGCGCACGGATCGCGGACCAATCCGGATTCGCGCTCATGTGAGCGATTCCAGACGCGCATCCAGCGCGGCTTCGGCCAGTGCATGCATGGGCGCGTGCGCACGCAGGACGGCCAAGACTTCGCGACAAAATGCCGCCGTCAGAAGGCCCTGTGCCTGCGCCTCGGGCACGCCCCGCGAGCGCAGGTAGAACAAAGCCATGGGGTCGAGATTGCCGACCGTGGCACCGTGCGCGGCCTGCACTTCATCGGCGTGGATTTCCAGCACCGGCTGGGTATCGATGGCCGCTTGATCGGACAACAGTAGGTTCTTGTTCGACAGCCGTGCATCGGTGCCATCGGCACCCGGACGAATCAGGATGCCGCCATGGAATACCACATGCGAGGACTGCGCCGCCAAGCCGCGCCAGCGCAGATCGCAGGCGGTGTCGCGGGCGACGTGTTCGATGCCAAGGCGGGTATCGAGGTGCCGCTGCGCATCACCCAACAGCACGCCATGGGCCTGTACCTGCGCACCCGCACCCAAGAGGGCGATGTTGAGCTCGTGCCGCGACAAGCTTGCGCCCAGTTCCAGATCAAGACGTTGATAACGAGCGCGCGCCGCCATCCCGACATCGGTGCGCAGCATCTGGGTGGCTTGCGTGGCCTCGCGTTGCACGCGCAGGTGATTGAGGCTTGCGCCCTCACCCAATTGCAACTGGATCAGTTCGTTGGCGAAGTTGGCGTGCTCGGCACTGGCCCAGCGGTGTTCGACCACGGCCAGTTCGGCGCCATCGCCCAACTCGATCAGATGCCGCAAGGCATGTGCGCGGTCGGCGCCATCGGCCACGCCGATCAGCACCACATGCAAGGGCTGCTCGCAACGCACACCGGGTGCCACGCGCAGCAACGCGCCTTCGGTGGCCAGCGCCAGATTCAAGCGCGCGAACACTTCATCGTCGGCATCGAATCGGCGCGCAAGAAATGCCAGTTGCGAGGGCGATTCCTGCTGCAAGGCCGTGGACAAAGGGCCGAAGTGAACGCCCGCAGGCAGGTCGGAAAGATCGCTCAGGCGCGCCTGCCATTGGCCATTGGCAAACACCAGACGCGGCGCCGGCGGCAGCAGCGAGGCATCGATCGAGGCGGGATCCACGTCGCCCGCGGCCGTGAATTGGCGCTTGTCCAACGCCCGCAAGGAGGTGTATTTCCAACGCTCGACGCGGCTGCCCGGCAGGCCACTAGCCAAGGCGCGGTCGAGTGCTTCGCGGCGCAGCGGTCCAAGACCGGCAGCATCGCGCAAGGCCAGTGGCTCAAAACCCGACGCCAGGGATTGCAGAAGTGCGCTCATCTCAAGCCGCCGTTGGTCCGACGCGGTGCTTGATCCAGTCGTAGCCGTGCGCTTCCAACTCCAGCGCCAATTCCGGGCCGCCGCTTTCGACGATGCGACCTTGCGCCAACACGTGCACGAAGTCGGGCTTGATGTATTCCAACAGGCGTTGGTAGTGGGTGATCACCACGAACGCACGCTCGGACGAACGCAAGGTGTTGACGCCATCGGCGACGCTACGCAGGGCATCGATGTCGAGGCCCGAATCGGTTTCATCCAGGATCGCGAGCTTGGGTTCGAGCACGGCCAACTGGAAGATCTCGTTGCGCTTTTTCTCGCCGCCCGAAAAGCCCTCGTTGACGCCGCGCTTGAGCAGTTCATCCTTGAGGTGCAGAACCGCCAGCTTCTCCCGCACCAGCTTCATGAACTGCATCGAGTCCATCTCCGCTTCGCCGCGCGCCTTGCGCTGGGCATTGAAGGCGGTGCGCAGGAAATAGGTGTTGTTGACGCCGGGAATTTCGACCGGGTACTGGAAGGCCAGAAACAGGCCCGCAGCGGCACGTTCTTCCGGCGCCAGTTCGAGCAAAGGCTTGCCGTCGAACTCGACCGAACCGGCGGTGACTTCATAGCCCGCACGCCCCGCCAACACATTGCCGAGCGTGGATTTGCCCGCGCCATTGGGACCCATGATGGCGTGCACTTCCCCCGGATTCACCGTGAGGCTCAAGCCCTTGAGAATGTCCTTGCCGGCGATGCGGGCGTGCAGGTTTTCGATAGTTAGCATTTTCGGGAATGGGGAATGGGGAATGGGGAATGGGGAATGGGGAATGGGGAATGGGGAATGGGGCGTCGGGAATGGGGAAACGGGAATCGGGAATGGGCTGCGGCTGGAGAAATCGACGCTCTTACGATTCCCGATTCCCGATTCCCAATTCCCGGGCGCTACCCCACCGCCCCTTCAAGCGTGACTTCCAGCAGCTTCTTGGCTTCCACCGCGAACTCCATGGGCAGTTCGCGGAAGACCTGTTTGCAGAAGCCATCGACGATCATCGACACGGCGTCTTCTTCGCTGATGCCACGCGCGCGGCAGTAGAACAGTTGATCTTCGGAAATCTTCGAGGTGGTGGCTTCGTGTTCGACGATGGCGCCGGGGTTTTTCACTTCGACGTAGGGGAAGGTGTGCGCGCCGCACTTCTTGCCGATGAGCAAGGAATCGCATTGGGTGTGGTTACGCGCACCCTCGGCGCCCTTGCCCACGCGCACGAGGCCGCGATAGGTGTTCTGTCCACGTCCGGCGCTGATGCCCTTGGAAACGATTTTCGACTTGGTGTTCTTGCCGATGTGCACCATCTTGGTGCCGGTGTCGGCCTGCTGGCGGTGATGGGTGAGTGCCACCGAATGGAACTCGCCGACTGAATCATCGCCGCGCAAGACGCAACTCGGATACTTCCAAGTGATGGCCGAACCGGTTTCGACCTGGGTCCAGGTCACCTTGCTGCGCGCACCGCGACATTCGGCGCGCTTGGTGACGAAGTTGTAGATGCCACCGACGCCGTTCTCATCGCCCGGATACCAATTCTGCACGGTGGAATATTTGATGTTGGCATCATCCAGAGCGACCAGTTCCACCACGGCCGCGTGCAGTTGGTTTTCATCGCGCATCGGCGCGGTGCAACCTTCCAGATACGACACGCTGGCGCCTTCCTCGGCAATGATCAAGGTGCGTTCGAACTGGCCGGTGTGGCCGGCGTTGATGCGGAAGTAGGTGGACAGTTCCATCGGGCAACGCACGCCCTTGGGGATGAACACGAAGCTGCCATCGGAGAACACCGCCGAGTTGAGCGCGGCAAAGTAATTGTCCGCCGTCGGCACCACGGTTCCGAGGTATTTGCGCACCAGATCCGGGTAGTCCTGGATGGCCGAGGACATCGAGCAGAAGATCACGCCGGCATCATTGAGCTGCTTGTGCACCGTGGTGTGCACCGACACCGAATCGAACACCACGTCCACCGCCACGCCAGCCAACTTGGCGCGCTCGTGCAGGGGCACGCCAAGTTTGTCGTAGGTGTCGATCAATTCCTGCGGCACTTCGTCCAGCGATTTGTACTTGGGGCCTTTCGGTGCCGAGTAATAGCTGATCGCCTGCAGGTCGATCGGGGCGATCTGGAGCTTGGCCCAGTTCGGCATCGGCATCGTGATGAAACGCCGGTACGCCGCCAGACGCCATTCGGTCATCCACTCCGGCTCGTGTTTCTTGGCCGACAAGGCGCGAACGATGTCCTCGTTCAAACCGAGCGGCAGGGATTCGGACTCGATGTCGGTGATGAAACCCGCCTCGTAGCGGCGCGCGAGGGCTTGTTCGATGTCGTTGGGTTCGGTGGCCATGGTGCGGTTCGGTCTGGGCTCAGTTGCTGGCAATGGCGGGCGATGGCGACGCATCGGCCAACAACGGGGCAGGTGTCAAAAGTTGTGCGAGGCTGACCTGGCGCAGCGCCTCGGACACGATGTCATTGATCTGACGCCAGTGGGGCGACACCCCACAGGAGGATTGGTATTCGCAACGCCCGTGCTCGTTGCTGCATTCGGTCAGGCTCAGCGGGCCTTCGATGGCTTGCACCACGTCAAACAGATTGATGGCCGCGGCCGCGCGTGCCAGTTGATAGCCACCATTGACGCCGCGAAAGCTGGTCACAACGTCGGCTTGGGCGAGGAGTTTCAACACCTTGCTGACCGTGGTCAGCTCCAGCCGGGTACGTTCGGCCAGAGCGGTGGCGCTGAACACCGCGTCCGGTGCTGCTGCCAGTACGGTCAGCAGCAAGGTGGCGTAGTCGGTCAGGCGCGTGACGCGCAGCATGGCAATACCTGTTAGCGGGAGCCGGATCGGACACCGGCTCTAAATGGGACGGAAATTGTACCCATTACGCCGCACTGCAACAAGCGCAGGCGGCTGAAACAAGGCACGCTCGCCCACTTGCATTGCCCGCAGCGCGCGCTTGCGGCAAGCTGGCGGCCGTTTCACCCGGACCTTGCTCGTGCCCTGCAACTTCCCTGTCCGCAAACTGGCCTGCTGTCTTGCTCTCATTCTTGCCGCGCCTGGCGTCCATGCGGAAGCGCCGCGCCACGATGATCCCAAGGAATGGCGGCTGTGTCGGCCCAACCCCTTGTACGAGTTCTATCGACCCCTGAGCGGCACGGCGGAAGAACGCGAAGAGTCGCCGACCAAAATCTACGCGGAAGACTTCGATATCCGCGACAAGCTCAGCTATCAGTTGCGCGGCAATGTCGAGATTCTGCGTGCCGATCAACGCGTGGCCGCCGACCTGCTGCACTATGACCCGAGTGCCGAAATCTGGACCGCGAACGGCAAGGTCCAATACCAGGACAGCGGCATGTTGATGGAAGCCGCACAAGCCCATGGCGAAATGGCGCAGGAGCGCGCCGAACTCGATGCGCTTCGCTATCAGTTGCTGAGTGTGCGCGGCAACGGCGAAGCGACCCGCGCCACCAATCAGGGCGATCACAGTCGTTTGGAGGATGTGACCTACACCACCTGCGATCCGGGTGCACGCCATTGGTACATCAAGGCCAAACGCATCGACATCGACCAGACCAAAGGCATGGCCACGGTCCGTCATGCCAGCGTGCGTTTGGGCAAGGTGCCCTTGCTGTACCTGCCCGTCGCCACCTTCCCCATCGACGAGCGCCGCAAGACCGGCTTCTTGTTCCCGTCGTTCGGTGTTTCACGCACACGCGGTACCGACATTGCCGTGCCCTATTACCTGAATCTTGCGCCCAACTACGACGCCACCCTGAACGCGCGCTTGTTGAGCAAGCGCGGCTTCATGCTGGGTGGCCAATTCCGCTACCTGAGCGAGAATCACCGTGGCGAAGTGCTGGCGACCTGGTTGCCCAACGATCGCGAAGCCGAGCGGGACCGCGGCACCTTCACCTGGGAACATCGCGGCCGTTTCACCGACACGTGGCAGGTAAGCGCCGACGTGAATCAGATTTCGGACCGGCGCTACTTCGAGGATTTCGGCGACTCCCTGACCATGGCGTCGTCCAGCCTTCTGGAAAGCACCGCCACCCTGTTCGGTCGTGGGCGCTACTGGAACGCGAGCTTGGCCTTGCAGGATTGGACCATCGCCGACCCTTACCTTCCCAGCGGCATCGAGCCCTACCGTCGCCTGCCGCGCGCGCAGTTCGGCTATGAATTCCCGCTGTGGGGCGATTTCAGCACCGGCCTGCGCAGTGAGGCCGTGGTGTTCCAGCACGACGAGCGCCCCGACGGTTCACGTGTGGACGCCTACCCGTACCTCACCTATCGCAATGAGCGCGCAGCGGGCTTCCTGCGCGCTGAACTGGGTCTGCGTCACACCCAGTACCAGCTCAGCGACGACTTCAATACCATCACCCACAAGGCATCCCCGACGCGCACCACGCCGATCGTGTCCGTAGATTCGGGACTGGTGTTCGAGCGCCCGTTTCAGTGGGGCTCGCGTTCGATGCTGCAAACCCTGGAGCCACGGCTTTACTACCTCAGGGTGCCCTACCGCGATCAAAGCACCTTGCCGGTGTTCGACACCGAGGAACTGGGTTTCAGTTGGGGGCAGTTGTTTCGTACCAACCGCTTTTCCGGTGCGGACCGCCAAACCGATGCCAATCAGGCCACGGCCGCGATCACCACGCGCTTTTTCGACGAGGATTCGGGCCGCGAACGCTTCTCGGCCAGCCTCGGGCAGATCCGTTACTTCGAGCCGCAGCGCGTGCAGATGCCCGGTGTTCCGGCGCAGGACCGCGCCGGATCGGCCTACGTGTTGGATCTGGACTGGTCGATCACCGATGACTGGACCCTGGCCGCCACCCAGCAATGGGATCCGACGCGCGAACTTTCGCAACTCTCCGGCCTACGCACCCAGTACCGTTGGGCCGACGCCGGCGTGTTCAACTTCGCCTACCGCTTCCGCCGCGATGCGCTCACCGGCGCCAGTTATCGCTCGGTGCTGGAGCAGGTGGACGCCTCCGCCCTGATTCCGCTGAACGACCGCTGGCGTCTGGTCGGGCGCTGGAATTACTCCCTGTTCGACAAGTCCACGCTCGAAGCCTTTGGCGGTGTGGAATGGGAGAGCTGTTGCGTGGCCGTGCGGGTTCTGGCGCGCCGCTACATCCGCAATTTCGAAGGTGAACGCAATACCAGTCTCTATGTCGAACTTGAACTGAAGGGCCTGTCCGCACTGGGCCGCAAGTCCGGTGAGTTCCTTGAGCATGCTATTCTCGGCTATTCGCAGTAGCGCCATGGTGAGCGTTCATTGGCCAGAGAACATCTGAACACCTCGAAACGACGTCATTGCGAGCACAGCGAAGCAATCCATGCCTTTGATTCATTGCCTGTCTCTGGATTGCCGCCTCGCTTCGCTCCTCGCAATGACGACCCATTCAGGCCTTCCCCAATCGCCGCAACGCCCCCTGCGCACACCTTTCCACGTATTTCAGACTGATCTGCATCCATGAGCCGAATTTCTGCCTGCCTTCTCGCCCTGTCTTTGTGGACTGGATTTGCAGCCCACGCGTCCGCCCAGGCCCTGCCGAGCAATTCAATCGACGGCATCGTCGCGGTCGTGGACGAAAACGTGATCCTTCGCTCGGAGTTGGATCAGGCCACGCACGCCATTCGCGCGCGCCTTGCCAACCAGCCCGATCAACTGCCACCGGCCAATGTGTTGGAGAAGCAGGTCCTCGAGCGTCTGGTGATGATGCGCCTGCAACTCCAGCGCGCCGAGGACATGGGCCTCAAGGTCGGTGATGTCGAACTCGACCAGACCCTTGCCCGCATTGCCCAGCAACAGGGCAGTTCGATCGAGAACATGCGCGCACAACTGGCGCGTGACGGCATGAGCTATGAGGATTTTCGTGAGCAGGTGCGCGATGAAATCATCGTCTCGCGCCTGCAGCAGAACTTCGTGCAAAGCCGGGTGAGCGTGAGCGAAAGCGAAATCGACAACGCCATTGCCGCGCAAGGCGAAAGTCACGGTCAGGTGCATCTGGCTTACTTGTTGGTGGCCTTGCCCGATGGTGCCACGCCCGAGCAGATTAAGGTTGCTCAAGGCAAGATCGACGGCATCCACAAACTGATTGCGGATGGCGAAATGGACTTCTCCGCCGCCGCCATGCGTTATTCCGACCATCAGACCGCACTCGAGGGCGGTGACATGGGCTGGCGCAGCGTCGATGAAATCCCGCCGGCGTTCAGTCAAGCACTGGCCGACATGAAGCCGGGCGATGTGTCCGAGCCATTGCGCGGCGTCAGCGGTTTCAGCTTGCTCAAGCTGGTGGAACGGCGCGATCAGGCCGTGGAAATGGTCACCGAATACCACGCCCGCAGCCTGATGGTGCGCAGTTCCGATGTGGTGACGATGGAACAGGCGCACGAGAAGATCAAAGCGCTGGAAGCGCGCATCCGTGGCGGCGAAGACTTCGCGGACGTGGCACGCAAGGACTCCGACGACCAAATCACCCGCGCCCGCGGGGGTGACATGGGTTGGTTCAAACTCGCCGACTGGGGCTCGGCCGTTGCCCGCACCATCGTGGCACTCAAGGACGGCCAGATTTCCGAGCCCTTTGCCAGCGAAATGGGTTGGCATTTGATCCAGCGTCTGGAAACCCGCGAGCAGGATGTCACCGAAGAGACTGAGCGGCGGCGCGTGCGCGAACAGATCGTGCGTCGCAAAGCCGACGAGGAGTACGACCGTTATCTGCGCGAGTTGCGCAGCGAGGCCTACGTGGACGAGCGTCTCGGCGGAACGTCCTGATCCTCGTTTCGCGGCCAGGCAAGGCCTGAGATGAGCCGTTCCACGCCTGCCTTGCTGGGGCTGATTCCGGGCGAACCGGCCGGCGTCGGCCCGGAATTGGCCGTTCGTCTGGCCCACACCGAGCACACCTGCGCCTTGGTCGCCTTGTGCGATCCGACCTCGCTGCGCGAAGCCGCCGAAGCGATCGGCCTGCCGATCGAGATCCTGGCCGCTGACGCCACCGACGCTGCGCCCGGGCAGTTGCGCGTCGATCCGATGCCGCGTGCAACGGCCAGTCGGTTCGGCACGCTGGATGTCCGCAATGCCGCCTACGTCCACGACTGCCTGCAGCGTGGCGCGCGTCTGGCCGCTGCAGGCACGCTGTCCGGGCTGGTCACCGGCCCTGTACACAAGGGTGTGCTCAACGACGCCGGCATCGCCTTCACCGGCACCACCGAGCTGCTGGCGCAGGTCGCTGGCTGCCAAGTGGTGATGATGCTGGCATCACCCAGCCTGCGCGTGGCGTTGGTGACAACCCACCTTCCCTTGCGCGATGTGTCATCAGCCATCACCACGGCGGCACTGAACCACAGCATCGAAGTCCTGCATCAAGCCCTGCTCGCCGATTTCGGCATCCTGAATCCGCGCATCGCCGTGCTTGGCCTCAATCCCCACGCGGGCGAAGGCGGTTGGCTCGGACACGAAGAAATCGACACCCTCATTCCGGTGCTCGAAACCCTGCGCGCGCGCGGCATGAACCTGATCGGGCCGCTCCCCGCCGACACGGCCTTCTTGCCGCAGAAACTGGCTGATTTCGATTCGGTGCTGGCGATGTATCACGATCAAGGCCTGCCCGTGCTCAAGTACAGCGGCTTCGAGCACGCCGTGAACATCACCCTGGGCCTGCCCTTCGTGCGCGTGGCAGTGGACCACGGCACCGCGCTGGAGCTGGCTGGCCAAGGCGTGGCCGATCCATCCAGCCTGATTCGCGCCGCCGAACTGGCACGCAGCTTCGCCCAACGTCGCGCGCGTCTTTCACCGCAATGGCTGGCATGAGCACCATGGTCGACCTTCCCCACCACAGCACCAAGAAGAGTCTCGGCCAGCACTTCCTGCACGAAGCCGGCGTGATCGAGCGTATCGTGCGCGCGATTGATCCACGCCCCGAGCAGAACTTGGTTGAAATCGGCCCGGGCCAGGGCGCGCTGACCATTCCCTTGCTCAAACGCCTCAAGGCACTCGTCGCAGACACCGGCAGCGCAGCACAACTGAGCGTGATCGAGTTTGACCGCGACCTGATTGCAGGCCTCGACCAGCTTTCGTCCAACATTGCCCCACTCCACATCATCCATGCCGACGTGCTCGCGGTGGACTTGTCGGCGCTGGCCGCGCGCGCACCGCTGCGCTTGGTCGGAAATCTCCCCTACAACATTTCCTCACCGATCCTGTTTCACGCACTGGACCACGCCGCGCACATCACCGATATGCACTTCATGCTGCAAAAAGAAGTCGTGGATCGCATCGTGGCCACCCCGGGCAGCAAGGTCTACGGCCGGCTTTCGGTGATGCTGCAGGCACGCGCCGAGGTCTGTTCACTGCTGCGTGTCGCGCCCGGCGCCTTCAGGCCGCCACCCAAGGTCGATTCGGCCGTGGTGCGCATCGTCCCGCGCCCGCAAGACGCCGTTGGCATCAACGACGCCGCGTGCTTTGAGCGCGTGGTCAAGACCGCCTTCGGCCAACGTCGCAAGACCCTGCGCAATGCCCTTGATGGCACCTGCACGCCGGCACACCTCCAGGCGGTTGGCATCGACCCCTCTGATCGCGCCGAGCGCATCGATGTGGCGCGCTTCATCGCACTGGCCAATCGCATCAGCGACGAGCGCTGACGCAATCATGCGGTGTCAAGGGTTTGTTCCAACCGACAGCCTTTGTAAACTGCCGCCATGGATCGTCCACCCCGCCCCGTGATCGACATCCGGATCCGCACGTGCTACCTCGATGAGCAATCGGTGCCGGAGCAGAACCGTTATGTCTTCAACTACACCATCCGCCTGGCCAATCGCGGCGAGCGGCCGGCACAACTGCTGTCGCGCCATTGGGTCATCACCGACGCCAACGGCAAGGTCGAGGAAGTCCGTGGACAGGGCGTTGTCGGCGAACAGCCTTGGCTGCGCCCGGGCGAGGTCTTCGAATACACCTCCGGCGCGATTCTGGAAACCGATGTCGGCACCATGCACGGCGCGTATTCGTGGGCGGAGGAAGATGGTGATGACTTCGAGTCACCGATTCCACGTTTCACCCTGTCGATCCCGCGAACCTTGCACTGATGACCACCTGGGCCATCGGTGACCTGCAGGGGTGTCACGACGTCACCTGCCGTCTGCTCGAGGCCATCCGCTTCGATCCTGCCACAGACCGACTCTGGTTCTGCGGGGACCTGGTCAATCGTGGCGGGCAGTCGCTGGAAACCCTGCGACTGGTGAAGTCACTCGATGCCCAAAGCGTCGTGGTCTTGGGCAATCACGACCTGTCGCTGCTGGCGGTATCGCAACGAAGCGAGGCAGATCAGGCCAGAGTCAACCCCGATCTACGTGGCGTGTTGTTTGCCCCGGACCGCGAAGAACTGCTGGAATGGCTGCGCCTGCGGCCATTGATGCACGTGGATCGCGCGCTCGGTTGGTCGATGGTGCACGCAGGTCTGGCACCGCGCTGGACCATCGCCATGGCGCAGCGCCACGCCGAAGAAGTGCACTTTCGCTTGCATGGCAAACAATTTGACAAGCTGCTCAGCGCCATGTACGGCAACAAGCCCGATACCTTTCACCCACGCTTGGCTGGCATCGACCGCATGCGTGCCCTGATCAACATCTTCACCCGCATGCGCTTCTGCACCCCGCGCGGCACCATCATCTTCGACGACAAGGGCGGCCCCGGCACACAGAAACCCGGCGTCTATCCTTGGTTTGCCGTTCCCGGCCATGCCCAGCGCGACACCCGCATCGTCTGCGGCCACTGGTCGGCACTCGGCTTGTGCATCAGTCAAGGCGTGCACGCCCTCGATACCGGCGCAGTTTGGGGCGGCAAGCTCACGGCCTTGGCGCTTGATGAGGAAACACCCCGATTCGTGCAAGTCCCGGGCCGCGACACGCCACCGCCCATCAAGCATCACCCCTGAGCGATGAATGTCGGACTGAAGTCCGACCTACGAGGCTGCGGTCTGCAGGGTCACGACGCCATTACCAGTCGCCGACGCAAACCTTGCCGAAATCGCTTCAGGGCGCGCGCATGCATTCGACAAAGTGCATGGCGTAAGCGTGCGCGGCGTCAGCCGGATGTTTCTCATACCGCACGCAACGCCAATCCATGGCGTCGTAGGCGGGAAAAAACACGTCGGCCCCGGCAATTTCCGCATCGACGCGGGTCAGGTACATGGCATCGGCCTTGGGCAAGGCCAGAGCATAAATCTGAGCACCACCAATCACGCACAACTCCTTGGCGCCGGAGCTTGCCACATGCTCCAGCGCTGCTTCGAAACTGGGCACGACCTGCATGCCGTCGATCGGGGCGTGCTCGCTACGGGTCAGCACCAGGTTGCTTCGGCCAGGCAAGGCGCGACCAATCGATTGGGCCGTCTTGCGTCCCATCAGGATCGGTTTGCCCATGGTCAGCGCCTTGAATCGCTTGAGATCCACCGGCAAGTGCCAAGGCAACTGATTGCCCCGACCGATGGCACCCTTGCGATCCAGAGCCGCAATGATCGAAATGCGTGGCCTGCCCATGCCCACTTCCCCGTATCCGGTTCGCATCATCTTGCCAGATCACGCACGTCGATAACTGCAAAGCGGTTCCCAGCCGCCGATCCCGCGGCCTTACACCGCCACCGGCGCCCGAATCGCGGGCCAGAATTCATACGAATCAAAATGAATGTCCTCGCCCGAGAACGCGAACAGGTCGCGGACCTCGGGATTCAATCGCAGCCGTGGCAGGGGCTTGGGTGTGCGCGCAAGCTGCTCGCGTGCCTGCTCAAGGTGATTGGAATACAGATGCGCATCGCCCAAGGTGTGCACGAAATCACCCACGCCCAGTCCACAGGCCTGCGCCACCAAGTGGGTCAACAAGGCGTAGCTTGCGATGTTGAAGGGCACGCCGAGGAAGATGTCGGCGCTGCGCTGGTAGAGCTGGCAACTGAGCTTGCCATCGGCCACATAGAACTGGAACAGCGCATGGCAAGGCTGCAAGGCCATCTTCGGCAAGTCTGAAACATTCCAGGCGCTGATCACGAGGCGACGCGAATCCGGGTTGCGTCGAATTTCATCGAGCAGCCATTGCATCTGGTCCACGTCCCGACCGTCGGCTCCGGTCCAATGTCGCCATTGATGGCCATAGACCGGCCCGAGATTGCCGTCGGCATCGGCCCATTCATCCCAGATGCTCACCCCATGCTCACGCAAGTAAGCGATATTGGTGTCGCCCCGCAGGAACCACAGCAATTCGTGCACGATAGAGCGCAGGTGCAATTTCTTGGTGGTGACCAGCGGAAAGCCTTCATTCAAATCAAAGCGCATCTGCCAACCAAACACACTGCGGGTGCCGGTGCCGGTGCGGTCGGCTTTGATCGCGCCGTGTTCCAGCACATGGGCAAGAAGTTCCAGGTATTGGCGCATCTCAGCCCTCCTTGACCACGGGCTGCAAGGTCGGCGCACTGCGCGAGCGCCACAGCAAGCACAAACCGACCAGCAACAGTGGCACCGACAGCAACTGGCCCATCGTCAACCAGCCAAAAGCGAGATAACCGAGTTGGGCATCGGGTTCACGCACGAACTCCACCGCGAAACGGAATACGCCGTACAACACCGCAAACAGTCCGGACACGGCGTAACGTGGGCGCGGCTTGGCGGAGAACCACCACAGCAGGAGAAACATCATCAGGCCTTCGAGAAAGGCCTGATACAACTGCGACGGGTGGCGCGCATAGGCATCGAGCGCGCCTGACTCATGCAGCTTTCGCAGGGCATCGGACGGCAGTTGCGCGTATTCGGGCGGCAAGGCGTGACGAAACACCACGCCCCAAGGCGCATCGGTGGTGTGGCCCCACAATTCGCCGCCAATGAAATTGCCGATGCGTCCAAATCCCAAGCCCGGCGGCACCAAGGGTGCGATGAAATCCACCGTATCGAAAAAATGGCGACCCTGCTTGCGCGACCACCATGCCAGCGCCACCAGCACGCCCAAAAGCCCGCCGTGGAAACTCATGCCGCCTTCCCACACCCGCACGATGTACACGGGATCGGCGAGCACCTGCGCCCAACCATAAAACAGCAAGTAGCCAATGCGGCCGCCCAGAATCACGCCGAGCATGCCGTAGAAAATGAGGTCCGAATAAGCCTGTTCGCTCACCTGCAAACGCCCGGCGCGTATCCGTCGCAGCCCCAACCACCATGCCACGCCAAAGCCGGCCAAATACATCAGGCCATACCAATGAATCGCCAGCGGACCCAGGTGGATGGCGACCGGATCGATGTCCTGCAGGATGCTCATGCCGGCAACACTCGGCACACGAAGCCCTTGAGGTAATCGGTTTCGACGATGGCCGCTTGCACGGGGTGATCCGGGCCTTGTTGAAGGCGCTGCAATACCTGCACCTGACGATCCAGATGGCGGGCGCCGGCATTGATCGCCTCCAACAAAGCCTCGCGTCCCATGTGGTGGCTGCAGGAACAGCTGACCAGCACACCGTCGCGCGCCAGCACCTGCATCGCCATTTCGTTGATGCGCCGATAGGCCAGCGCGCCTTTTTTGAAATCCTTGCGGCGCTTGATGAAGGCCGGCGGATCAACGATCACGACATCCCAATGCCGGCGCTCGGCACGGGCCTGTTTCAGGAACTCGAAGGCATCGGCACACACCGCTTCAATGCGATCGGAAAAGCCATTGCGGGCCGCGTTGCGCTGCACCGCGGCGCACGCCTGCGCCGAGGCGTCCACACAGGTGACCTCACTCGCGCCAAAGCCCGCCGCACGCACGCCCCAGGCACCGACGTAACTGAAAAGATCCAGCACCCGCGCGCCAGCCCGAACGTAATGGCCCAACTGGTCGCGATTGGCATGCTGGTCGTAGAACCATCCGGTTTTTTGCCCGCCCAACACATCGATATCGAACTGGAAACCGCCCTCTTCCACGGTCAATGCGTCCGGCACGTCACCCAGCGCCACCTCGACTTCGTTCGGCAAGGACTCCAAGGCCCGCGCGCCGCCATCGTTCTTCCACACCATCGCCGCTGGCGCCAAAACCTTCTCCACGGCCGCCACGATGTCCGGCTTGAGTCGATCCATGCCGACGGTCGTGGTTTGACCGACGACGACATCGCCGAATCGGTCCAGCACCAGCCCAGGTAGCCCGTCGGACTCCCCGAACACCCAGCGATAGTACGGCGCGCCCGGATACACGCGATCACGCAGGGAAAGCGCCACGTTGAGCCGGTGCGCGATCAACGAACGGTCCAGCGTGTGTCCGCTGCGATCCACCAGACGTGCGGCAATCAGGGTGGCCGGATTGACATAGCCCGTTCCCAGCAGCTTGCCGGCCGCATCGACGATGCGCACCGCGTCACCCGCGCCCAGGGCCGTCAGGGGGGTCTTGACGACATCGACCTCGTTGCTGAACACCCAAAGGTGGCCGGCACGCAGGCGTCGATCTTCCCCGCGCTTGAGCGCCAATTCGGGCAGTTGTTCAGAGCTCATCATCGTTCCTTGTTCAAGGTGGGAATACTGCGCCGTTCGGCTCACGACCAGAGCCGCGGCACCAGCAGCAGGCCCCAGGTCACCACCACATTCACCATGCACACGAATACCGCAGCCGAGCCCATGTCCTTGGCACGTCCCACCAGTTCGTGCCGCTCGGGACCAAAACGATCGACCGCCGCTTCCAGTGCGGAATTGATCACTTCCATCGCGATCACGGCCAAAAGGCTCGTCACCAGCAACACCCGCTCGACCATCGTCTGCCCCAGCCACAGGCCAAGGGGCGCCAACACGACGAACAGCGCGACTTCCAGCCGGAACGAGGACTCATGCCGCCAGCACGCGGCCAAACCCTGCATCGACCAACGCGCCGCACGCATCACCTGCGCCGGGCTGCGCAACAAGCGACGTTCACCGTCGGCCATGGTCAACTCCCGCAATGGCGATGCGATCAATCATGGCCGTGGTCGCTCATGGCCCGTCCTTGGCATCCGTCGCGGCCGCATTCCAGCGATTGAAACGGGTGCGTCGGGCCAGTTCCTCCGGCGTCATCACCCCGCTCACGCGCTGGCCACGAATGATCCAAGTGGGGAAACTCTCGATCCCGGCCTGCGCGCACTCGAACGCCATCGCGCCATTGCGCCCGTTGGGGCTGCATTCGACATAAGGCAACTGCTCGGCAGCGCGGCCAAAAAGACGCTTCTGCTTCTGGCATTCGGGACACCAATAGCTGCCGTAGAACTTGGCCTCGCTTGCGCGCAGATGCTGTGCCAGCGGCGCCAAGCGCGGATCATCGGGTGGCGACAGCCAGTCAGCCTGCGCCGCAGCGATCACGCCCAATGCCGGCAACAACACCATGGCATGCACCAGCAAGGTGCGCGACCAACCCGAAGCCGGCGTCTGCGTCGGGCGTCGCACGATCACCCAGATCAGCATCACCAGCAAGAGCGCAAACGAGGCCAGGCACCAGAGGCAGAAGGCATCCAATCCGAACCACGCCACCGCCGTCAGATAGACACTGATCAATACGCCGAACAAGGCCAGCGTGAACATGCGCCGCCAGCGGGTTGCGGGCGTGGACCCGGTGGCCGAAGCCAAGGCCAGCAACAGGTACAGGCCCATGCCCCACAAGGCCATCGGAAGACCAAAGAGTTCCGACCAGCGACTTTTCTGCACGATGTCGCAGCCCGAGCCCTCGGTGCAGAACAAGGCCTGCCCGGTCGTGCCGTGCAAGCTGAGGAGGTAGGCAGTCAATGCCACGCCCAGCAACGCCAGACCGAGCAGCCAATAATCGGGCGCCAGCCGAGGTCGCGCCACCGCCGGCCGAACACTTGCTGATTGCGGCTTCTGAACGCGTTTTCTTGCCTTTGCCATGCCTCATTCCTCGCTGGCCTTGCGGCCCATCTGAACAACGGGAAATCGTAGCAGGGCACGCCGACCGATGGCGTACGCTCGGCGAACCACGCAACGCGCCCGCAACGGCGTGCCCCACCGGATCCGGACAAGCACCACAAAAAACTTGTGAACAATTGCTCACAATTGTAGGAATCGACATGATTTCGCCGTATGCTCAGGATTGATCCGTGAATGCGACTGCCTTCCGCCATGTCCTCGACGCGAACCCTGTCCATCGTTGGCGCATCCGATGAAACCTCAGCCCACATTCGCCTGTTGCTGCGAATCTCGGCACCCCGCCTGAAACAGGAGTGGGAGTTGATCGAGGGTGAGGCGGTTGACCTGATCCTGCTGGAGCACCGCGACGATGAAGCCACCAAGGCCCTGAAGGCGCGCTGCGAATCCAACGGTGTGCCTTACGCG
>CAUJJS010000234.1 GCA_963205415.1 Pseudomonadota bacterium
TGCGAGTAGGCGGCCTGCGACACGCCAAGGCGTACGGCGACCTCCGCTTGGGTGAGCCCCAAGTACTCGCGCCATGCCTTCATCGGGCTGGCGCCGTCCACCGTGGCGCTAACCACGTCATGTGGAATCAGGCCTTCTTCATGGGCAAAGCGGCGCATGTACTCGGCGTACGGCACCACGACGAATGCCGGCTGCCCGTCGGCACCCTTGATGGTTTGGATGTCAGTAAGTGCGCTCATCGCGTTTGCCTACCTCTTCGATGCGACCCAGCGTGATGATGCTCTCAAAGTTGAACAGCACCCGGTAATTGCCCACCCGCAGGCGGTAGCCGTACTGATGATTCACCAGCGCCTTGACGCCGCTGCACTTGGGGAAGTGCGGCAGCTTGTCCTGCACCGCGTCGCGGATGTCACCTTGCACCGTCTTTGGCAGCCTGCGCAATTGCTTGGCGGCCTTGGGTGTCCAGCCAATGCGGTTCATGGACGCAAGTATAAGGATGCAATAAGGGTTGTAAAGCGTCCCGTGTATGATTGGTCCACACCGAACGTGACAGATCCATTTGTACGCTGCCGCACAGGCAGCTCGGAAAGGTGATGTTGTGTCGTCTACCCTCAACGCCGCTCGAAACGCGCCTGGAAGAAGCGCAGGTACTTGGGTTCGTAGACCATGTTGAGGCCGGTGACCTTGGCGCGCTGCTCGTAGCAGTGCTGGACCGATTCGGCCACCACGTCCATGTGCGCCTGGGTGTAGACGCGGCGCGGAATGGTCAGGCGGGTGAGTTCCAGCTTGGGCCGGTGGTGATCGCCGGTGACCTGGTTGCGGCCGGCCGAAACGATGCCGCGCTCCATCGCGCGAATGCCCGAATCCAGATACAGCTCGGCGGCCAGCGTCTGCGAGGGGAATTGATCCTGCGTTAGCTGCGGATAGAAGGCGCGCGCGTCGAGGAAGATGGCGTGGCCACCGACCGGCTTGACGAAGGGAATGCCCCACTGGTCGAGCAGGTCGCCGAGGTAACGCACCTGACCGATGCGCGAGCGCATGTAGTCGACGTTCACCGACTCCTCGATGCCGATCGCCATCGCTTCCATGTCGCGCCCGGCCATGCCGCCGTAGGTGTGCAGGCCTTCGTACACCACCACCAGGTTGCGTGCTTCTTCAAATAGCTCCTGATCGTTGGTGGCGAGCCAGCCGCCGATATTGACGAGGTGATCTTTTTTGCCCGACATGGTGGCGCCATCGGAGTAGGAGCAGAACTCCAGCAAGATGGCTTCCAGCGATTGGTCGGCGTAGCCTGCCTCGCGCTCCTTGATGAAATAGGCGTTCTCCACCGCGCGGGTGGCGTCCAAGTAGATCTTGATGCCGTGCTTCGCGGTGAGTTCGCGCACGGCACGCGCATTGGCCATCGAGATCGGCTGGCCACCGGCCATGTTCACCGTCGCCGCCATGCATACGTAAGGGATCTTGTCGGCGCCGACCTTGTCGATCAGGGCTTGCAGCTTGCCGAGATCAATGTCGCCTTTGAACGGGTGCGCCGAGGCGGTGTCGTGGGCATCGTCGATGATGATGTCGTGGAAGGTCGCGCCGGCGTGCTCTTGGTGAAAGCGCGTGGTGGTGAAGTACATATTGCCCGGCACGTGATCGCCCGGCTTGATCGCCGACTGGCTCAAGAGGTTTTCCGCGCCGCGGCCCTGGTGGGTGGGGATGATGTACTTGTAGCCGTAGTACTTCTGGATCGCCGCTTCCAGGCGGTAGTAGTTGGCGCTGCCGGCATAGGCCTCATCGCCCAACATCATGCCCGCCCACTGGCGGTCGCTCATGGCGGAAGTGCCCGAATCGGTCAGAAGGTCGATATAGACATCGGCCGAATGCAGCAGGAAGGTGTTGTAACCGGCTTCCTTGATGGCGCGTTCGCGCTCCTCGCGGGTGGTGGTGCGCAAGGGCTCGACCATCTTGATCTTGTAGGGCTCGGCCCAGGAACGGCGGCCAGCCTGCTGGCCCATGGTGTGGATGATCGGAGTGCTCATGACGGTTCTCGCAGGGGTTGGAGGAAAGCTCAGGGCGCTGGCCGCAAATGGGCCAAGGGCAATTGGTGGGATTGTTTGACTTCCGACAGCACGAGGCTGGTGCAGATGCGTTCCACACCCGGCAAGGGCGTGAGCACGTTCACGACCAAGTGCTCGAGTGCGTGGCGATTGGGCACGATGACTTTCACCAGATAGTCGAACTCGCCGGTGATGTGGTGGCACTCCAGCACTTCCGGCACGGCGGCGACCTGACGGCGAAAATCGGTGACCAGTTCGGAGGAATGCAGGCGCAAGGTGATCTGCACGAAGCAGACCAGATCCAAACCCAGTTTTTCGTGGTCGAGCAGGGCGACTTGCGCGCGGATCAGGCCCTGCTGCTGCAAGCGCCGCACCCGTGCATGGGTGGCGGGCGCCGAGAGCCCGACGCGCTGGCCAAGCTCGGCATTGGTGAGACCGCCGCCTTCTTGCAGAAGGCCAAGAAGGTCGACGTCGGTATTGTCAAGATCTTGATTCATTTAACGATATTAGGTCATATACCCACTATCGTCAAATGAAATTAATCAACTAGACAAAGATGCCGAACGTGAGTCGCAAAATGCCGCGTCCCGCTCAGTCGAGGTGACGCAGCAGAATCACGGCCGGATCCTCGGCATGCTCCAGCAGCAGACGACGCACCCGATCCTGCCAAGCGGCACCAAACGCCGTGCGCACCTGCGCCGAGGCGTCTTCGGCCATGGCCTGCATCATCAGGCTGCGCATCTGCGGTACTGGAGGCACGCTGGAAAGGTCCATGCTGACTTCGACCGTGGCGCCAGTGTCGATGCGGCTTACGCGCGCGATCGCTTGCACGCTGGCATCGCCATAGCGCAACAGGCCGTGTCGGATGAAACGCCCGCCGATGCCGTGGAAACCGTTGTTGGCCGCAGCACCGGTGACCAAGGTGAAGACCTGCGCGATGACGCCGGTGGTGCCCTCGTCCTCGCCCGATTGCATCGTCACCCGCACACCACCGCGCTCGGCCACGCCATCCGGATACAAGGCACGCAAGGCAGCGCGTGCCATGAGGAAGGAGCCGGCCACCGTCGGGCAGGAATGCCCCGCCACGCGCACGGCATCTTCGTAGCCATAGTCCAAAAGACCGTCCTCGGCGGCGCCAAGGAAGTCGGCCAAGGCATCGCGAACATGGATGCGCGGAGCCTGGGCAAAGAAGGCAGGCACAGGCATCAGATCACTCTTCCGGCAGGCCGTTGATGGAAAAATCGATCACCACGCCGCCGACTTCGCGTTGCAGATAGGTCACGGTGAGGAACTCGCCGAAACGATCGTTCAATTGGTG
Organism: Pseudomonadota bacterium; assembly: GCA_963205415.1. Lineage (GTDB taxonomy): Bacteria > Pseudomonadota > Gammaproteobacteria > Xanthomonadales > Xanthomonadaceae > Denitratimonas. Next base: position 3,361 of record CAUJJS010000234.1, read on the forward strand.
CAGCAGGGGAATCGGGTCGTGATCGTTCATGAAACGCATGGTCTCGCCATTGCGCAGGGCGCCCAGCGCACCAAAGATGGCCGAATGACGGAAACGGCGGGCGATGCCACGGGCATCGAAGACATGGACATTGGGTTCGGGATCAAGCGAGTAAGACATGGTGCATCCATTGAAACGTGGGCTTGCCATGCTAGGCAGACAGGGATGCGGCGGCCCTGATCCAGATCAAGCCAAGACGCAATCGCAAGCACACGCCCGACGCTGGCGCCGCGATTGTCCTTGGGTTAGCGTGGCAGTTACCCATCGTCCATTCCGCGCACCGAGAGCCTGCCCATGAGCACGACACCCGATCGCTACCACCGTTTGAGCATCAGCCTGCATTGGCTGATGCTGCTGTTGTTGATCGCCATCTACGCCTTGATCGAATTGCGCGGCATCTACCCGCGCGGCAGTGAGCCGCGTGAGCTGATGAAGACTTGGCACGGCATGCTCGGGCTTGCGGTGTTTGCCTTGATGTTCGTGCGCATACCGTTGCGTCTGCGTTTTCGTGCGCCTGCGATCATTCCTGCGCCGCCGGCGTGGCAACACGGGCTCACGGCCGTGGTGCATCTGGCTTTGTACGCCTTCCTGATCGCGATGCCGATCCTTGGTTGGCTGATCCTCAGTGCCGAGGGCAAGCCGATCCCGTTTTTCGGTCTGCAGCTGCCGGCCCTGATCGCAGTCAATGATGATCTGGCTCATCGCATCGAAGACATCCATGGGCAGATCGGCAACATCGGCTACTTCCTGATCGGCCTGCACGCGCTGGCCGCCTTGTTCCATCACTACGTGGTGCATGACAACACCTTGCTGCGGATGTTGCCAGGGCGCGCCGGCAAGCACTTGGGTCGCTGATTGACTTGGACTTGATCTGACAGGGAGAAGCCGCACACGCCTAGGCGTACCATCGCGCGATCACCTGCTTTGGACCCTCGTGTCATGGATGAAACGTTTGCCGCGTTGCCGCCGCGTGATCACGGCCTCGATGCCTGCTTTCTCGGCCCCTACGGCGAGAACGCCCATTTGTTGGAAAAACTCGTGGTCGAGTTTCTGCGCGACCACGTGTATTGGCGTCGCAACTTCCATCCCGATGATCCACCGGCGATTGCCACCACCACCGCCTATCAACCCGACTATCTGGCGGTGGAGTCGCGCATTCGGCGCGAGCTGCATCAGTTGTCGGCGCAACTGAAAAAGTCCGTCCCCTTCCACAGCCCGCGTTACATCGGGCACATGGCGTCCGATCTGCTCTTGCCGGGCCTTGCCGCACAAATGCTGGCCTTGCCCTACAACCCCAACAATGTCACCGATGAAGTGGCGCCGGTCACCATCGAAATGGAGTTGAAGGTCGGCCTGCAATTGGCACGGATGCTGGGCTTTTCCCACGATCCGACACAGGCCGATTGCGCCTTCGGGCACCTGACTTCGGGCGGCACCGTGGCCAACTATCAGGCCCTGCGTTTGGCCCTGGCGATGAAGGCCTTCCCTGTCGCATTGCGCGCTGCCGGTGTGCCGGAACTCGCGCTTCCAGACGACGACTGGCAGGCCTTCAACCTGTCGGGCGAGGCGGTCATCGACCTGCTCGGTCAGTGGCAGAAGTGGCTCGCGCAGCTGGATGCCACGGCCCGCGCACAGTGGCGCGAGCGCGTGCGTACGCAACGATTGGAAGAACGTGGCCTGGTCGATTTCTTCGCGGCCCATCCGAGTTTGCGCCTGCCGCACGTCTTGGCGCCGATCACCGCGCACTACTCCTGGAGCAAGGGCATGAAGCTTCTGGGCCTCGGGCGCGCACAGCTTGATCTCATTCCCACCCGAGGCATGCGTCTGGACGTGGATGCATTGAACGACCGTTTGCAGCATTTGCTACGCGAACGCATTCCGGTCTTGATGGCGGTCGCGGTGCTGGGAAGTACCGAATACGGCACCATCGATCCGGTCGATGCTGTGCTCGATGCCCGCCAAGCTTGCCGGGCACAGGGCATGGATTTTGCCGTGCACGTGGATGCGGCCTGGGGCGGCTATCTGACCACGATCTTCCGCAAACCCGATGGGGGCTTCCGAGCGCGAGATGAGGTGGCGGCCGAGTTCATATATTTTCCCTCGCCGCCCATCCATCGTGCCTTTGCCGCACTCGCCGACACCGACTCGGTGACGGTGGACCCGCACAAACTCGGCTATCTGCCCTTTGGCAGCGGCGCCTTCGTATGCCGCGATCATCGCGCCATGGCACTGCTCGCCGAACGCGCCGATTACGTGTTCCATGGCGACAGCCCCGACGACTATTTCGCCCACTATCGGGGTCTTGGCCAGTTCATCCCCGAAGGCTCCAAGCCTGGCGCGGCGGCGGCCGGTGTCTATGTCGCCCATCGCGTGCTGCCCTTGGATCACAGTCAATTCGGTCGCCTGCCCCGCGCCACCGTGCGCGCCACCGAAATCTTCTACGAGCGCGCCCTGCGCTTTGCCGAGGAGCAGACCGAACAGCTGACCGTGCGTGTTCCATTCGAACCCGACAGCAACCTCGTGTGCTTGGCCATCAATCCGCCCGGCAATCCCTCATTGGCGCGCGCCAACGCGTTCATGCAGCGCCTGTATGCGGCCATGCGCGCCGATCCGCAGCAACCGCTGCAAACCCGCGAGTTCTTCGGCTCGGTCACCACCTTGCGCCCGGAACTGGTGGGCGCCGATGAAACCCGTCGCATCCATGCCAGTCTCGGACTGGAACCGGATCTGGAAGGCGAGCCATTGATGGTGCTGCGCCACACCCTGATGAATCCCTATCTCCTCGATCAAGAGAACGGCATCAGCTACATCGAACGCTATTTCGAGTTTCTGGCGCGCTGTGGGGCGCAATTGGCACGCTGCTGATCGACGCCGTTCGAGCGGCGCTTCAACCGAAGCGCTGCATTACCTCGGCGCGCGTGGGAATGGCCAACGCCGCGCCTTCGCGTTCGGTGGCCAGCCCCGCGACACGATTGGCTTGCACGATGGCCGACTGGAAGCTGCTCTCGCCCAGTTCGGCCAAGGCGGCAGCGAGGCTTCCACTGAAGGCATCGCCGGCACCGGTGGTGTCGCGCACACGCACCGCTTCGGCCGGCACGCGGTAGTACGGCGCCTCATCGCGCCAGCGTGCGCCTTCCCCGTGGGAGACAAAGCAGCCGGCGCTGCCCAGCGTCATCACCACGCTAGGCACACCCAATTGACGCGCCAGCGCATGCAGGCGGGCGTCGTCCAAGGCGGCAATCGATGAGGCCTCGATCGTCTTGCCGGCATGACGGGCCAAAAGATGTGCGAACTCGGTTTCATTGGGTGTGATGAGGTCCACCAGCGGTAGCAGTCGCCCATCTTCGTCGGACAAAGGTGGCGCGGGATTGAGCATGGTGGCCACCTTGGCATCACGCGCCAGCTTCAATGCCCGCGCCGTGGCTTCCGGACACACTTCATGCTGCACCAGTACGATCGCAGCCTGTGCAATGGCCTCGCCCTGGGCTTCGACGTGGGCCACGCTCAGTGCCAGATTGGCGCCGGAGCCGACGATGATGAGGTTCTGGCCACGACCATCCAGCACGATCGCGGCATTGCCGGTGGCGGCGTCATCGCACCATTGCCAGCGCGCCTCGATGCCTTCGGCCTGCGCCAATTTGGCCGCGTTTTCGCCCAAGGCGTCGCGCCCCAGTGCCGCGATGAAACACACCTTCCCGCCTTGACGTGCCGCGGCCACGGCCTGATTGAAACCCTTGCCACCTGGGCCGGTGGAAAAGTGTCCGAGTCGGGTTTCACCCGGCACCGGAAACTGCTGGGTACGCCAGACGAAATCCTGGTTGTAACTGCCGACGATGGCGACGCGCCCGCCCACCTCAGCCTCCGTGGGCGTGGCTGTCCAAGGCACCCACGCGCGTGAGGGCCTCGGGCTTGTGCTCGTGCTTGAACAGCAAGGCAAACAGCACCGCGATCACCAGCGAGTAGACCGCAAAACTCAGCCAGATGCCGTGCCAATCGAGTGCGCCGTTGGCGCCGGTGAAGAAGCGGTCGATCACGATGCCGCTGATGGAACTGCCGAGAATCGCACCGATGCCATTGGTCATCAGCATGAACAGCCCCTGCGCGCTGGCGCGGATCTTGGCATCGGCCTGACTTTCGACGAACAAGGAGCCGGAGATGTTGAAGAAGTCGAAGGCCATGCCATAGATGATGTTGGACAGGATGATCATCCACAGCAAGGCGCCGGGATTGCCGTAGGCAAACAGGCCAAAGCGCAGCACCCAAGCGAACATGCTCATCAGCATCACGGCCTTGATGCCATAGCGCTTGAGGAAGAAGGGAATGGCGAGGATCAAGAGCGTCTCGGAAATCTGCGAGATCGACATCGTGATCGCGGGGAAACGGATCGCCAGCGCATCCTTGTATTCGTCAAGCTTGGCAAAGTCATGCAGGAAGGTGTCGCCGTAGGCGTTGGTCAACTGCAAGGACGCGCCGAGGAACATGGCAAACAAGAAGAACACCGCCATCTTGTAGTTCTTGAGCAAGGCAAACGAGCGCAGGCCCAGTGCATCGATCAAGGAATCGTGGCGCGTATCGCGCGGGGGGCAAGCCGGCAACGAGAACGCATACAAACCCAGCAGCACCGCCGCCGCACCGGCCACCTGGAACTGCAAGGCCGACACTTCCAGATGCAGCAGGCTCACCATCCACATCGCCGCGATGAAACCGACCGTGCCCCACACCCGAATCGGCGGATAACTGCGCACGATGTCTTCGCCTTGCTTGCTCAGGGCGTTGTAGGCCACCGTGATCGAAAGCGAAATGGTCGGCATGTAGAAACACATGTTCAAGAGCATCACCCAAAACAGGGTGTGCGGATCGTTGATGGTGGGCACGATGAAAAGCATCACCGCCCCGCACAAATGCAAGATGCCGTAGAGCCGCTCGGCGTTGATCCACTTGTCGGCCACGATGCCCATCAAGGAAGGCATGAACAAGGACGCGATGCCCATGGTGGAAAAGATCGCGCCGAACTCGGTGCCCGACCATTGCTTGGTCTGGAACCAGTAGGCACCAATGGTGATGAGCCAAGAACCCCACACGAAAAATTGCAGGAAGTTCATGACCACCAAGCGAAACTTCACACTCATTGCCCTGCCCCTTCATTTGTTCTTGTCATTGACGGGCCAGCGTAGGCGAATGCGCGCGCCACACGCAACAAAAATGCATGGCCCTGGCCGCGTTGCCGGGGCAGATCGTCGATCGGGCGCTCTACCGCCCATTCGAAGCGTGAACCGGCGCACAGCTTTGCGGCCGAGCCGACCTCGATACCCACCTCACGTGGCGCGCACGGCCATGACCGATACACTGCGCGCCCTTCGTCGGATATTTCGCATGACAGCCACATGGAAACGTTCCTGATCGCCACCGGCGCGGTGGCCTTGGCCGAAATCGGCGACAAGACCCAATTGCTGGCCCTGCTGTTGGCGGCGCGCTATCGCCGCTTCTGGCCACCGGCCTGGGGCATCCTCGTGGCCACCGTGCTCAACCATGCATTGGCGGCGTGGCTGGGCAGTCTGGTGGCGCAATGGGTGCCCGAGGCCACCCTGCGTTGGTTGGTGGGCCTGTCGTTTCTGGCGATGGCGGCGTGGACGCTCAAGCCCGATGCCGTCGATGACGAGGCCGCGCCGACCTCGCGCTACGGCGCCTTCATCGCCACCACGCTGGCGTTCTTTCTCGCCGAGATGGGCGACAAAACCCAAGTGGCGACCGTGGTGCTGGCAGCGCAATACGCCCCCCTGAGCGCGGTGATCCTCGGCACCACGGCCGGCATGTTGCTGGCCAACCTACCGGTCGTGGCCTTGGGTGCCAAGTTCGCCCATCGCCTGCCGCTACGGCTGGCACGCTGGACCGCAGCCGCGGTGTTCGCGGTGCTCGGCTTGTGGGTGCTGCTTCGCGCTTAAGCGTGGAGCGTGAGGTTTCCACGCCGATTGCAGAAATGGACACTGCAAGCGGCACCTCCGGTTGATCGAAGCCACGGGAGCGGTGACGCCCGAGCCAAG
>CAUJJS010000235.1 GCA_963205415.1 Pseudomonadota bacterium
TCAGGTCTGATCAACGCCATCGAGCGATTGCTCGCATGGCGTGCTGATAATCTTGCAGGCTCTGGATGCGGCGCCCAGTGCGTTCGACGCCGCCCGTGTGAGGTGATGAGCAATGAGTCCGCAAGAACTGTTGGCCCAATACGGCCCGCGCGAGGCGATGGAGTATGACGTGGTGGTGGTCGGCGCCGGCCCGGCCGGGTTGTCGACGGCGATCCGCCTCAAGCAGCAGGCTCAGGAATCCGGGCGCGAGATCTCGGTGTGCGTGCTGGAAAAGGGTTCCGAGCCGGGTGCCCACATTCTTTCCGGTGCCATCATCGATCCGCGTGCGCTGGGCGAACTGATCCCCGATTGGGCCGAACGCGGTGCTCCGCTCACCCAGAAAACCACACGCGACCATTTTCTGTTTCTTTCGGAAACCGGCGCGCGCGCGACACCCAATTGGCTACTGCCGCAGTGCTTTCACAACGAGGGCAATTACATCGCCTCGCTCGGCATGGTCACGCGCTGGCTGGCGCAGCAGGCCGAAGCTCTGGGCGTGGAAATCTTCCCCGGCTTTGCCGCCACCGAGGTGCTTTATGACGACAAGGGCGCCGTGCGCGGGGTCGCCACCGGCAACATGGGGCTGGGCAAGGATGGCGAACCGACCGCCGAGTTCCAGCTCGGCATGGAGCTTCGCGCCAAGTACACCGTGTTCGCGGAAGGCTCACGCGGCCAGCTCGGGCGACAATTGATCGCGCATTTCAAGCTCGACGAAGGCCGCGACCCACAAAGCTACGCCATCGGCATCAAGGAGCTGTGGCAGGCGGCACCGGGCAAGCACGAGCCGGGCTTGGTGGTGCACACCGCCGGCTGGCCGCTCGCTTCGGATACCTATGGCGGCTCCTTCCTGTATCACGCCGAAGACGGCAAGATCGCCGTCGGTTTCGTGGTCGGTCTGGACTACAAGAACCCTTGGCTGAGCCCTTTCGAAGAGTTCCAACGCTTCAAGACCCACCCGGCGATTCGCGGCTATCTGGAAGGCGGCACACGCATTGCCTATGGCGCGCGTTCGCTCACGGCTGGCGGTCTTTTGTCGCTGCCGAAAACCATCTTCCCCGGTGGCGTTCTGGTCGGTTGCGAAGCGGGCTTCCTCAATGCCAGCCGCATCAAGGGCAGCCACGCCGCGATCAAGACCGGCATGTTGGCGGCCGAGGCGATCTTTGCCGCGCTGGGAGAAAATCGCGCGCACGATGAGCTCACAGCCTTCCCCGAGGCTTTCGAAGCAAGCTGGCTGCACACCGAATTGCGGCAGTCGAAGAACTTCAAACAGTGGTTCAAAAAGGGTCGCAATTTCGCCACCTTGATGACCGGCATCGAGCAGTGGCTCCTGCCCAAGCTCGGCATTCGCAATCCGCCGTGGACGATCCACCGGCAAAAGCCCGACCACGCCTGTCTGGAGCCGGCCGCACAGCATCAGAAGATCGATTATCCCAAGCCCGATGGCGTGCTGACCTTCGACCGGCTGAGTTCGGTGTTCCTGTCCAGCACCATCCACGACGAGAATCAGCCCAGCCATCTCACCCTGAAAGATGCCTCGGTGCCGGTGGCGGTGAACCTTGCGCAGTACGCCGGGCCGGAAGCGCGCTACTGCCCGGCGGGTGTGTACGAATTCGTCGGCGAAGCGGGCAAGGAGCGCCTGCAGATCAACTTTGCCAACTGCGTGCATTGCAAGACCTGCGACATCAAGGATCCCACCCAGAACATCGTTTGGACTGCACCGCAAGGTGGCGGCGGGCCGGCTTATTCGGCTATGTGATGGTCTGAGCCCAAGGAGATTTCAATGGCCGACACCTACATCCCACCCAAGGTCTGGACCTGGGACACACCCAGCGGCGGACGCTTCGCCAACATCAATCGCCCGATTTCAGGCGCCACCCACGAAAAGGAACTGCCGCTGGGCCAGCATCCCCTGCAGTTGTATTCGCAGGGCACGCCCAATGGCGTGAAGGTGACGATCCTGTTGGAAGAACTACTGGCCCTGGGGCACAGCGGCGCCGAATACGATGCGTGGTTGATCCGGATCGGTGAGGGTGACCAATTCGGCAGTGGCTTTGTCGCGGTCAATCCCAATTCCAAGATTCCGGCCCTGCTCGATCGCAGCAGCCCCGAACCGGTGCGCGTGTTCGAATCGGGCGCGATCTTGTTGTGGTTGGCGGAAAAGTTCGACGCCTTCCTGCCACGCGAAGGCGCAGCACGCGCCGAGTGTCTGGCATGGTTGTTCTGGCAAGTGGGTAGCGCGCCCTATCTGGGCGGCGGTTTCGGCCACTTCTACAACTACGCGCCGGTGAAGATCGAATACGCCATCAACCGTTTCGCGATGGAAGCCAAGCGCCAGTTGCACGTGCTGGATCAACGTCTGGCACAGCACGCGTACATTGCCGGTGCCGACTACTCCATCGCCGACATGGCGATCTGGCCGTGGTATGGCTGCCTCGCTCTGGGCGAGGTTTACAACGCCGCAGAGTTCCTTTCGACGCACGAATACCCGCACCTCCTGCGCTGGGCGCGTACCATCGCCGAACGACCCGCCGTGCAACGCGGCCGTCGCGTCAATCAGGCCGGCAGCGAACCCGGCATGCTGCGCGAACGCCATGCCGTCAGCGATTTCGATGGCCCTGCTTGAAGCTTGTTTTCGCAAGTCGGGATTTATCCCGACAAGGACAACACGTAACGCTGACGGCCCACACACCACCAAGCGCACCCGCCGCAATCGTCGGACTGAAGTCCGACCTACAACCACGCAGCGTTGCAGGTCGAGATAAATTCCGACAAGGGCGTGTCTTGCGGCACGCCCACCCGGGTGCTACTGCCAGAGATCACCCCACTTGCCCTGATCCCAGTTCAGCATCGCGCCGCAGTTCACATCGACATCGATTACGTCGGTGCTGCCCGTGGTGCCGGTGGCGTTGACCAGAACGCAGGTCTGGCCGCTGGGCTGGGTGCCGATACTGACCGTGTAGAAGGTGCCGCTCGACACGCGCGCGGTGAAGTCGTACAGCCCATTGCCGGAGATCGCGCGATTCTCGCTGATCACCCCTGCCTGCAGGTGCAAAACGAGACCGGTGCCCGCAAGGCCCGACACCGTGCCGCCGATCTGGCAGCAGGTTTCAAAGCCCGAGGCAAAGAGGCGCACGCCGGCGGCCTGCGTTGGCAGCGCCACCAGCAAGCCAAGCAGCGCGGCCGCACCCAAGGCCAACCTGGGTGCCGACAAGGTCGTGACCATGTCACTGGTCCTCAAACAGGCTGCCGGCGCGCCAGTCATAGTCGCCGGTCACCGACTGGGTGGAGCCGCCGCTGACGGAGCTGACGAAGCCGCTGGCGGTATTGCTGTAGCCGCCGCTGACCGAGCTGTAGTCACCACTGGCGGTGCTGTAGGCGCCGCCGCTGACCGAGCTGCCGTTACCGCTGGCGGTGTTCTGGTATCCGCCGCTGATCGAGCTGTAGGTGGCGAAGCTTGTATTGCTGTTGCCACCGCTGACCGAGCTGTTGTTACCACTGGCGATGTTCCGGTAGCCGCCGCTGATCGAGCTGTTGGAGGCGAGGGTTGTGTTGCTCGTGCCACCGCTGACCGAACTGTAGTCACCACGGGCGGTGCTGTAGGAGCCGCCGCTGACCGAACTGTTGTAGCCGCTGGCGGTGTTGTTTTGGCCACCGCTGACCGAGCCGACCATGCCGCTGGCAGTGTTGTTTTCACCGCCGCTGACCGAGGCATACATAGCATTGATGATGTTGCCAAAACCTGCTACCAGACCGCCGTATTGGCTGTAGGCGTTTGCTTGCCCCAGGATGAGGCTGTGCGAGCCCGTGCGCTGATTGGCGCCCCAGTTATAGCCCGCGCTTTCACAGCTGGTCTGATCGGCGTAGGCGCCAGAAGAGCAGAACGGGATTAACCCGGCGATTTCGTTGTAGCCAATGATCAGGTTGCCGAGGCTGTTGGTTGTTGCGGTGACACCGGTGCCGTTGACGATCTGCACGTTGACCCCGTTGAAGCGCGCAGTGAGCTGGCTGGTGGCCATATCCGTAACCAGACTCAGCTTTCCGCCCAGCGCCAGCACGCTGTTGGACTGCACGTCGGCCAAATCGCCTTGCAAGTTGGTGATGGTGGTGGCCTGGGTACTGACTGTGGACTGCAAGCTGCTAATGGTGGTTTGCTGGGCACTGACCGTGGACTGCACGGCAGCCAAATCGACCTGTAAATTGGAGATGATGGCAGCTTGGTCCCCGACCCAGGACTGCAAGCCGCTAATGGTAGTTTGCTGGGCACTGACCGTGGACTGCAATGTCGCAACTGCGGCCTGCAGCGCGGCGATATCGCCCGCATTGCCGTCCACCGAGGTTTCCACGGCGGCAAAATTGGCATTGACCTCATCCGCTTTGGCCGGGGTGTTGGCTGTGAACGTGTGCGGAATGGTCAGACTACCGGCCTGCACGGCTGGCGCCGCCAGCACGAAAAACA
>CAUJJS010000236.1 GCA_963205415.1 Pseudomonadota bacterium
GTGGACGCATAGCTCAGTTGGTAGAGCAGCTGACTCTTAATCAGCGGGTCCTAGGTTCGAGCCCTAGTGCGTCCACCACTTTTTCCCATATTCTCAAATATTTGAACCGCTCGATCAGTCAAGCGGATGCTGACGTCTGCATGCTAGGTAGCTCTCTAGGTAGCAGCACGCGAATTCACCATCGAGCATGGTCAAGCGCTACGATCGAGCCCTCCAAGAGCCGCATTGCGGGCGGGCGTGAGGTATCAGCGCTAGAGCGAGTCCTCGCCACACTCGCCGACCATTGCGACGGCTAATCCCACTCTGCTCTAAATCAGCATGGCACCTTTGAAAGGCCGCCACGAGACTCTGGCTTTGCGGGGATGTAAGGACCGCCAGGGGCAACCTAGCGCCGATCCAGATCACCCGTCCTACGATGTCGACGCCCGCGCGTTGGATGACATGCCAGCCAGGACATGCAAAGTGGACGATGAGAATGGTTAGACTGAGTAGCCCCTAGATTTCTGGACGCCTTCGATCCTAATTTTGAGGACAGGAGGCGACGATGGGGAAGCCCAATTTCAGTGATGAGTTCAAGCGTGACGCGGTGGCCCAGATCGTCGAACGCGGGTATCCAGTGGCGGAGGTTTCGCAGCGGCTCGGCGTCAGCCCGCACTCGCTGTATGCCTGGAAGCGTCAGCTTGCGAAGGTGGTGTCCGGCGATGCCAGCAAGGATGCCGAGATCCGCCAGTTGAAGCGCGAGCTAGCCCGGGTGACCGAGGAGCGCGACATCCTAAAAAAAGCCACTGCGTATTTCGCCAGGGATGCAAAGTGAGATACGCGTTCGTTGCCGAGCATCGTGACCAGTTCAGGGTTCGGTCGATGTGTCGGTGCCTGCGCATCCAGCCCAGTGGCTTCTATGCTTGGCAGAAGAGCCCGCTGAGCCAGCGAGCTCGGGAAGACGCTCGGCAGACGGAGTTGCTGTGGCAAGCCTGGAACGACAGGGGCAAGGTCTATGGCTACCGCAAACTGCACGATGATCTACTCGATCAGGGAGAGACATCCTGCCCGAACCGTATCGCCCGTCTGACCAGACTGGCGGGTATCAAGGCGCAGATCGGCTACAAGCGCCGACCGGGCAGCTATGGCGGCAAGCCATCGCTGGCGGTCGACAACACTCTGGATCGCCAGTTCGACGTGGCTGCGCCCGATCGAGCCTGGGTAACGGACATCACCTACATCCGCACCCTGGAAGGCTTTGCCTATCTGGCTGTCGTGATCGACCTCTATTCCCGCCGGGTGGTGGGTTGGTCGATGCAAAGCAGGCAGATCACCGACGTGGTGCTGCAGGCGTTGCACATGGCGGTATGGCGGCGCAAACCAAAGCAGCGGGTGTTGATCCATTCGGACCAGGGCTCGCAGTTCACCAGCATGGATTGGGCTGCGTTCATCCGGGCGCATAATCTTGAGCACTCAATGAGCCGACGCGGCAACTGCCATGACAATGCCGTGGCCGAGAGCTTCTTCTCCTCGCTCAAGCGCGAGCGCATCCGGCGTCGGACCTACAAAACCCGCGAGGAAGCCCGCCAGGACGTGTTCGATTACGTCGAGATGTTCTACAACCCGGTGCGCAAGCAGGTCAGGAACGAGATGCTGTCACCCGTCGAGTTCGAACGGCAGCAGATTTTGAAAGCGGAAGGCGTCTAGAAAACTAGGGGCTACTCATCTCGCTGGACCGCGCGCAGAACCGGAAATTGCAAGGCGAAGCCTGACATCTGTCCCGCCAATGCTGCGCTAAAGGCGCTTGTCGGGATGCTATACGTGCACCACATCGACGATTCGCAAGAGCCGCTGCTTGCCAGCGCGGTCCGGCCACATGATCGATTGCCCGGTTCGCAAACCGAGCAGACCAGCTCCCACCAGCGACAGGATCGAAATGCGTTCCGCTTCGATGTCGGCAGCTTGAGGATAGACAAGTTGCAGCGTGCGCTCGACGCCACTCGCCTCGTCAACAAATTTTACCGTCGATTGCATGGCCACCACATCCCCCGGTAGACGGGAATCCGGCACAACCTTGGCGCGGTTGATCTCGGCGAGGAGCAGTTCAGTTACCAGGGGCAGCCGTTCTTCGGCCTCGATGGCAAGATTTCCGATCCGTTCAGCATCGGTTTCACGAATCTGGATCGGTGGCCGTGCCCTGGCCTTGCGATGGGTGGTTATGGTGTTTTCTCCGTCAGCGCCAGTCATGCAGGCGCGGTGCGCTGGAAAGGCGCAATGTAAAGGCTGATGGTCGGTTTTGCCCCGGACTGCGCCGGACGTGGCTCTCGCTATCCGGGGCTATTGGCCCACGAGAAGGGAACTCACATGGCAGCGCTGACGCTGACGTGTGGCAATCCGGAACATGGCACGATGATGGCCGCAAGCGATCCTCAAGTCAAACCAGGTGTCACGCCCCGATCAGTGCAGGAGCGCCTTTTGCAGGCCATTTGCCACGCAATACGCGTTGTTCGGAGCAAGGGCGATATGCAGCCCGGTGGCCTGGGCCAATGCCGGCCGGACAAGATTGATGGCTGCACTGCCGCCGGTCAGGACAATGCCGTCATCGTGGATATCACGGCTCAGTTCGGGCGATATCTGGCCCAGCAGGTTCACAACCATCCTGGTGATACCGGCAACATGCTTTTCGACCACGGGGAGCAGATCACCTATTGGCAGTTCCAGGGCTGCGGGTAATCCGTTCACGAGGTCGCGTCCCTTGAACCGGGTCCGGGCGGCGGGGTCCGCCTGATCCTGAAGCATCCTGACGATGTCGCGTTTCGCATTTTCGGCGGTGTTCATGCCGATGAGAAACTTGTGCTGAAAATGGATATGATCGGCAATCGCGGTATCAAGAGCATCGCCTCCGCCGCGAAGGGATGCAGTCGCGCAGATTCCGCCCAGTGACAGGACGGCCGCCTCCGTCGTACCGGCACCGCATTCCACGATCATGGAGCCACGGGGATGATCGACCTGGAGGTCTGCCCCCCACGCGGCCGCCAAGGGTTCCGTCAAAAGTTCGATCGCCCCCAGGCCCGCATCGTTTGCCGCGGTGAGCAACGCGCTGCGCTCTGCGCTGGTTGCATCGGCTGGCACTCCGATGATTGCGCGAAAGGAGCGGAGCCTGCGCTGGCCGACACTCGATCGCACGGCATAGGCCAGATAGTCGCGGGCCGCCGCGATATCGCAAAGCACTCCGCGATGCAGGGGGCGCACGATGCGCAGTTCTCCGGTTGCACGCTCCTGCATGGGGCCGACGGCAACTCCGGCAGTGACCAGTTCACCGGCATCGACGCGCCCCGCGAAGCAGCAGAGCGACGGCTCATCGAACAGGACACCGCCATCAACCGACATCACCCGCGTATTGGCCGTGCCAAAATCAATCGCGAAATCGGCCTTGCCGGCGCCGTGAAACAGTCTTCTCATCTCGGCGCGATAGCAGTTGTTCAAGGGGAAGTCTTCCGAGAGCTTACAACTCCCGTTGCGGTCTCAGTGAACTGATGGGGTGGATGCCCCCTTCGACGGCATCGTAAGATGTCAGACCAGCGCGATGTTGCGCTGTAGAGGGAGGAGCACATGACCGACGTCCACATTGTCGCGATCGAACTTGCGAAGCGCAGCTTCCAATCGCGTTAAAACGCTGCTGAGAGTGTTTACCCCCCGTTCCGGGGGTAGGCAGCGATCAACGGATGGCGGACTACACAGGAGCGACCCAGCCTCCAAGATGCTTCAGTACTGGAGTCTCTTGAAGGTAACTTCGGCGGTGTGACTCTGTCACACCGCCAATTTTTCGATCTTGGCTGATGCGCAAATCGGGGGCAGCGGGACTTCCTTTTCTAAACTCGTCGCTCGAACCGCCGTTGAGTCCAGCAAGGATCATGACGTGATGGCGTGGACGGCATGCCCGACGCGATCGACTGTTACCGGTCAAGCATAAGGTCCGGCGCGCTGCCAATAGGTCATGACCACCTTTTCGCCATGAACAACGGGCAGTCCGGCATGAAGGCTGGCCGGATCTCGTCGGCCCGTACCATCGACGTTGCGAAAAATCACGGCGGATCCCGGCTGTGGGCACACGGTAAGCCCGCAAGCGGGAAAAGCGGTGCCTCCGCCCGCTTCGGGACTTTGCAGATAGACGAGAACCGTATTCACTCGCTGCCCGCCACGCGCCGTATGAACTGCACCTCCTGCGCCATCAGGAAAGGAATCGAAATGCGGCCGGTATTCCTGTCCCTTGCGATAACGCAGGATCTGCAGGCCCTCTCCATTGGCGATCGGCCAGTCGGTAAGCGCGGCCAGGCGGCGCTCCAGCCGGTCGATTAGCCCGGTTTCGGCGCGGGCCAACATCACACCGGCACTCGACCTCTCGGGATGCGGCACATTCTGCCCGCTCAGTTCGTCCACCACGGTGGAGGGGTGCAAACCCCGATCGTGGGCATAAGCGAGCAATTCGGCGCACTCGGCAGGTGACAGGACGCTTTCGCACATGGCCACGGCAGGGCTGGCCAAGCGCATGATCACCTTGATGTCTCGTCCGTCACACGTCGCCATTCCCATGTCAGGAACAACCGGAAGGGCGATGGCCTGCGCGGTCAGGCCCGGAAACACCTGCCCGATTCCCGATGCAAGGGCCGCCCGTGCATCCGCCTCGTTCCACCCGGCGGCGATCATGCGGCCTTGCATGTCCGCCGGGTCACAGCCTGCGGAAAGATTGCTGGCGATCCATTCCTGCCAGCTCGGCTCTGCTCCTTGCATCCCGTCCCTTTCGACCCAACTGGTTCCTGCGCACCGAGCCTTGGGCTCCCGCGCAGGAACCCCTGGTTCAGAACCCGAAATGGAGCGAGGCGCTAACCGAGAACGGGTTACCTCCCGCGTTGCCCACGGCCTTGTGCGCCGAGAGGGAGAGCACGCCGTTGCGCCCTATCCGCTGATCGATGTCCGCCCCCAGGCGGGCATGGTCGCGGTCTACCGCATAGAGACCGCCCGCACCGCCCATGCCGGTGCCGATGATCTGGAACGAGGGACCAGCATCGAACCGGTCGAAGCGGTGGATGTACTCCCCGCGCAAGCGCAGCGTGGTCGGCTCGGCCAGGGCGAAGCGACCGGTCAGGCCCAGGCGCCCTTCCGAAGCCTCGTCAACCGAGCGGCTGACAGTGACCGGGAAGCCCCCGCCAGTCTCGGTATAGCCATCGACCGTTACCCGGCTCCAGGTATAGCTGATGGTTGGGGTCAGCCCGAAGCGCTCGCTTCCGATCGCGTCAAACCAGTCCAGCCGGGCGCGCAGCGCGACCCCCTGGGCATCGGTCGAACCGGTGCTGGTGTCGGTGCTGGCACCATTGAGGTAGTTGCGGCGCAGCTTGACGTTCCAGTCACCATAGATCGCCGTTGCGCTCAGCACCGCCCCGCTCTGGCCCAGGCGCAGGTCAGCCTCGGCCACGCCGTGCCAGCCTTCCAGCTTCTGCTTGCCGCCAAGGGTGAGGTCAGCATCCGAGCGATCATAGCCGATGCCTGCCCCCAGCCGCAGCGGGCCCGCATCGACGCAGGCACCGGCTTCGGCCAGCACGGAATCCCCGTCGCTGCGGCCATCGCGGCGATAGTCCAGCACGGTCCACGCACAGCCGCGGCCCGGCTGCACATAGTCGGTGAGGACGCGGTGATGTGCACCCCACATCATCAGCCCCAGGCCGCCTTGCAAGGTCCGGCCTGGTGCGGCCTGCAGAACCGTGGGGCTGAAGTCGTCGAGGCCGATAATGCCGGTACCGGGTGTGGGAGTAGGGGCAGGTGCTGGCGCCGGAGTGGGTGTCGGCGTCGGAGTAGGTGTCGGCGCCGGAGTGGGTGTCGGCGTCGGCGTCGGCGTCGGCGTCGGAGTAGGTGCGGCCCCAGCTACACGGGCAATATAACCCTGCTTGTGGCCGTTAATGATGCCATAGCCTACGACGACATTGCCATCGTCGCTAACGCCCAGGGCGTTCTGGTACTGGTTCGTGCCGTTGGTCACGCCGTTGGCGGCCAGCCATGCCGCAACCGTTTGCACGTTGGCGCCAGTCCAGCGCACGGCGTGGGATTCGTTGATCACCATCGTGCCGATAGGCTGTCCGGGAACAAGGGCTTCACCGACGATGACGCTGCCGTCGGCATTCACTGCGGAGGCAACGGATGCGACCTGATTGGTTAGCTTTGGCAAGGCGACCATGCCGCCCGCCTGGGTCCACTTGATGGCGATCTGGTTGTCGTTCTTGAACAGGTCGTTGCCCATGACGCCGCCCTGCTGCGAATAGCCGACGATTGTTCCGCCATCGGCCGAAATGTCGTTCGCCCAACTGCTCGCGCCGGCGGCGGAATGGCTGGCAAGAACGCCCAGTTCGACAAAGCCGGTGGCGCGGGTCCACCGCAGCGCCTGGACGTTTGGCCCGACGATGGTTCCATTTGCGCCCCACTGCTGGCCGCGCCCGCCGATAGCGGCGATGACCGAGCCATCCCGTGAGATGCCGGTAATTTCGGCGTTGAAGGTCACGCCATTCTGCACTGGACTGGTCGTGCCGACCTGAAGCAGCTGCTCTGGAGCGGCGGTGCCCGTCCACAGGATCGGGATGTTGAAGCCCGATATACTGGCCAGACCGCCGATCATATTGCCGTCACCGCTGACGGCGACTGCCTTGTAATTTCCAGCGCCGGTAGGTTGTGCCAGGATCGTGGGCGTGCCGTTCAGCCATTTTACGCCCACCATGCCGGTGAAATCCGTGCGTGCGGTCGGCTTGGCCTCGCCGACGATCACTGAGGCATCATCGGATATGCCATAGCCAACGTAGTGAAGGTAGCCGGTCGGCGCTGCGAGTTTCGTCGCGCCGGTCGGGGTGAATACCCAGGCTTCGAGAACAGACTTGTTGCCGACCACCTTGTTGTGAAAGCCGATGACCGACGTACCGTCGCCGGAGATGTCCACGAAATCGACGGAATTGCCGTCGGAGTTCGACCCGTTCTCGGCTCCGTCTGGGCTTCCGGGGATCTGCTCCGAGCCGGTGACTTGTCCGAACGCAGGTGCAGGCAATCCCGCCAGCAGGGCAACAGAACCTAGCGCGCCCACAATGGCGGTCGTGGTCTTCAATACAGCGTTGGTCGCAAACGTGCCGGTCATCTCTGAAACTGTCCCCGTTAAACGCCCGCGCGCGCAGTACCGCGAGCCGATCCCCGCCTAACTGGTCTTCGGGACATCATGCACCCCCTGTTCAGGGGGCTAACGCGGCGGAGACAATTCCTTGAAAATACATGACGCCTGCGATCTTCGAGGCAGTCACTTCCCTTCTTTTCCGCCATAGGACAAACCAAGCTGCGCGGCATGCCACGACGCTTCGGCCCGGCTGGAAATCCCCAGTTTGCGGTAGATCGCCTTGATATAGCCCGAGACCGTATTCTCACTGAGCATGAGCTGCGCGGCGACTTCGGCATTGCGCATGCCGCGTCCGATCAGGGTGAGCACTTCCAGCTCGCGCGCTGTCAGGTTGCCGGTTTCGCCTGCTGCCGGCCCGGTCCGCCGGAAATGCTCCATGATCCGCCGGGCAATCGAGGGCGACAGCGCCGGCACCCCTTCCTTGATCTGCTGCAACTGGCGGATGATCCCTTCGCGCATCTGCTCCTTCAACAGGTAGCCCGAGGCGCCAGCCGAAAGCGCGCCGACGATCGAGCTGTCATCGGCCATCGCGGTGGTGACGACGCAGATCGTATCGGGAGAATTTACTCGTAACTGGCGCAGCACATCCAGCCCCGATCCGTCGGGCAGGCGCAGGTCGATCAAGGCAAGGTCAAACACGTGCCGGTCCATTGCGGCCAGCGCATCGCGCACGGTGGAGGCACCCGTCACCCCGCAACCCGGAAACGCCTCGGCCGCGATCTCGCCCAGCCACTGCAGCGTTTCCGATACATCTTCGAGGATCAGCACGGATTTCACGCCGCGACGCCTTCGCGCGGAAAGCGAACCTCGATCACCGTTCCGCGCATCCCCATGGCAGCGCCCCGCGAAACCGTCATCGTGCCGTGGAGCGCCGTGGCCCGTGAGCGCATGTTGCGCAGGCCGTTGCCCGCTGGCGCGGTTTCGGGATCGAAGCCGTTGCCGTCATCGGCAACCATCAGGACAAGGCCGCTCGCCACGTCACCCAGCCGTATGCCGACCGTGGTGGCCTCCGCATGGCGCAGGGCATTGCCCACGGCCTCGCGCAGGATCGAGCGCATGGCGGCTACCGCTTGCGGCGGAAGTTCGGCCTGGGTGTCCACCTGCCAGACCAGCCCAATACCGACCGATGACAGCAGGTCGGCGATCTCCACCCTGAGATCAGCCATCAGTTCGGCCAGGGTCAGCCGCTCGCCAGCGCTGTTGTTGATGATCTCGCGCAAGTCGGCGAGCGTGTCGCGGATCAGCTCGTCCTTGCGGACCGGGTCGCGGCTGTGCAGCGCGCCGAGCAGTTGCACCCCGATATTGTCGTGCATGTCGCTGGTGATGCGCTGGCGCTCTTCGGCCGCGCCTTGTTCGTGGGCGAAGCGGCTGGCGATGGCTTGGGACAGCATCGCACACAACTCGCTCGCCCTGGCCTGTTCGCGCGAACCGAACAGGCGCCGGCCGTGCATGGCATGTTCCAGGCGCAGCGGTGGCAGCGGTCCGGTAGCGGGGATCGCCAGGGCTGCGCCGTCTTCAATCACCGTAGATGCTTCAACCGCTTGACCGGCTACGATCTTCAGCGGCTGGAACACCCGATCGAGCAAGCCGCGCCAGCGGTCCATGCGCTCGACCTCGCCCTCTGCAAGCGCAATGGCGAGTATGTCCTGAAAACTTGCCTCGATCTCTCCGTCACGCCGGAACAGCTTGCGCGCGATGATGTCGCGCAGCGGCAGGTAAAGGAAGCCGACCATTACAAGCGCCAGCCCGAAAGCCGGCGCACGCTCAAGCGCGATCCACGAAATCAGCGCCGCGTCCACCGCGATCAGCAGTGCGGCGCCGGTCATGTAGAACAGGATGCGGAAGGCCCAGCGATCGAGATCGAACAGCCGGTAACGCGCGACCCCGATGGCCATGCCGATGTGGATCAGGAGGAAGAAGGCAAAGGCATAACCCTGCGGCAAGCCCGGCGTCAGCCCGACCAGGCTGGGCGCAATGACCGTGAAGACGAATGCCCCTGCCCCGACCGCAACCGACAGGCCAAACCAGCGCACTACCGCCCGCGCCGCCGGATCACCGCGCGAGCGCCAATATTGTCCCGCCGCTGCAAAAAAGATGCCGAGCATCTCCAGCATCGTTGGCAGGTGCGAACCGGCAGGGGGGCCATCGAACACCTGCAGGCTGTCACCCAGCCACCATGCCCCGAACAACGCGAACGGCGCCCATAGCCAACGGGCCGGAACCAGAGGCCTTGGATAACGCAGCAGCAGGGCAATCATCGCCGCGCCGAACAGCAGCGCGCCGCCGTGGTTCATCACCGAAAGGGCGCGGAACAGGTCGCCGTCGATGGCGAGTTCGCGGGTGCTGTAAAGCGCGGCAGGAAAGGTGAAAACAAGAATGCCAAGGCTCGCCAGGGCGAAAAGGCGGGCAGCCGTATCGCTGCGCCGCAGCGCCCAGACCCAGCCGCCGATGAGGAAACTTGCCAGTCCAACCAGCATCTGCACCCAGAAGGCGGCAGGAAGATCGCTGATGGGCCGCATTCGCGCCGGTGCAAGGGTCGTCTGCTGCGCGGGCCTGGCACCTGCCGTTTCGATCGAAACACTCCGGCCGCTCACCACCCCCTCAAGCATCGACTGTCGCGCAAAGAAGCGCCGCATTTCGGCATAGGTCGCCAGCGTGTCCGGCTCTTCGATCAGATCGCCAGCCTCGATCGCAACTCTTCTGCCGTCGCTCCCGCGGATGGCAGCGATCGGCCCGGAAACGATCGCAGAGCCATCAACGCCGGACGCAGGCGTCACATGGATGATACCGGAATCATCTGCGGTAAACGCGAGGGCCAGCCATGGCCGACTGATCGCCATTTGTATCAGGACAGCCCCGGCCAGAAGTCCGGCCAGAACCAGCCCGATCATTACAGTCGCCGGCGACAATCGCGATCTCATGAAACTTACCCGGCCCCGTATTACTGCCTAGCAAACAAGACTTAGCGATGCCGTGGATTCGCGCCACCCCCTGAACAGGGCATTCTCACAAGTCACAATCCCCTGAACCGGGGGATGACTGCCGCATCCACGAATGCGATGTTTCCGGCAGTCCCTGCGCAGGAGAGCAAAATAAATGAAGCCCATCGCTGCAAGCCTTGCCGCAGCCCTGTTACTGGCACCAGCAACTGCGCGGGCTGATGAAGCCTCGGCCTGGAGCAAGTACGAACGACGCGTCGATGGTATTCTGGACGCACTCCATGCCGCCTGGCGTACGGGAGAATCCTCCGAAGGTAGCCGCCAGCGGGTCAAGGGCCTGTGTCAGGGCGTGACCCGAGACAGCACTGGCGGCGAAGGTATAATGCTTCCAAGCTGGGCCCGCAGTCTGATCACAGCGTGCAGCTATGTTGATGAGCTTGCCGGGATGAATGCCGATACGATCTGGTCGGCCAACGACCTCAGGGCCAACTGCAATCAGATGAAGAAGGATGCCGGCGACATGCTGAAAGCCCGGCTGGTCACTGTGGCACCGCAAGCACATGAAAAAGCCTTGCATCTCGGCGCCGATCTCATGTTTTTCTAAGAAGGCGGGTGCAAACGGCGGCGGGACGCCCGCTCCGTCTATCACCTTTGATGACGGCCAAGATACCGTAGCCTGAGATCACGTGGATGGCAGCCAGGCTTGTCGATCCGCTGGCTTTGCCTCCGCGGGATCTGCATCGGATACTCAGTGAGTTACGGCCGGTATCTTCTTTGGTCAGATCGTTGGTGACGCCATTATAAATCAGCAAGGTGTGGGCTTTACCTCGGATCGGATGTTAGGCAGCAGGCATCTGCCATCACCATCAATTGCTCGGCGCAGTTCACCTTGAAAAATTTGCGGGTGCACCAAATTCGGCGGACACTAGCGAACGCATGTGGACGCAAAGCCGCTCTTAATCAGCGGGTCCTTGGTTCGAGCCCAAGTGCGTCCACCAATTTATCCATATATTTCAACGTATTAAATGGCCGTTGGGCCAACTGGATTTCCGCTCGCAGATCGCTAGGTAGCTCTCTAGGTAGCAGCGGATCC
>CAUJJS010000237.1 GCA_963205415.1 Pseudomonadota bacterium
GCGCAGGGCATCGGTGAAAACGATGTGTGGTGGTTCCTCGGCCAGAAACGACGCAAGGCTCGGGTCGGGCGGAGTCGAAACCACCTTGTCCGGATCGATGCTCAGGTGTTGCGCGGCGATGCTCAGTTCATAGCGAATCGAAAACTGCGTAGGTTCGCCCGCGCGTGCCGGCTTTTCCAGATACACCGTGCGCTGCAGCGCCGACTCGGGCGCGATCCGGTGCGCAGCGGGTTCGCTTTCCAGAAACACCAGATCCCGCTGCTGCCCTGGGATCACGCGCGGATAGGGAATCCACACCCGCACGATTTCGCCGGCCGGAATCACGTCGGCCTTCACCGTCAGGCTTTGTTCGATCTGTACTCGGTGCGGAGTGACGAACCGCAGGCCCTGTGTCTCGGCGGCCTGCAACACGCGCACGTGATGCGGATGCAGGTGTTCATAAGGGCCATCGTGGAATGGCGCGTTCGGATCGGTGCGCAAGGCACGCGCCTCGGCGCTGATGCGAAACAAATTGCTGGGCGCGCGATTGAAGTAGCGGCGTTCGCCATCGATCTCCATGGCTTCCAACAGGCCTTGGGCATCGAAGGCATCGAACTGCGCGTCGCTCAGCGCAGGAGCCGCACGACGCGCGGCCGCCAATGCCTCTGCGCGGCTCAGGGAAAAGTCCAAGCGGATTCGGCGCATGCGCTCACGCTCGAAGGCCAAGGTATCGCGTCGCGACTGCGGCAGCGCAGCAGACGCCAGCGCCTCGGCAATCACCGCATCGGCTTGGGTGAAATGCCCCGCATCGGCCAGCGTCTGCACCCGCTCGCTCGCTTGTTCCCCCTTGGCAACAGTCGAACGCAGCCCCTCAGGCGTGGGCGCGCAGGCCATCAGGGCGCAGACCGCCGCCAACGCCAGCGATCCGAAGCGTCCGGATCCCGCGTGACGCCGCCCATGTTGATCCACTGTCGCCATTTCATCGTCCCCACACCGTTCACCGTCGGCACCTGTCAAGCTGCCCCCGCAACCCGACAAGGGCATGTGTATCACGCACCTGACAGGGCGTCAATAAATTATTCATGTTTGACGTTTTCAGCGAAATATCTATTCTTGACCAAGCGAAGACGCGCACATCGGACCGGGGAAAGGCCATGACGAGAACCGCCCAAGCCACACAGCGCCAGGCCGTGTTCCAAGGTGCTTGGCAGGCCACCTTGGGATCTGTGGGACGCACCGCCGCAGCCCTGCTGACGAGCCTCGTGGTGGCCTGCGCCGGTCAGCCCACGGCACCATCCACGCCAAGCCTTGTCAGCGACAATTCGGCCGCGCTACCCGGCGTCACGTCGCAGCGTTTGACGCCGGAGTATTGGATTGCGCGCCTGCATTCACCCGATGCCATGGTGCTGGATGCCGAGGCCATCGCCGCGCGCAATCACCGACTGGTTGCCGACGATCCCTCGGTGTTCGATCTGAGTGCCTTGCCCGATCAACTGCGTGGCAGCGAGGTGCGGGAGCGGATCTTGCGCTTGTCCTCGCCGCCACAGCGCACGTTGTTCGATCAGCACGGCGTGGCGCTCACGCCGGACGCGCTGCACGCGCTCGATGCATCGCTGGCGTTGGATGCCATCGAAGACCCCGTGCCCCTGCGATTCGGGCTGGTCACCCGCCGCGCCGACCTGCGCAGCTTCCCCACGGCGCAGCGCGTGTTCTCACGCGCAGGCGACAGCGACATCGACCGTTTTCAGGAATCGGCCTTGTTTCCTGGTACGCCGGTCGCCGTGCTTCATGCCAGCGCCGATGGGCAATGGCTGTTCGTCGTCAGCGCCCTGTACGCGGCCTGGATCCAAGCCGATCAGCTTGCGTTGGGGTCGCGTCAAGAGGTCTTTGCCTACACGCACTGCGAGCCCTGCGTCGTGGTCACCGGCGCCAAGGTGAGCACCGTGTACAGTCCGGAAGCGCCGCAGGTCTCCAACCTGCTGCTCGACATGGGTGTGCGCGTGCCGCTGATCGCCGATTGGCCTGTTTCGCAGTTGGTCAACGGGCAACTGCCCTACGCCAGCCATGTGGTCGCCCTGCCCATCCGTGGCCGTGATGGCGCACTCCAGATCGTGCCGGCACTGTTGCCGCGCAGCGCCGATGTGAGCGCCAATTACCTGCCTCTGACCCGCGCCAATCTGATTCGCCAGGCCTTCAAGTTCCTCGGTGAACGCTACGGCTGGGGCCATTCCTATGGCACGCGCGATTGCAGCGGCTTCGTCTCCGAGGTCTATCGCAGTTTCGGGGTGACGCTGCCACGCAACACCCGCGACCAAGGCGTTACCACGGCCTTCGATCGCATCGTGCTGGATGACACGCTCGATCACGCCGCGCGCGTCGAAATCATGCGCAATCTGGACGTCGGGGATCTGATCTACATTCCCGGCCACGTGATGATGGTGATCGGCCACGACGCAGGCGAAACCTGGCTCATCCACGACACCACCGGCACCCACGTTCGCAACGCAGCCGGCAGCCTGGTTTCCGTACCCATCAACCAAGTGGCCGTGACCCCGTTGTTTGCCCTGCTGGGGGACTCGGGAACGCCCTACATCGACTTTGCCTACAGCGTGCAACGCATCCGTCTCGTGGACCATCCATGAAAATCACCGACATCACCCTGGGACTGATCCGCGTCCCGCTCAAGACCCCATTCAAGACCGCCCTGCGCACGGTGGAAACCGTCGAAGACGTCATCGTCTGCATCCACACCGACAGCGGCCACATCGGCTACGGCGAAGCGGCCGCTACAGCGGTCATCACCGGCGACACCCACGGCTCGATCATCGAAGCCATTCGCCTGTACCTGCGCCCACGTCTCTTGGGCGAAGACATCGCCGACCTCAATCGCATCGTCGGCCTGATCCAAGGGGCATTGGAGCGCAACACCAGCGCCAAGGCCGCGGTGGAGATCGCGGTCTACGACCTCTGGGCACAACTCTACGGCGCCCCGCTCTACCAGATGCTGGGCGGTGGCGAGCCGGTCATCACCACCGACATCACCATCAGCGTGGATCACATAGACAAGATGGTGGCCGACTCCTTGGCCGCGATCGAGCGTGGTTTTTCCTCACTCAAGATCAAGGTCGGTAAAGACATCGGCCTCGACGTGGAACGCGTGCGCGCCATCCATGCCGCGGTCGAAGGCCGTGCGCTGTTGCGCCTGGATGCCAATCAAGGCTGGAGCGCCAAACAGGCGGTGCATGCCATGCACACGCTGGAAGATGCGGGCGTGCGGCTGGAGTTGCTGGAGCAGCCGGTGAAGGCGCGCGATCTCGACGGCCTCAAATACGTCACCGAACGCATCCACACACCCGTCATGGCCGACGAAAGCGTGTTCGGCCCACTCGAAGTGATCGAATTGATCCGCATGCGGGCGGCCGACATCGTCAACATCAAACTGATGAAGACCGGCGGCATTTCCAACGCCATCCGCATCGCCGACATTGCCGCCCTGCATGGGGTGGAGTGCATGATCGGCTGCATGATCGAGTGCAGCATTTCGGTCTCGGCAGCCGTGCATCTGGCGGTTGCCAAGGCCGCCACCATCACCCGCGTCGATTTGGATGGGCCCTCG
>CAUJJS010000238.1 GCA_963205415.1 Pseudomonadota bacterium
GCGGCGTTGACCTCGCAGATGGCCCCACCCACCGTCCTGAAACTCTCGGCGATATTGGGCGTGAGGAAATCCACCCCACCCACGTCGAGGCCAATGGCGCGCACCGCACGCACCGCCATGTCCAGATTGTCCGGATGGATGATGTCGGTGACATCGGTGGCGGTGCCGCCGGTGGACAGGTTGCCGGTGGAACGCACGAACACGACTTCACCTTCGGGTGGCACGGTGTTGGCGTCGTAGTTCTTGCGCGCCAGCATCAGTTCGGCTTCGCGGTCGAGGCTCAGCTTGGTCAGAACTTTCTCATGCCCGACGCCGCGACGCGGATCCTGATTGACGAGATCGATCAACTCGGCCACGGTGTGGCGGCCATCGCCCACCACATGCCCGGGCGTGCGGCGCGTGGCGGCCACCAACTCGCCGTTGACTACCAACAGGCGATGGTCGTCACCGGCTTGGAAGGTTTCCACGATCACCGAGCGTGAATGTTCGCGTGCCGCGCGGAAGCCGGCGCGCACCTCGGCCGGATCGGAAATGCCGATGGTGATGCCGCGGCCGTGGTTGCCGTTGTAAGGCTTGGTCACCACCGGGCCACCAAGGCGCGCCGCAGCGCGCACCGCGCCGTCCTCGCTGCCCACCAATTCCTGACGCGGCACCGGCAGGCCAAGGCTGGAGAGGATCTTGTTGGTCTCTTCCTTGTCGCTGGCCAATTCCACCGCGATGTGCGAAGTCTTGCTGGTGACTGTGGCCTGGATGCGCTGCTGGTATTTGCCATGCCCCAGTTGCACCAACGAATACTCATTCAAACGCAACCACGGAATGCCACGCTGTTCGGCCGCGCGCACCAGCGATGCCGTGGATGGGCCGAGTGCTCGACGCTGGGCGTAACGGATGAATTCGTCGCGTTCGCTGTTCCAATCGAACGCGTCCGGCACATCGACGTGCACCCTTAGCTCGGGCGGCAGCAAGGAGCCGATCAGTTTCAGCGCCAGCTCGCCTGCGGCCATGCCTTCTTTGCGGTCGCTGTATTCGTACACCACGGTGTAAACGCCCGGGCGGCCCTCGATGCTGCGGGTCTTGCCGAAGGTGACGTCTTCGCCGGCGATGTTCTGCAACTCGATCGCGACGTGCTCCAGCACATGCCCGAGCCAGGTGCCTTCACCTTCACGCAGACGACGCAAGAAGCCGCCGGGCTCACGGTAGGAACAACCGTGTTCAGCCAAGCCCGGCAAGCGATCCACCAGACGCTGGATGAAAGGCTCGCCCAGGCGCACGCTCGGCCAGTGTTCCAGTTCCCCCAGATCCAGCTCCAGCCGGATCACCGGAAAGTGGGCGTAGAGTGAAGGTCCGACGTAAACCGCTCGATCAAGTACACGCATGTGGATCCCCTTGGGCTTGGCCCGAACAGGATCACAGCATACTCAAACTGCGCCGCGGGAAAACCGGTAGCGCGTTGCGGATCAGGCGTTGACCAAGTTGCCCGCCGAAGCCTTGCGCGTGTGCAGGTTGAAGGTGGCCCCTGCCACCAGAATGTGAACCTGCAAGCCGATCAGGCACACCGGTTCACTCTCGTCCGCCTGAGCCATGGACGAAAACTCGGTTTGGTGTGCGTCCACCACGGTGACGGCACCGGAGCCTTCCACTTCCAGCGTATCGTCGGGGCCGATGAAGGCGGCGGTGTCTTCGTCGAGGCCGATTCCCACCTGAAACGGGTTGTAGGCCAAGGCCGACACCAGTCGCCCGAGGCGATCACGCTGTCGGAAATGTTGGTCGATGATGAATCGATTGGTCAGGCCCAAGCCTGGTGCCAGCCGCACGCTGTCGGCGCGCGGTGAACTGCCTTCGGAACCGAAAGCGATCATGTGATCGGACAGGATACTGGCACCGGCACTGGTGCCGCCGACCGTGACACCCGCCGCATTGATATGGCGAATCATCTTGGCCACACGTGTACCACCCAGGATGGTGGATAGCCGCAGTTGGTTTCCGCCGGTAAAAAACACGCCAGTGGCGTAGGCGATGCGTTCCAACCAGTCATCACGCTCGCAATCGGCGCGCGTTGCGAAGTTGAGCGAAGTCACGCGCTCGACACCGAGATCGGCAAAGATCTTCTCGTAGCGCAGGCCGGTGTCTTCCAAACGGCTCGCGGTCGGAATCACCACGATATCGGCTTCACGGCCACCACACAGGCGCACGAAACGCTTGAGGATGCGCGGATCGTGCTCCTTCTCTTCGGCGCCACCAATCGGCACGATCCAGCCGCGCTCATCGCCATCGGCCACTCTGCTGGGACTCATTGTTCAGGCATTCCAATCAACCACCCGCGCCGGGCGACCGCGAATTGTCACCGCTGCGTCGTCAAAATCCAAGCAACACCGGATCAGTGCGGGCCATGAGCCCGCGTGCGGCCGGAGCGTGGAAGTCGTCGGGTTGGTGTTCTTGCAAATGTTTTACCGACACTCGCCTGAGTGATTGGCATGGCAACGAGATCATGGAAGTCAGGGCGCGTGCAAACCATATAGACATGAAATAACATTACATTTGCGCCTTTCTCGACGCCCCTGCGATTCACCACGTCCTCTTTCGAACGATCTGGAGACTCAATGTCCGTCCCGCCATGTCTGCACGCGTCGCTGGCGTGCGCCATCGTCCTTTTTGCCGGAGCACTGCCACTCGCTGCTTCTGCCGCAGATGAGCCGTCCGATTTGGCGAAGATGCTCGATGAAGTGACTGTCACGGCGACACCCTTGCGAACGTCAGCGGAGGACATCGCCTCACCCGTCGAAGTATTGGCCGGTGAAGCGCTGGAACGCAGCAAGGCGGCTACACTCGGGCAAACGCTGTCTGGACTGGTTGGCGTGCAGAGTGGCGATTTCGGCATTGGCGTCAGTCGTCCGATCATTCGCGGCCAGGAAGGGCCACGCGTGCAGATCCTCAGCGACGGACTGGCGACGCTCGACGTGTCCACCGTCAGCGCCGATCACGCGGTCAGCATTGAACCGTTTCTGGCAGATCAGATCGAAGTACTGAAGGGCTCAGCCACGCTGCTATTCGGCAGCGGCGCGATTGGGGGCGCGATCAACGTGGTCGATGGCCGCATCGCCACTGAAAAACCCGATCGCGCACTCAGCGGGCGCGCCGAACTGCGCGGCAACACGGTCAGCAATGAGCGTACTGGCATGTTTCGGATCGATGGCGTCAGTGGTGACTGGGTGCTGCACCTCGATGGCTTGATTCGCAACACCGATGACGTCGAGACACCCGGCGTGGCGCGGCTCGAACATCAAGATCACAACGACGATGATGATGAGGAGCCTCAAATTTCCGGCGTCCTTCCCAACAGTGCGATCAAGACCCGTGCGGCGGGCTTCGGCGTGACCCGCCTCGGCGAGCGTGGCTTCTTCGGCGTGGCGGGTTCGAGCTACCGCAACCACTACGGCATCCCCGACGGCGCGCACGTCCACGATGATGGCGACCACGACCACGACCAAGAAGAAGACAGTGTGCGTATCGATCTGGTGCGGAATCGCTGGGATGTGCGTGGCGGCCTCTACGATCCCACTGTGTTCCTGCAGCGTGTCGACCTGCGATTGGCTCACAACGATTACACCCATACGGAACTTGAAGGTGACGACGTTGGAACCGTCTTTTTCAATCGCGGTGTCGATGGCCGCATCGAGGTCGTACCGAATGAGGTCGCCGGCTGGGCCGGTGCCTTCGGGCTTCATTTTGGCCGCGCGAATTTCCGCGCCGACGGTGAGGAGGCTTTCGTGCCGGCGACGCGTACCGGCGCGCTCGGTGTGTTTGCGCTACAAGAAAAGAACTTCAATCCACTCAAGGTCGAACTGGGCGCACGCTACGACAGCGTGAAGCTCGATCCGCAAAGCGCGCGGAAACGAACATTCAGCTTGGTCAACCTCTCGGCCGGCGCAATCTGGCGCATCAGCGAAAACTACGACCTGCGCTTTGGTTTGGATCGCTCGGAACGCGCGCCAATCAACGAAGAGCTGTATGCCGGTGGCCTGCATGTGGCCACCCGCTCGATCGAAGTCGGTGACGACAAGCTCGGTACCGAACGTGCCAACCGCGCCGAACTCGGACTGCACGCGCACACATCCCGGATCACTTTCAAGGCGGCGCTCTACCAGACCAAGTTCGATGACTACATCTATCTGGCCGACACGGGCGTGGAGGAACTTGGCACGCCGGTACGGCTGTGGGCGCAGCAGGACGCCGTGTTCCGTGGGGCCGAGGCGGAAGCCGTGTTGCAGCTGGTCGATGCCGCATCCGGCCAGCTGGACCTTCGCCTGTTCGCTGAGAGCGTGCGCGCTCGGCTCGACGGTAGCGGCAGCCGGGAGGTGGCGCTTGTGGTGCCACATCATGATCACTTGCATGAGTACACCGTGGAGCTGGCCAACGAAGGCAACGTGCCGCGCCTCGCCCCCACACGTTTCGGCGCTGGCCTGACTTGGACGCTTGGCAGCCTGAGCGCCTCCGCGGGCGCGGTGCGCTACGGCGCACAAAATCGCGTTGCTGCCAACGAAGAGACCAGTCCCGGTTACACCCTGATCGACGCACACTTGGCTTATCGATGGGATCTCCCGCAGTCGAGCTGGGAGGTGTTCCTCGACGGCAGCAACCTCGGCAACCAAGAGGCACGCCCCCACACCTCGCTGTTGCGCGATTTCGCCCCGCTACCGGGCCGTGCTTTGGCGTTC
Organism: Pseudomonadota bacterium; assembly: GCA_963205415.1. Lineage (GTDB taxonomy): Bacteria > Pseudomonadota > Gammaproteobacteria > Xanthomonadales > Xanthomonadaceae > Denitratimonas. Next base: position 4,716 of record CAUJJS010000238.1, read on the forward strand.
GGTGTGCGTGTGTACTTCTGAAACCGTGCCGATCAGTTGAAGGTTCGAAATAGCAGCAACGCTGCGTCAAGGCCAGGCGATCGAAGGTTCCCACGATCTGCTGTGCGCCATCACGTCGGTGCAGACGGCCGCGCGCGATCACGTGGAGGGTCGCGTGAACTTCATCCAGTCAAACCAGACCGGCATCCATGCCGATGCCGATGCGCCCCTTGTGCGACAGGCGCAGGGCGGTGGAGACGTTGGCCGTAAAGGCCGACAGGGCCGCCTCTCCAGAAAATTCGACGAGGGCCGCCAAATCGTCAGCAGCTTCGCTATGACTGCGGACGTTCGCGACCAACGCGTCGTGTCACTCGGCGCGCAGAGCCTCGGTGTCGCCCTTCGAAAGCGATTGCGATTCCGGAACGCTGGACGGTGTTGCGCTCCAAATCGCAGCGCGCGCCGTCACGGAGTTTGGAGCCGAGACAGCGCATCTTAGTATCACGCGAATCAGTGCATCATGCGTGGGCTGGTTGGAGCGATGATCAGAAATCGCCAACTCGCCGACGCCAATCAGTGGTTTAAGAAACGCCTGCTCGCTGCCGATCGTAAGTCCGCGCACACGAGGACGCGAAGATGCGTCCTGCCAATTCGTGCGGGTAGGGGCCTCATCGAAACGCAAATTTAAATTGAGCAACTTCCCCGGCGAAAACGCAGCTTCAGCCGCGCCTCTGCAACGCCAACCACACCGGGGTGTGGTCGCTGGGCCGTTTCCAGGTGCGTGGTTCGCGGTCGATGCCAGCCCCGATCACGTCTGGCCTGAGCGCATCGCTGGCCAGCAGCAAGTCGATCCGTAGGCCCAGATTGCGGCGAAAGCCGGCAGCGCGGTAGTCCCACCAGGAGAACTGCTCGCCTTCGGGTTCGAACAATCGGAAACTGTCCGAAAGCCCCAGACGCAGCAGGCGCTTCAGCGCGGCGCGCTCGGCGGTCGACGTCAGGATATGGTCGTCGTTCCACACCGTGGCATCGGGCACGTCGCGGTCATCCGGCGCGATATTGAAATCGCCCAGCACCACCAGTCGCGGATGCGCCTGCAACTCCACCGCCAGCCAGTCGTGCACGGCATCCAGCCAACGCAGCTTGTAGTCGTACTTTTCGGTGCCCAGGTCCTGACCATTGACCACATACAAATTGACCACGCGCACGCCGTTCACCGTGGCCGCCATCGCTCGCGCCTGAGGATCGTCGAAACCGGGGATCGCAATCTGTGCGTCCGCAATCGGATGCCGCGCCAGAATCGCCACGCCGTTGTAGGTTTTCTGCCCGTGAAACACGCTGCGGTAGCCGGCTTCCAGCAGGGCATCCTCCGGGAAGCGGTGATCCTCCAGCTTGGTTTCCTGCAGCCCCACCACGTCGGGTTGGAATGCACCCAACCAGTCCAGCAACTGCGGCAAGCGCACGTTGAGCGAATTGACGTTCCATGAGGCGATTTTCATCAGGGCATTGTAATGAGCGAACGCGCCGCGGGTGAACGCTTGGCGAAAATGGAATTTCCGCGTGCCCTGTGGGTCGTGCGCCATGCGAATGTACGTTCCGGCATTCCTGCCTTGGCAGTGTTACGTCGCTTCGCACCGTGCCATGACGGCGTGCTCGAGCCTTCCGGTGCTACACAATCGGTTCGCGACATTCATGGCTGGTCGCGCGTCGAGCGGCAGCTCAATGTCGGCTGAGACTCACGCTGGCGGTTGGGTCAGGCGTTTTGGGGCGCGTTTGCAGTATTTCGCATCACACCGCAATGCGTTAAGCATGGATTCGTTACGGCGCAGTCGCGCAGGCTGCCGCGCGTTTGGCGACCTTGGTCATTTCGTCGGCATCACTCGGGAACGCGGCGCCGTTGGCCTTGATCGCGAGCCACAATGCATTGGCTTCGGCATTTCGTGCGCAGTGGCTTGCGGCTTTGGGCTGAAGGTCCACCAGCAGCCCCAGCGCAATAGCGACGTCGCGTTGATACATCGATGAGTCCGGTGCCGTGGCCGAGGCCTTGCGCCGGTTTGCCAACATTTCTTCCACCAGTGGCACGGCGCTGTCCGGATGGCCTTGCTGTATCTGCAGCAGGGCTTGGTAATACAGC
>CAUJJS010000239.1 GCA_963205415.1 Pseudomonadota bacterium
GACAAGCGTTCGATCCACAAGGTCAACTGACCGGTTGCCGGGATACGGAAATCGGAATTGGGGAAAACCAAGGTCTGCGTTTTGCCATGACGAAGCTTCCTGATACGACGAACATCCCGGCCACGTTTCCGGCCTTCCGCATCCACGGTGAAGTCGATGGACGGTGGCAGGCTGGCGTCGAGGAAATGGCGCTTGACCAGCTTTCGCCGGGAGAAGTGCTGATCCGCGCCGAGTGGTCCTCGGTCAACTACAAGGACGCCTTGGCCGGCACCGGACGCGGCAAGATCCTGCGCAAGACGCCACTGGTGGGCGGCATCGATGTGGCCGGCACCGTGGTGGATTCGGACAACCCGGCTTTTGCCCAAGGCGATGCCGTCATCGTCACCGGCTGTGGCCAGTCGGAAACCCGTGACGGCGGCTACAGCCACTACGTGCGCGCCCCGGCCGACAGTGTCATCGCATTGCCGAGCGGCCTCTCGGCACGCGAAGCCATGATTCTGGGAACCGCAGGCTTTACTGCAGCACTGGCCTTGTTGCGCATGGAGCGCCTCGGTCAGGCGCCTGACATGGGCCCGATCGTCGTCACCGGCGCCAGTGGCGGGGTCGGTTCGATCGCCATCGATCTTTTCACCCGCGCCGGCTACGAGGTGCACGCCATCACCGGCAAGCTCGACCAGCTCGATTACCTCACCGCGCTTGGCGCACGGCAAGTGATCTCGCGGGAAAAACTGTACTGGGGCCAGCGCCCGCTGGAATCGGTGCATTGGGCCGGCGCACTGGACGGCGTCGGCGGGGAAATGCTCGAAGGCCTCAGCCGCGTGATTGGCCCACGCGGCAATATCGCCAGTTACGGCATGGCCGGCGGCACCGAGCTTCACACCACGGTGATGCCGTTCATCCTGCGCGGGGTGTCGCTCATCGGCATCGCCGCCAGCAGCACCGAGCGTGCCGATCGGGAATTGATCTGGCAAAAGCTGGCCGGCCCGTGGCGGCCCAACCACTTGGATCGCATCTGCAGCGGTGAAATTGGCTTGGCCGACCTGCCGCAAACCTTCCAGCGACTGCTCGATGGCAACGCACGCGGCCGTATGGTGCTAAAGTTGTGCCGCACAGATTGATCCAATACAGTGACTTCCAACGCATTCCAATCGGCCAGATGGCACCACCGTGCAAGTTCGTGAGCGTGTTCGCGGTGTCGTATCGATGCCCTTCAACCCGAGTCAACAAAGGGCTAGAATCGGGCTACCAACCGGGGGGTACCGCCGTCACGGGCGGTCGAAGCAACTATCGAGGGACCTATGGCACGTGTTTTGATCGTCGACGATTCACCTTCCCAGCTCATGGGCATGAAGCTCATCATCGAGCGGCTTGGGCATGAAACCGTAACCGCCGAGGACGGTGCCTTGGGTGTCGAGGCCGCCAAGCGGGAAATGCCGGACCTCATCCTGATGGATGTGGTCATGCCCAACCTCAATGGCTTCCAGGCCACGCGTTCCATTTCCAAGAACCCGGATACGGCCCACATTCCGATCATCCTGGTCACCACCAAGGATCAGGAAACCGATCGCGTCTGGGGCATGCGTCAGGGCGCCAAGGCCTATCTCACCAAGCCGGTGAACGAAGGCGCGTTGATCAAGCTGGTGAAGGAGTTGCTCCCCGCCTGAGTGCGGATCTGAGCGCTACAAGGAAACTTCAATGACCGCCGTGTCGCGTCCATCGCCACACGGCGGTTTTCGTTTCAGTGCTCGGTTCCGGCGCGCAGCAGCAACTTCACCACGCTGGAGAAATCCAGACCGCCGCGTCCGGCCTGACTGTTCATCGCATACAGATTGCGCGCCAACTCCCCGAGCGGGATCGAAGCACCCACGCTCATCGCCGCTTCCGCCGCAAGCCCCATGTCCTTGAGCATCAGGTCGTTGCCGAAGCCGCCTTCGTAAGCCCGCGACGCCGGCGCCTTTTCCAGCACACCCGGCCACGGGTTGCAGACTTCGGTGGCCCAGCTGCGGCTGGTGCTGACCGCCATCATCTTCGACAAGGTGCTGGCATCCAGGCCATTGGCCACGCCCAGGGCAATGGCTTCGCCGGTGGCGGCCATGATCACGCCCAGCGCCATGTTGTTGCAGAGTTTGGCGACTTGGCCTGCGCCGGCCGCGCCCATGTGGAAGATGTTCTTGCCCATGGCCGAGAGCACGGGACGCGCACGCTCCAGCGCATCGGTTTCGCCGCCGACGATGAAGGTCAGGGTTCCAGCCGCCGCACCCGCCGTGCCGCCCGAGACCGGCGCATCGATCATGGCCACACCACGCAAGGCCGCAGCCTCCGCTACCTTGCGCGCACTGGCCGGTGCAATGGTGCTGCAATCGATCACCAGCGCGCCGTCCTCGACCGCGGGCAGGATGCCCTGCTCGCCCAGATACAGCCCTTCGACGTGGCGGCTGGCGGGCAGCATCGAGATCACCACCTGCGCGCCCTTCACGGCCTCGCGTGCGCTGGCGGCGATGCCTGCACCCGCAGCGCGGGCCTGTTCCAATGCTGCCGGCATCAGGTCAAACGCCGCCACATCAAATCCGGCCTTGACCAAGTTGGCGGCCATCGGTCCACCCATGTGGCCCAAGCCGATGAAGGCGATCGTCGTGCGTGTCGTGCTCATGTGATGCTCCCGCAGGTGAGTCAATTCAGAAACTGGCGTTGCCGGTCATCGCGACCAAGATCGGCCAGCGGATGGTGCCCGGACTTCCAGGAAGGGGTGAAAAAGGCTTCGATGAAACGCGCATCGGCCTCGGCCAGCGTGGCCGGTGACCAGCGCGGATTTTTGTCCTTGTCGATCAAGAGCGCGCGGATGCCCTCGGCAAAATCGCCGTGTGCCGCGCATTGCAGCGCCGCAATCAGCTCGACCTGAAACACCTCGGCCAGCGACAGGCGCGAAGCGCGTTGCTGCAATTCCCAAGACAGGCGCAACGAGGACGGGCAGGCGCGACCCAGTGCGGCCTGCGCCTTCTGCCACCACGCATCATCCAGCGTGGTGTCGGCGATGGCCGCCAAGGCGTGCTCCAGCGAATCACCGGCGCAGCAGGTGTCGATGTCGGCGCGCAGGCGTTGCAGCGGGCTGGGTGCCAACCGCGGCAAGGCGAACGCACGCAAGATGGCGTCCAGCTGCACGCCATTGGCGTGGGCATCGGATTGCCATGCGGCGTCGGTCAAGGCATTCAGCAATTCCTCGTGACGTGACGCCGCCACCGCGTAATCGGCAAAACCGGCGTAGAGCGCATCCGAGGCATCAATGCTTGCACCCGTGAGCGCGAGGAATCGACCGCTCGCGCCCGGCGCGCCCGACAGTAGCCAAGTGCCGCCGACATCAGGAAACAGACCGATGCCGGTTTCCGGCATGGCCAGCCGCGAGGCTTCCGTCACCACCCGATGGCTGGCCCCGGACATGAGACCGATGCCACCGCCCATGACGATGCCATGACCCCAACACAGAATCGGCTTCTCGTAGGCGTGGATCTGGTAATCAAGCTGATACTCGCGCGTGAAGAACGCCAGCGCATGCGCATTCTTTCCGGCTTTCCGATTCCCGACTCCCGATTCCCCATTCCCGACCATACTGGCATACAGCGAATGCAAGTCGCCGCCCGCGCAAAAGGCCTTCTCGCCCGCGCCACGCAAAACCACCAGCGCAATGGCCGGGTCAGCGGCCCACGCGGTGAGGCGAGCACTCAGCAAATCCACCATTTCCAGCGACAGGCCATTGAGCGTGGCCGGACTGTTGAGCGTTGCAATGCCGATGCGCGAACCCGCAAGGCTGGCACGCTCTTCGAACAGCACGACCGCGCTCATCGCAGATCCCGATCGTTACCCAAAAGGCGACGTGAAATGATCATCCGCATGACCTCGTTGGTGCCTTCCAGAATGCGATGCACGCGCAGATCGCGCAGCAGGCGTTCGAGCGGAAATTCGCGGATGTAGCCATAGCCGCCATGCAATTGCAGCGCTTCATCGACGATGGCAAAGCCGGCATCGGTGGCAAAACGCTTGGCCATCGCACACCACGTCGTGGCGTCGGCGTGGCCGGTGTCGAGCTTATGCGCGGCGGTGTGCACCATCTGACGTGCGGCCACAAGCTGGGTGGCCATGTCCGCCAAGCGGAATTGCAGGGCCTGGAACTCCGCCAGCGCCTTGCCGAACTGCCGACGCTCACCCAAATACTTGCGTGCTTGATCCAGCGCCGCCTGGGCCCCGCCCAGCGAACAAGAGGCGATGTTGATGCGGCCGCCATCGAGCCCCTTCATCGCGATCTTGAAGCCCTCGCCTTCGGCACCCAACAGATTGACCGCCGGCACCCGCACGCTCTCGAAGCTGATGCCGCAGGTGGGCTGGCTATGCCAACCCATCTTTTCTTCCTGCCGGCCATAGCTGATGCCGGCACTGTCGGCCGGCACCACAAAGGCGCTGATGCCGCGAGCGCTGTCATCGCCGGTACGCGCCATCACCACCAGCACATCGCTGGAACCGCCGCCGGAAATGAAGGCTTTGCTGCCACTGATCAACCAGTCGCTGCCATCGCGCACGGCACGCGTCTTGAGCGAAGCGGCATCCGAACCCGAACCCGGTTCGGTCAAGCAATAGGAACCGAGCTTTTGGCCGGAGGTGAGGGCCTCGCCCCATTGCGCCTTGACCGCATCGCTGCCCCATTGCCCGATCATCCACGTCGCCATGTTGTGGATGGTGAAGTAGGCCGCAGTCGATGGGCAGGCCTTGGCCAGTTCTTCGAACACCACCGCCGCCGACAGCCGCGAAGCACCCAAGCCACCGATGTCCGGGCTGGCATACAGGCCGCAAAAACCCAGTTCGCCACCGGCCGAAAAAACCTCTTTCGGGAAGTGATGCTCGGCATCCCATTGCGCCGCGAAAGGCGCCATGCGCGCGGCGGCAAACTCCTGCGCAGCCTCGCGGAAGGCTTGCTGCTCCTCGTTCAATTCCAGGTCCACACGCACCTCACTTGAGCGAAATGGTGGTGTTGATGCCGTGCGCGGACACGTCATCATCAAACCAGCGCGCGGTCACGGTCTTGGTCTGGGTGTAGAAGGTCACCACTTGCTTGCCGTAGGGGCCAAGGTCACCCAGCTTGGAGGCGCGCGAACCGGTGAAGGAGAACATCGGCAACGGCACCGGAATCGGCAGGTTGATGCCGACCTGGCCGACATCGATTTCATCCTGGAACTTGCGTGCCGCTGCGCCCGACTGGGTGAACACGGCCGTGCCATTGCCATTGGGATTGGAATTGACCAAGGCGATGGCGGCATCCAGATCTTCCACTTCCAGGACGATCAGCACCGGCCCGAAGATTTCTTCGTCGTAGATCCGCATGCCGGGTTTGACGCCGGTGAAGATCGTCGGGCCGACGAAGTTGCCCTTCTCGTAACCAGGAACCTGTGGGTTGCGTCCATCCAGCGCCAGCGTTGCGCCTTCCGCAACACCGGCCTCGATCAAGCCCTCGATGCGGCTGCGTGCCGCGCAGGAAATCACCGGGCCGACGTCGGTACCGGCCTCGGTTCCCGCGTGCACCTTGAGCGCGCGGGCCTTGGCGACAAGCTCGGGAATCCATTCGCGTGCCGTACCCACCAGCACCAAGGTGGAGGCGGCCATGCAACGCTGGCCTGCCGCACCGAATGCGGCACCTGCCATGGCGTTGAGCGTCGGCTCCTTGGCCGCATCGGGCAAGATCACAGCATGGTTCTTGGCACCCATCATGCATTGCACGCGCTTGCCGGCGAGCGAAGCGCGGTTGTAAACGTGGGTTCCAACCTTGGTGGAACCGACGAAGGACACCGCCTTGATGTCCGTGTGATCGCAGATCGCATTCACCACGTCCGGACCGCCGTGCACCACGTTGAGCACACCCTTGGGAATGCCGGCTTCCACCGCCAGTTCCACCAGGCGCATGGTCACCATGGGATCCTGCTCGGAGGGCTTCAACACGAAGGTGTTGCCGCAGGCAATCGCCATCGGGAACATCCACAAGGGAATCATCGCCGGGAAATTGAACGGCGTGATGCCCGCGCACACACCCAAGGGTTGCAGCAGTGTGTAAGTGTCCACGCCGGTTGCGACGTTGTTGGCCAGCTCGCCCAATTGCAGGTTGGCAATGCCGGCCGCGTGCTCCACCACTTCCAAACCCCGGAACACATCGCCCTCGGCGTCGGGCAGGGTCTTGCCTTGTTCGGCGGTCAACAACGCCGCCAGTTCTTTCATGTGTTCGCGGATCAATTGCTGATAGCGCAGGAACACCCGCGCACGGGTTCCGATCGGCGTCTTGCGCCAGGTCTTGAAGGCTTCCTTCGCCGCAGCCACGGCTGCATCGACTTCCGCTGCGGTGGCGAATGGCACCCGCGCCAGCACCTCTTGCGTGGCCGGATTCACCACATCGCGCCACTCCTTGGTGCGCGACTCGACGAATTCACCGTTGATCAGAAGTTTTACCGTGGGCACGGCAACAGAAGGGTTTGCAGACATGGCAGGGCTTCCTCAAGACGCGGGGCTCACGAATCCTCGTCCCCATGGACGAGGCGCAAACCCCACAAATGTGTGAGCCAAGTCTAACAGTGTGGTTTTCTGCGGGCATGCGCCGAATGGCATGGCACCGTGTCAAACGCCGCCGGAAGCGGTCGGCCGAGGCTCGGTAACACGCCTCGGCAAACACAATGCCTCACTCCAGGCCATCCCGGAATATCTTGACGGTGGTCGCGCCCACGGTGCCCGGATAGTCGCCCAAGCCCGTCTGCGCCCCTGTCAGGGTATAGACCGGCGGCACGTCCGCCGAACTCCACTTGCCGAACGCAAGCACGCGCCCCTGTCCAGACGAATCATTGGATTGGATCGTTAGCAGCAGCATCTGGTTATCCTCGTCGAATCCAAGGCCACCGACATAGTGCCCCACCGGCAAGCGCAGCCCGGCCCCCGCCCCTTCGATCACATGCAAGGGGGAGACGTTACCGCCGGCATCGGCCGGAAACATCAGGATGCGGGCCGAGATCGTGCCATCCGGGTTCGATTCCCCACAGGCGGCAAAGATCAGCTGCGAAGCCTCATCCACGACCGTATAAACATTGGTCCCCTGGCCGAGCCGGGTGTTGGCACCCTCGATGATCCGCAGCGGCGTTGGATTGAAGACATCAGCCATCCGATCGAAAATCAGGATGCGATTGGCAAAGGGCTGCGCCGGCGCATAATCGCCCACCACCATCTCCTCACGCACCCGATTGAGCGCCAGACCCGCCGGGTTGTTGAGCTGGCTGGTTGAACCCATCGTCTGTCCCCACGGGACGCATCGCGTCGGGTACAGGTCACCGTTGCTCAACCTCGGCCAACTGCAAATTCTGATCATGCCGGCAATCACCACCATCTCGTCACGTTTGCGGTCGATGCGGACCACACGCGGCTGCCCCAACCAGGACGATGTCATGGTTCGAAGCGGCGCCACGCTGCCGTTGGCATTGACGTCGTAGACCCTGATCGCCTGGCCCGAGAAATCGGATACGAATAGCTCGTTGTTGTCGAACTCGATCGCAGTCGCGGATTGGATGGGATTGGACGCGCCCGGTGAAATGGTCTTCACCGGCGTGGCATTGCCGTTCGCGCCGTCGGCAAAGGTCATGACCGAACCCGAACCATTGCCCACGATCACCCGGGACTGAGCCGGCGTCGCGTTCATCAAGGACAGGGCCAGCAGGCCGAGGATGGGTAATGCGTTGCGGGTCGAGGTGGCGGCCATGGAAGTTCTGAACTGAAAGGGTGTCCCAAACGGGCACGGAAAAAGCCGCCAAAACCCTCAACTGGAAAATTCAACACGGTTTCGCCCCATCGCCGGCCATGCCGTCAGCCCGGTCACACGGCTCGCGGAAACGACAAAGAGAATGTGGTCAGACCGAGGCTGCACGCCACCGAGACCTTGCCACCGTGGCAATCAACGATGGCGCGGGTGATGGCGAGGCCGAGCCCGCTGCCGGCGGAAGCTGGATGGTTTCGCGCCGGGTCGGCGCTATAGAAGCGATCGAACAGACGCGTCATGACCTCGGGCGGAATCGGGGCGCCGGCATTTTGAACACGAACCATCACCCAGGCATCCGCGGATTCAATCTTTATGCTGACCACGCTCCTGACCTCGGCATGGCGTAGCGCATTCGACAGGACATTGGACACCGCACGGCGAAACATCAGGCGGTCGCCGTTGATCGCGGCATCACCATGGGTTTCGATTCGAAGCTGGCGCTCATCGGCTACCGCCTCGTGGAATTCGGCCAGTGCAGCAACTTCGGCAGCGGCCGAAAATCGTTCCTTATTGGGCAGGTCCACGCCACGTTCGGTCTTGGCCAGAAACAACATATCCGACACCATCCGAGCCAGCCGCTCCAGTTCCTCGGCGTTGGAGGCCAAGGTGTCACGGTAGGTGGCTTCGTCGCGGCGCGATGAGAGCGTCACCTGGGTTTGGGTCAAAAGATTGCTGATCGGTGTGCGCAGTTCGTGCGCAAGGTCGCTGGAGAACTCCGACAGGCGCCGAAAGTCATCGCGCAGGCGCAGCAGCATGCGGTTGAGTTCGGCTGCAAGGTCGGCCATCTCCACCGGTACCGCAGCCTCGGGCATGTGGGCATCCAGACGCTGCGCGCTGACATCGGCCGCGCGCTTTTTCATCGCGCGCAAGGGCGCCAAGCCTTGATGTGCCGCGAGCCACGCCAGTCCGCCCGCCAAGGCCATCACCGCCAAGGCGTACCACGCGAGGTTGCGGCGCAGTTCACGCAGAAATTGCAGGTGAAAGGCAGTATCAACGCTCAGCCTCACATGCCACGGTGCGCTGGCATCAAAGCCCGGCGACACCTCGAAGTGATCGACGTGTCCAAGCGTGTGCGCGTGGTTTGACCCCGACGTCGCCATCGCGGTGTCAATCACCGGAACGGAACCGGATGGCGGATAGACCACACGACCCGCCGCATCGTCGATCTGCACGCGAATGGCCTGTTGATGATCCAAAGCCTGCACGAGCCGTGCGCGTGCTTCCTCAGTCGTGTCGGCATCGACCACGATGCGCGTGACCAGAGCGCGCTTGTCGCGCAGGGCCATGTTGTCCAGCTCGATGAAATGGCGGTCGGCCAAGTGCAAGAACAGCGCCCCCAAGCCCAGCACGATGAGCACGGTCAGGCCGATGAAAAACAGGGTCAGGCGTGCAGTCAGCGAAAGGCGCGGCAACACTCAGTCGTCCTCCGGCTCGTCCAGCACATAGCCCATGCCGCGCACGGTCTGGATCAACTTGGATTCTTGCCCCTCGTCGATCTTGAGCCGCAAGCGTCGCACTGCGACATCAATGACATTGGTGTCGCTGTCGAAGTTCATGTCCCACACTTGGGATGCGATCAGCGAGCGCGGCAACACTTCGCCACGGCGGCGCATGAACAGTTCCAGCAAACCGAATTCCTTGGCGGTCAGATCGATGCGCTGACCGCCGCGACTGGCGCGACGGCGCAACAGATCCAGCTCCAGATCGGCCACGCGCATCACCGCATCGTCATTGGCGGCACGCCCGCGTCGCAACACCGTGCGCACGCGTGCCAGCAGTTCCGCGAAGGAAAAGGGCTTGACGAGGTAATCGTCGGCGCCCAGCTCCAAGCCCTTCACCCGATCATCGACTTGATCGCGTGCGGTCAGGAACATCACCGGCATCGTCAACCCGCGCTCGCGTATGCGCCGCAACACCTGCCAGCCATCCATCCCCGGCAACATCACGTCCAGGATCACCAGTTCGTACTCGCCTTCCAGCGCCCAATGCAGGCCATCGGTGCCATGACGCACCAGATCCACGACAAAGCCGGCCTCACTCAAACCTTGGCGCAAATAGTCTCCGGTCTTGGTTTCGTCTTCGACGATCAGGATTTTCATGCCGACCCCATCCTTGGCAGCTCACAGTCTGCCCGGTTTTGGCGCGCATGACCGGAACATGACAATTTTGTCATCCGAACGATCCGCTCGTGTCAGGTTCGCACGCCATGATGGATTGCCCCTAACGGCCGCATCCACGCCTTCCGCCCATGCTTCTGTCGTCATCCCCTTTGCGCGTGTTCGTATTCGCCTGTGTTGTCGCCCTCGCGCCGGCGTTGGGCCACGCCCAATCCGCGCCGGAACTGGGCGCCGAACTCGATTCGCTTCTGACTTACGCGCGCACCCACAATCCAGAACTGGCCACGGCCACGGCCCAAACCCACGCGGCGCAAGAGCGTGCGGCATACGCCGGCGCCTTGCCCGATCCGCGTCTGCGGCTGGAATGGATGGACATCACCCGCGGAGGTGAACACGGTCCCAATCTCTTGCCCACTCAGGTCGGCAGCATGCGCTACTCCTTCATGCAGGAGCTGCCGTGGCCTGGCAAGCGCGGCCTCGAACGGGACGTCGCCGCTGCCAATGTCGACGCCATGCAACACCAGGCTTCGTCTGCCGAGGTGGATGTGATCGCACGGCTCAAGTCCGTGCAAGTGCAACGCTACATCCTCGCGCAAAGCCGCGAGCAGACCGAGGACATCCTGCACCTGCTGGTTCGGCTGGAAGCCGCCGCCACTGCGCGATACAGCGCCGGCCTTGCGGCCCAACAGGATGTGATCCGTGCGCAACTGGAGCAGACGGCGGTGCGCGGTGAACTCCTGGAACTGGACGGGGAACGCCTGCGCCTCGATGCCGAACTCAATGCACTGCTGGATCGCCCCGGCGATGCGCCCTTGGCGGCAGCGACGGCGCTGGCCGCATTGCCCGATGCCGACGTCTTGGATGCCACGCGCCTCGACCAACGCGCGCGCCAACACAATCCGCAGCTCGCCAGCGAGCACGCGCGCACGCAATCGGCCAGCAAGAACCGCGACCGGGTTCGACGCGACCGCTATCCGGATTTCAGCCTCGGTCTGGCGCCGGTGCAAATGGGTGGTGCGGTGCGCGAGTGGGAACTGATGGTGGAAATCGCGATCCCACTGCAACAAGGCAGCCGTCGCTCGAAAGAGCGCGAAGCCGAGGCCGAACTGGAGGCCGCACGTTGGCAACAGGAAAGCACCGCCAATCAGGTGCGCGGTGAACTCCATGGCCGCCTCGCCGCCTTGCGCGTGGCGCGCCAGAGCATGGAGTTGATCGAGCACAGTCTCTTGCCGCAAGCCGAACTGACCTATCAATCGGCGCTGAGCGGTTATGAATCCGGGCAAGTGGATTTTTCCACCCTGCTCGAAGCCCAACGCCAAATCCATCAAGCCCGCCTCGAGCGTGCGCAACGGCGCATCGAGGCCTACACCCAAGTGGCCCAGATCGAACGCCTCATCGGAGGTTCCCTGTGATTCGCCCTGCTCCCTTGATTCTCGTCGGCGTGCTGCTGATGGCAATGGTTGGATTCGGTGGATATCTACTCGGCCAGCGCGGCCAACCGCCGCACGCCACGCCCGCCGCTACGCCAACGGTTTCCGGCGAACGCACCATCCTCTACTACCGCAACCCCATGGGCCAACCCGATACCTCGTCCGTGCCCAAGAAGGATTCGATGGGTATGGATTACATCCCGGTCTATGCCGAGGATGCCGGTGATGCTGGCGTGGTGCAGGTGGCACCCGGTCGGATGCAGACTCTCGGTGTGCGCACCGAAACGGTGAAACGCGAGCAACTGGAAAACGCCATCCACGCCGCAGGCCGTATCGAAGCCGATGAAAGCCGCACGCATGTCATCACGGCCAAGTTCGATGGTTTCATCGAACGCTTGTACGTGGATACCACCGGCCAGTCCGTGCAACGCGGACAAGCCTTGTTCGAGGTATACAGCCCCGAACTCGTCACCGCGCAACGTGAATACGGCATCGCCGCGCGCGCCTTGGCGCAATTGCAGGGCGCCGATGAAAGCACGCGCCAAGGCATGAAAAGCCTGGCCGAAGCGAGCTTGGCGCGTCTGCGCAATTGGGATATTTCCAGCGATCAACTGCGCGCCTTGACCGCCTCCGGCGAAGCCCGTCGCAGCCTCAGCTTGCGTGCACCGGTAGCCGGCATCGTGACCGAAAAAAATATCCAGCAAGGCCTGCGCATCGCAGCGGGCGATGTGCTCTATCGGATCACCGATCTGAGTCAGGTGTGGCTGATTGCACAGGTTTTCGAGCAGGATTTGGCACGCGTGCACGTGGGCGCCATAGCCCGTGTTCGCATTGATGCCTTGGGTGAGGACGCCTTCGCCGGCAGCGTCGCTTATGTCTATCCGACCCTCGATGCCGCCACCCGCAGCGTGCCGGTGCGCATCGTGCTGGACAATCCCGACGGGCGCTTGAAGCCGGGCATGTTTGCGCGGGTGGAATTGGTGAGCACCAGCACCGAGGCGCGCTTGACCGCGCCCGCTTCGGCCGTGCTTGATAACGGCATCGAGCGCATCGTGCTGCTGGCGCAAGGCGAAGGCCGCTTTGCACCACGCGCGGTGCGCGTGGGTCGACAACAAGGCGATCGCATCGAAATCCTCGGTGGTCTGGCGGAAGGCGATGACGTCGTGGTTTCGGCCAACTTCTTGATCGATGCCGACAGCCGCATGATGGCGGCGGTATCGGGCTTTGCGGCACCCGCCGAGATCGCTCACGACGATCACGATGGTCACACCGTCGATCCATCATTGCCGCGTCACAAGGCCGAAGCCACGGTCGAATCGATTGATCTGGCCAAGGGCAGCATCGTGCTCCATCACGGCCCGGTGCCGAGCCTGCACTGGCCGCCGATGACCATGCCGTTCACGCTCTCCGATCCGGCCTTGGTCGATGGCCTGGCGCCAGGCCAGAGTATCCAATTCGAGTTTGTCGAACCCGGCCCAGGCCAGTGGATTGTCACGGCCATCCACGTGCAAGACGCCGCACGGCCCGAGCACGCCGCGGATGGGCATTCCGGGAAGAACGACTCGGGCATGGAAGCGGGCGATGGGGGCGGCGATGGGCATCATCATTGAGGTGGGCGAAGCGACCCATGGCTTGCGCGATGCTCAGGTCGGGATGAATCCCGACCTACCAAGGCCTGCGGGATGCGCGCGGCCGCAGGTAGCTTTCGTAGGTCGGACTTCAGCCCGACAGCAGGTTGAACCATGCTGACTCAACTGATCGACTGGTCCGGGCGCAACTGCTTTCTGGTGTTGCTGACGACGCTGTTCTTGATCGTGGCCGGTGTGCACGCACTCCTCAAGACGCCGCTCGATGCCCTGCCCGATCTTTCCGACGTGCAGGTGATCGTGCAAACCGATTACCCCGGCCAAGCACCGCAGGTGGTGGAAGATCAGGTCACCTATCCGCTCACCTCGGCCTTGCTCTCGGTGCCCAAGTCCAAGGTGGTGCGCGGGTTCTCGTACTTTGGATCGTCGTTCGTCTACGTCATCTTCGAAGATGGCACCGA
>CAUJJS010000240.1 GCA_963205415.1 Pseudomonadota bacterium
CTGACACGACTGGCGGCGCATAGGCGAATCCAACAGGGGTAAGCAGGGTTTGGACTTTCCCGGTTACAGCATCGTGAGCGAAATTGGCCGTGGCGGCATGGCCACGGTTTACCGTGCTCGTCAGGTCATGCTGGATCGGGAAGTTGCACTCAAGGTGCTCAACCGCGCGCTGTCGGCCGAGCCGTCCAACGCGCAGCGTTTCCTGCAGGAAGCGCGGATGCTGGCCTCGCTCGAACATCCCAACGTGGTGTCGGTGTACGACGTGGGTGTGACGCCGGATGGCTCGTACTACTTTTCCATGCAGTTGCTCGAAGGCGGCGATTTCAGCGCACGTCTGCAGCGCGGGGTGAGTGAAGCCGAGGTGGTACGGGTACTGACGGCGGTGGCCGATGCGCTGGCCTATGCCCATGCGCGCGGTTATGTGCACCGCGACGTGACGCCCTCCAATATCCTGTTCGACACCGAGGACAAGCCGCGCCTGACCGACTTTGGCATTGCCTTGGCGATGGCAATGTCGTCGCGCATCACGGCTTCGGGGTTGTCGGTGGGCACCAGCCATTACATGAGCCCGGAACAGGCGCGCGGTGGTGAGGTCGATCCGCGTTCGGATATCTACAGCTTGGGCGTGGTGACCTACGAGGCACTGACCGGACACACGCCATTCCGTGGCGCCGACAGCTTCGCGGTGGCCTATGCCCATGTGTACGAGCCGGTGCCGCCGTTGCCGGCGGCGCTGTCCAAATGGCAGCCGCTGGTGGATCGCAGTCTGGCCAAGAATCCGGAAGACCGATTCCAGGACTGCGCCGCGTTCACGGCCGCCTTGCGTCGCATCGCCTTTGCCGGGCGCAATCTCGATGCCGCGCCGCCTGCGCGTGCCGATGCCGATGCGCCGACACGCGTCATCCTGCGGCCTCGCGAGCGCCCCGCGGCCAACGTCGAGGCGACACCAGTCGAAGCGGTGGCCGAAGCACCAGAAGTCAAGGTATCGCGTGACACGCCGACCCTTCGGCGCAAGCGCCCGAAGGCATCGAGCGACGCCGCGGCCGCTGACGCGCCCACCGTGCCTTATCTGCGGCGGCCGGCTGCACTCGCCGATGCCGGAAAATCGCCAGCCATCGAGCCGCCCGTCGAAGCGCCTCAGGCAGCACCCCAGCGTCGCTGGCTTGGGCCCGTGCTGGCGCTGTTGGGTGTGGTGCTTGCGGTCGGGGCCATTGGCCTATGGCGACTGAGTCATCGTGCCCCGGCGCCTGACGCGGTGGCCACGCAAACAGCACCCGAAACGCAGGCAACAGCCACGCCGGTGACGCCCGCCGCGTCGACAGAGAGCCCCGCGCCTGAACTCGGTGCGGAGGTCGACAGCACGGATGCGACCGTAATCGACGACCCAATGGCGACACCGCAGACATCCAGTGATGGTTTGGACACGGCCGCACAGCAAACCGTGATCGATCCGGTGAAAGCGTTGTTGGCACTGGCACGCAACGACATTGCCGAACGGCGTTACAGTTCGCCGCCGGGTCGCAATGCGCTGGATCGTTACCGTCTGGTGCAGCGCTTTGAACCCAATAATGCCGATGCACGCAGCGGCATCGAGCAGGTGGCGGGAATCTACCTGCGCTTGGCGGACGAAGCCGCAGGTGACGATGATCCGTCGCTGTGGCTGGGTTATCTGCAACGCGCCGATGAACTGGCGCAACAATTCAAGGTGACCGCGGTCAGTGAGGGTGCGGCCTCACGCCGAGCGGCGCGTCTCAAACAGCTATTGGACGCGGCAGAAGTGGCCGCCACGGCGTGGAATCGGGATGAAGCCGTGAGGCTTTATGAGCGTGCCTTGGCCCTTGATCCTTCGCAGCGCGATGCGCAGGAGGGCCTTGCACAGGCCAAGCGCATCGGCCGCGACGGATTCCGCTTCCATGACCACGCCGGCAAGGGCCTCGGGCCGGAAATGATCGTGTCCGGAAAACTGGCCTACAGCCGCGCCCCGATCACCGTCGGCGACTTCGAGGTTTACTGGAAGGCCGAGGGCCGCAGTCGGTTTGGTGCCGCATTGCCCTCCTGCCGTGACCGGGAGTCGTTCTTCCGCAGCTCGCGCAAACGGACCTTCCAGGATCCAGGATTCACCCAAGGCGCGAATCATCCCGTCGTCTGCATCAATGTTGCGATGGCGGAAGGCTATGTGCGTTGGTTGTCGCAAGTCAGCGGCAAGGTCTACCGTTTGCCGACCGGTGCTGAATTGCGCGCCGCCGATGTCGGTTCCGGCAAGAGCTGCGCTGCGGGCAATATCCGCGATCAGGCCTTTGGAGCCAGCTTCGGCGGCATGGGTGAGCGTGCGAGCTGCAATGACGGCCATGCCGCCACCTCGCCGGTCAACGCGTTCAAGCCAGGCGCCAGCGGGCTTTTGGATGTGGTCGGCAACGTCCGTGAATGGACGGCCGATTGTGCCGGAAACGCTTGTGCCGAACGGTACGCGATTGGAGCAAGTTGGGCTTCGGCAATCGGTGAAGACTCCGGTCGCAGCTTTCCAGCCGACACCGGATTCAATACCATCGGCTTTCGTATCGTACGCTCGATTCCCTGAGAGGCTCGGATGAAACTGCTTTTCCCCAACGGTGAACACCCCCAAGTCCTGATCGGGCAAGGTAGCCAACAGGTGGGCAGCGCACCGGACAACGCCGTCGAATTGCGTACGGCGGGCATGGCCGAACACCACGCCGAACTTGTGCGCAACGGGGACGCGGTCAGCTTGCGACCCTTGACGCCCGGCGCGGCGGTGATGGTCAATGGTCAGTCGGTCAATGCGGCCGGCGTGGCGTTGAAGCCCGGCGATCTGATCGACTTTTCCGGCGTGCAGGCGCGCGTGGTGGCGGTGGAAAAAGCCAGCGCGGTCCCTGTCACACGCCGCCCCGAGCCCGTGGACGATGCCAGCGCCACGCGCGTGCGCATGGC
>CAUJJS010000241.1 GCA_963205415.1 Pseudomonadota bacterium
GTCCGCCAGCGAACAATTCGGTGCAGCCGAAACCGCTACGCGGTTCGGCTGACCTCAGGCGTTAGCCCTCATCAGGTGAAGGTGCTCCACCCTTCCTCGGGGTCGTACTCGGCGCCGTCTTCCTGCTCTGGCTGGAACCACCCTAGGTCGATCATCTTCTGCACATCTTCCGGCGTCAGCGGGAGATTGGTCGGGTAGGCGTAGAACTGGTCATGTTCTGCGCCAATGTGGTAGCCGTCCCCGTCCTTGTAGTACGGTTGCAGCGTCTTCAAGCCTTCGATGAAGTTACTCAGTTTCATGCCATATTTCTCCGTGTAGTACGATTGCAGCGTCTTCA
Organism: Pseudomonadota bacterium; assembly: GCA_963205415.1. Lineage (GTDB taxonomy): Bacteria > Pseudomonadota > Gammaproteobacteria > Xanthomonadales > Xanthomonadaceae > Denitratimonas. The sequence goes on from CAUJJS010000241.1 coordinate 338, forward strand.
AGCCTTCGATGAAGTTACTCAGTTTCATGCCATATTTCTCCGTAGTAAGCGCCGGGCTAACTCTGCATTCCAGCGGATGCGCTACGCGCCCCGCTGAATTTTGGTGTTAGAGGGCATAGAACCTGTTTTTGCTTACAGGCTCGATTGTCATTGCTCCATATCGGTACTCTCGGTCCCGGCGAGCACTCGAGTCCATCAAGCCCTCGACTTCGTCGCGCTTCATTGGCCGCTTGAACCTGTATTTTTCCAGCCGATACCAGCCGAAGTGGATCGTCCAGTAGCGAGTCGGTTCCTTTACCTTCATCGAAATGCCCTCTAACAGTTCATTCAAGCCGACGCCTGCGCGCGGCTTAATTCAGGGGTTCGCTGGCTTCGCGCGCACTTCGTAGACATCGCATGCTGCGACCCGAGCTTCATCGGTCTGATAGAAGAACCTGCCGCGCGCATACTCCTCGTTACGCAGGACGTAACGCACAACACCAACTCGCATCAGCGGGCCAGCCCTGTACAAAATCCAGTCGCCTTCGTTTGCTTCCATCTCGTTCTCCTGTAGTCCGCCAGCGAACAATTCGGTGCAGCCGAAACCGCTACGCGGTTCGGCTGACCTCAGGCGTTAGATGGGATGAATCCCTTGATCCGCCGACCAATAGCCAACGTCTGCAATAACTCCAAGCTGATCGGCTCGGCGCTCGCCAGCGACAAGCCGAGCCGCAGTGTCGACACAGCTTCCGCACCCGCAGAACTCGCCGCCGCAGATGCACATTTCATCCCCCGCATGCCTTGCTTCCGAGTACGGCGCGATCCGTAAGCAGTCATTGCAAAGAACAACGTGCTCGCTCATAAACGACTCCCATCTAACAATTCGTTCAAGCCGAGCCCGCTTCGCGGTCTCGGGCACAACCGGTTCGCGCGGGCGGGCCGGCTTAACTCAGCCGTTATGCTGCAGAAACCACAAGAATCGCGGCCCTTGGCCTTTCACATGCCAAGGCTTCCGCTCCACCTTTCCGCGCATGTGTAGGTTCTTCACGTGCGCGCAGGTGTTGTGCTTCGTCCAACCGGTTTCGGCGGCAATTTCCGCTGTCGTCGCGGGCCCATCGGCGAGGATGGCCAGCACACGGCTTGCTTTGCTGTCTGGGTGCATCTGTTGCATGGCTCTCGTTCTCCGTGACCGCTCGGCGGTGTTCATGCCGCGCACCTCAGCGCCTGGGTGCAGTCCAGATTTGCGGCTGCGATGGCTGCAAGCGGCGGTGGGCTGACGCTGTTGCCGACCATGCGCACGGCGCGGGTGGCATTGATTGGCCTGCCATCGGCGGTGCGGTGGAAGATGTAGCCTGGCGGGAATCCTTGGGCTTTGTAGAGCTCGCTGGGGCGCAGCATGCGCAGGCCGATGTCCACGATGACATGCGGCACGCCGTGGACTTGGACTGTGACGAGTGCGAGGCGGTCGCGGGTGGTGATGGTGTCGACGGGGTGGGTGATGTCCAGTGCTTGGCCGTTGCCGTAGTAGTTGACGAGGAATGCGGCAACGCGGAGCGCGTTGGATTCTGTTTCCGGGCTCAAGGTGTACGTGGCGATGGCATGGTGCTCGCCGCCAGCAGAGAGAGTGCGCACGGGCGCATCGATGGCGCTGCCGACGTTATCGCCCCGCATCGTGACCATGTGCGCCGCCACCAGGCGCTGTTGACTGCCGGTTTGGGTGATGGTGGATAGCGGAGCGTCTGCGCCGCGTGGGGGTGCTGGGTTGCCACTGGGGCCGCCGCCGTTGGCTTGCTCGATAAATGCGCTGACCAGCGCGAAGTGTCCGCCTTTGACTTGGGCGCACTGTGTGCGTAGCGGTTCGCTTGCTGGCCACGTCGCGCCGCGCGAGGCGTTGGCAAACTCGGTGATGAATGAGGCATTGCCGGGCACTATGAAGGGCTCGGCTGCGTCGAGGACGTAGCGTTTGATGCCGCGCGCGATGCGCCGCAATGTGGCTTCGGCGAGGGGCTTGCGGCGGTCGAAGATTGACGGGCAGGGGGCTGACCATGCGATGCAGTCGGCGGCGGTGACGAAGGGTTGGGCGCAGCCCGGGCCGTGCGTTGGCTTCGGCCATTGGATCGGTTCGCCATCGCAGCGGGCAATCAGGAAAAGGCGCGTGCGGCTGGTGCCTGCGCCATAGTCGCAGGCGCGCAGTTTGCGCCACTGGACGGTGTAGCCGAGGCGGCGCAGCGCAGCGACAAAGTGCTGCCATGTTCGGCCTGCGTGGCGCTTGTCGGGCACCAGGAATTGGTTGTCGATCGGCACGCGCTCGCCGGGTGCGGATACGCTGCCATCCAGGCGAAGGGCGCGGCGGGTTGCGCGGTCTCGCTTGGCCACGAGCGGGCCCCATTTCAGGATCTGCTCGACGTTTTCCAGGCTGATGATGCGCGGACGCACGGCGCCAGCCCACTTGAGCACGACCCACGACAGCGAGCGCGTGGCGCGGCTGCGTGGCTGGCCGCCCTTGGCTTGGCTGAAATGCGTGCAATCGGGCGACGCGTGCAGCCAGCCTACGGGCCTGCCGGCGCATTCGGTGCGCGGGTCTGCGGCCCATACGTCTTCGCACAGGTGCCGAGCCAGCGGGTGATTGGCGGCGTGCATGCCGATGGCCCAGGCATCGTGGTTGATGCAGATGTCGGGGTCTCGGCCGAGCGCTTGTCGGAGTGCTTCGCTTGCGCCGCCGCCGCCGGCGAAAAGATCGACAACGATTTCCCCGTGGCGCAGTTTGGATGCGCCGGTGGCGTGGAAGCCGAAGCCTTGCTGGCGGTTTCCATCAGCCATTGGCGGACACCTTGCGCGGCCTTGCGCGCGCCCATGAGCGGCCTGCCCAAATGTCGCGCACGGTGTTTGCCGACACGCCGTAGCGCATGGCGATGGTGCGTGCCGTGGTTGCGACGGCGGTTGCCCGGGCGGCGCGGATTTCTGCCACATCGGCGGGCAGCAGCTTGGTGGCGCCTCGGCGTCGGCAGCTGGTTGCGTAGTGATCGCAGTCCAGGTGATGCGGGTTGACGCATCCGACCACGCCGCAGGTGGGATAGACGACAGCGCCTTCCGGGATGGGGCCGAACAGCTGCGACCAGATCCAGCGGTGCGCGAGCATGTCGCGCCCTCCGAAGGTGATCTTTCCGTGGCCGAGTTCGGTTGTCGAGCCGAGCCAGAGCCAGCAGTCGTCTGGCGACTTGCCGATCTGGACGCGCTGGGTGATGGGTTGGCCGGGGTGGGGCATGGCGGGTTCTTCGTGGCGGTTACGGGCTGAAGGAGCCAACGACCAGCGGGAAATTGAGGTCGTTGCTGAGCAGGCTGACGAATTCCTGTGCGATGTCTTCTTCGGCGCTTTCCTTGCCGACGATGCGCAGGATGAGCGCGGGCTTGTCCTGGGTTCGCACTGAAAGCCTCAGGACGAAATCGCGCTCGCGAAACCCGGCGTAGGGCGTAGTGGTAAAGATGAACTTCGGCGGGATGCCGGCATCGGATCGGGCCTCGATTTCTTCAAGCGCGCTGCGCTTTGCGCCGAAGTCTTTTTCAACGCTGTTGGTTTCGCTGGTGGCCTTGATCTTGATGTCGCGGATGGCGCTGATGGCGCGCTGCAGGTTGGCGGGTGCGCCGTCGCCGTAGTCGGGGGCGATGTTCGCGCTCCAGTCTTCGATGAAGTCTGTCATTTCGCGTTGCGACATGGGCCGGCCATTGATGGCAAGCAGGGCCGCATAGGGTGCGGCTGGCTCCAGCTCAAGCGTGGCACGCCAATCGGCGTGGCCGGGGGCCAGTTCGTCGCCGATGTTGAGGAAAACGGTGGCGGATGCTTTCTTTGCATCAATGAATCCGCGCGAGAGGTCGAGCTTTCCATTGCTGCCAACGTATTCGATGAATCCTTCAAGCGAGGTTGTGTTGAAGGTGCCACGGAAGCGTGCGCGCCCGGCGTTCAGGTGTTCAAGCGACAGCACTTTGCCGTCGTGCAGTACGGCTGGAATCAGCCCGTTTTCGAGGCGATTGGCCAACGCGGCGGCGAGGGCGAGGCGTTCGATCTTGTCGATTGTTGTGGCGTCCATCATGCGCGTACTCCATCCGTGCGGCCCGTGGCAGCGCCGGCACCGAGTTCCATTTTGGTTTGCGTGTTCGGGAACAGGGTGAGCTCACCACCGCGCCCGACGTGCAGCGGGGTGTCGGTGGCGGTTTCCTCTGTGATCTTGCCGCGGGCCTTCGGCACCACGCTTTTGAGCGAGTGGGTGACAGCGACCTGGTTGCTGGTGCCGATCTGCTTGATGTTGAAGCGCAGCACGAGTTCGCCTTTCTTGCCGTGGGTGCAGACGTTGGCGGCGATGTCGGAGAGCGCGGTGTTGATTTGCTCTTCGAATACACCGGCGTTGAGGTGGCCGAGCAGCTCGGCGATGTTGGTGCGTTGAGTCATGGTGAGTTCCTTTGGTGATGGATCAACGTGCTACGTGTGCGACGGGTTTGCCGAGGTGCAGGGTTTCGCGCGGTACGGCGCGGATGGGTGGGCGTGCGCCGAAGGTGCCGGCCCATTCGAATTGCGCGTCGGTGAGGGACGCGTGGCGGGCGGTGACGTGGCCGCAGCGGCAGCATTCGAGCTGGTGGCGTTCGGCGGGGGCTTCTCCTGGTGTGGCCTGGCCTTCACGATTGGTGCGGCCCATGCAGACGATGTGCATGGGTTCGCGCGCGCAGCCTCGGCAGCGGGCGAAGGTGCCGGCGGGGTGGCTCAGTTGGCGTTGGCGCATGGGGTGGCCTCCTCGCGGATGGCGCGTTCGAGTTCTTCCTGGGTGAGCTCAAACTGGTAGGCGGCTGCGGAGGCGCGGAAATGGGCGAGTTGATGGGCGAAGGTGGGGGGCTCGATGTGATTGCCGGCCCTGCTTGCACGCAGCTGCGCGAGTTGTTCGCCGCAGATGTCGGCAACGCGCGCGTCGATCTCCATGACGGTGACCACCTCGCTGGCTGCCATCTCAAACACGCGAGATTCGCCTTGCGAGAGTTCGCACAGCGCGATCAGGCTTTCTGGTTCGGTGTTTGCGGTGTCGCGCCGGAAGCGGGTGACGAGCAGGTCAGAGCCGTCGGCGGCTACGTTCTCGATGCGGACGGCAGGCATCAGGCAATTTCCGGATGGGCGGCGGCGCGGCGGGCAGTGCGGCGGGCGATGCGCAGTGCCCAGGCGGCGGAGCAGTTGGAGCGGACCAGGGCACGGGTGTCGGCGATGAGCCGGGCGCGGATGTCGGCAGCCAGGCCGAAGCGTTCGGCAACGCGGGCGGCGCATTCACCGGCGGCGCGCTCGCGTGCGCGAGGGTGGGAGGCAAGCGGGATGATGTTCATGCGGCATTCCTCGTTGTGGTGTTTGTGGCGTGGCGGATGGCGATGTCGAGCGCGGTTTGCATGTGGCCTGCGCCGTCGTTGAATTCGGCGTCGGCGGCGGCAATGGCGGCGGCGATGGTTTCTGCGGAATGGCCAGCCAGGCGCGCGCGGATGTGCGCGTGCAGGCGGTCGGTTGCCGTTGGGTGTGGCATGGGCATGGTGTTCACTGGCGGCGCTCGATGTGGGCGATGACGGCGTTGGCGACGGGCAGGCCGGCGCTGGGGATCCAGAACCTGGCCTTGCCGACGTGCAGCTCGTTGCCGCGAAGGTTCACCACCGCTGCATTGGCGATTGCCGTGGCGATGGGGTCGCCGTTGACTTTGGCGCGACGGCCTAGGCGGACGATGAGATCTTCGCCTGCGATGCGAAAACTGAGATCAAGGCCTCCGGGTAGGGGGATGGTGGCGGGTACGGCTGGCATGTGGACTCCGGGTTGGTTGGCGGAGTGAACCACAGGTTCATGCGCGCGTCAACCGCAGGTTTACGATGCTGTGCGCAAAGCCAGTGAGTTCGTGCAAGAATCGGCGCTCTACCAAGCCAAAGGAGGGTTGTGTGATGCGTGGATTTATTCGGTGTGCGTTGGTGGCTGGGCTGGCACTGTCGTCGTCGGTGATGGCGTTCGGCACGTATCGGGCCGGCAGCATCGTGCTCGACCAGGGCGATTCCATTGCGCGCGTGATGGATGCGATGGGTCAGCCGGCGTACAAGGAGCCGGTGATGAATCGCTATGGGGCGCAGGTGGCGGAGAACTGGTACTACCGCGACGGATCGAAAATGATCAAGTTCACCATCAGCGGTGGCGTTGTCCAGTTGATCGAGGAGATCCGGCAGTGAGGTAGGCCACTGGCATCAAAGACCACACGGTGAGCGTCACAGCCTCGCTGCGAGCAAGGTCGCGGTTGAGCGGCTTGCGGAGACGCGGCGGCAGCGGGAGTAGGTCGAGCGCCTCACTGCGGTTCTGACGCGAGCGATTCGGTGCCCGACGCCTGCTCGTTCACGCTGTCAGCCGGAGCCCATGTTCAAGTCGTCTGGTTGCGCGCTCGCAGCAGCTTGGTCATCAACGATTTGCCGAAAGCGCTCGGCGGAAGCCCGGTAGTTTTCTATGAGAACGGCTTCGCGCTGCGTGAGGCGCATGGGTGTTGTTTGTAGGTAGGGGGCTCGCGATTCCGCGATTCCTGCTCTTGGGGCAATTGGAATTATCCCGAGCAATTCGTCGCTGGTGCAGTTAAGCAAGGCACACAGGTTGACAATGTGGTGTCTGGCGATCGCGCCTTGGGTGAGCCATTTGGAACCGACTGCGGTCGGTGATACGCCCATAGCCTCCGCGACCTTGGCTTGTGTGACTCCGGCGCGCGCCATCAGCTGGCGAAGGCGGTCACCGTCGTGTTGATTTGATTCAACCATGGGTTCATGGTCGGCCGCCGACTCTGAGCAATCAAGAAACCTGGGGTTGCGTTTGAAGTGAACCTGTGGTTCACTCCGCCCCATGCCGAAACACGCACTTGAAAAAGCAATAGCGCTTCTCGGGCTCACCGGGCTGGCCAGGGCACTTGGGGACATTTCAGCGCCTGGCGTAGCCAAGTGGCTGAAGAACGGCGTGCCGCGCGAGCGATGCACTGCGATTGAAGCCGCGACTAGCGGTGCCGTCCGCTGCGAAGACCTGCGGCCTGAGGTCGACTGGCTTCGCGACGATGCTGGCGTTGTCACCGGATACCACGTGCGCGTGGAACCGCCGGGCGTCACCGAACAGAAGGTGGCCTGACATGGCACTGTCTGGCGTCGTGGTCACGGTTGAAATGGAAGGGCGTAAGGTCAAGGCGATCGTCAACGCGAGCGACACCGACCTCTCGCTTTGTGTTGGCAAGGTGGTTGGCAAGTGCGTCGAGGCTATTGTCGCAGAACGTCTCGTCGGCGCGGCTCTCGACGTGTCAGACCTGGCGCTGCCGAAACTCGACGCCATTACGCGCCATCTTCTGGCTCCTGATCCCGGCGACGCCAAATTGCGAGCAACATTGCGACGCGTTCTTGCGCGGCTTTCGCAACAGGCGTGTTCCCCGAGCCCTCCGCGTAAGAAGTGTCGAGCGAGCACTCCAGCGCGTCCAGGACGTTCGCGCGGTCGGGGTGATTCTCCATGAGGGCCGCTATCACCAAGTCGCTCGCAACAACGCGGGCGGTCAAATTGTCGATCTTCTCGATGAGAAGCGAGATCGCCTCGCTGGCCAGTTTCCCTGTTTCGCTCATGCCGGTCTCCGGTGGCTGTGGTGGTTCGCACCTCGCAGCGTATCACCTGGAGACCGGCACCCAGGTTCGCGCCGCATCCCACCCGGCGCGCACCCGGCAGCGTGGCGTACCCCCTGCGCCACGCTGCCACCTTCTTTGCTTCCACGCGCCGCACGGCGGTGTGAGCGCGCCACGCCGTGGCGTTTCCAGGGCTTTGCGCCACGGCGCTTTTATTCGATCGGATGCTCGTATCCATGTGCGAATCCTCGCGCGTGGAAGAGCGAGCCACACCATTCGCGAGGGCAATCCATGAATGTTGACGACGCGGCCTATGCCGTCGTGCACGGTTACGGTGGGGGCAGCGAATCGCTGGCTCCCAGGCTTGGCATTAGTGCGGCGGTGTTGCGCGGCAAGGTGAACCGAAACAACGACCGCAACGTGCTCAGCCTGCGTGAGGCTGTCGACATCACCGTGTTGTCTGGTGATCTGCGCATCCTTGAAGCCTTCGCGGCCGAGGCGAACTGCAGGCTGGTGCCGATAGACCACACCGAAACCGGTTCGGTGCTTGACCTGGTGATGGCCCGTGCGGCGCGCGAAGGCGAACTGGCGAGCGTTGTGCATCAGTCGTTGGATGACGGCGTCATCACTCCGAACGAATGGGATGCCATCCAGGCCGCGGGCGGCAACGTGCAGGCCACGATGCTCGCGCTCCTGCGGAAGCTGCACTCAATGAAGGCGCGCGCTCCGGCGACCGAGTGATGAACACCGAAATACGCAGGCAGATTCGGGATGCCCGCACACGCGCGAACTTGCGCGATTGCGCCATCGCCCGAGGTGTTGCCCGCGTGTTGAATGATGACGAACGGGCCGCGCGCCTTCGGAAAATCGAAGAGGCAATGGCCGCATGTGACAAGGTTGCGACGCCCGACGAGATCGAGGCGGCCGCAGTGATCTTGGCAACGCCACCGCACGAGCGGAAAGGGCGATTGCTCTAGGGGGTTTCTTGGAATGTTTCGTCGGCGGCGCGGACACCCGCGCCCCATCTCCCCGGATTGATTTCAAACGCGCGAGCTCGTGCGCGTCGATTCCGTCAATAGGTGTCGCTGGGTTAGTCGGTCAATACCGGGGCGGGTCCTTCCTGGGGGGTGGCGGATGCGGGTGGAGAGGCCGCAATTCCCCTGTAGATAGTGGCTTGGGGAGTTACTGAATGCGCGTCGCGGTCAACTACGATGACGTGCTCGATCAGCTGCGGTCTGCTGATCTCCTCGTCGAGGACATCGAGACCGGGCGCACCGTTCGCTGCCCGATCAAAGGGGATCGAGAAAAGCGCGGCTGGTACCGGTTGCACGATCTGCCGCTGCCGAGCGGCGACGTGCTCATTGTTGGCACCTTCGGTATCTGGCGCGGCGATGATCCTGGCACGCTCAAGGTCGACCTAAAGAAGCGCGACTCCGCGTTGACCGATGACCAGCGCGATGCGCTGCGTCGTCGCCTGGCCGATGATCGAAAGCGAGAGAAAGCGCAGCGCGAACGGCGTGCCGAACGCGCGGCCGAACGTGCGGCAGCGGCCTGGTTGCGATACGAACCGAGCGGCGATTGTGAGTACCTGCGCAGGAAGCGGGTCGCAGACTATGGGTTGCGATTCACGTCGCATGGCGCCGCCGTGGTTCCGTTGCTTGACGGCGCCGGCAAGATCCACGGCCTGCAGTTCCTGCGTACACCGGCCCAGGCCGAAACCGCCAAACGGCCGGTCAAGGAATTCTGGCCCGCAGGCTTGGCGAAGCTAGGTCACTTCCACCTTCTAGGCTCGCCGTCCTGGATCGTGCTGGTTGCCGAGGGCTACGCCACCGCAGCGACGCTGCACATGACCACCGGACATCCGGTGGCCGTGGCCTTCGACGCGGGCAACCTGGTCCATGTGGCCAGGGCCCTGCGCGCACGTTACCCGCGCATCCGCGTGCTGATCTGCGCCGATGACGACATCCTGCAGAAGTGTCGCGAGTGCCAGACGCGCCTGGTACTCACCGAGCACCCGGAAACCTGTCCGAACTGCGGCAAGCCGCATCGTGCGGAGAATGCAGGCGTCGCCGGCGCCAGCGCGGCCGCGCTCGAGGTCAATGGTGCCTGGCTTGCGCCAAAGTTCAGCGACGCGATCGAAGCGAAGCGTCGCGCGCAGTTCATCGAACACGGCACCAAGCTGACCGACTTCAACGATCTGCAGGCGCAGGAAGGCATCCATGCCGTGCGCGAACAGGTCGCCGCCCACCTCTCGGCACTGCGCTGGGCCATGCCTATGCAAAACGCCGACACAACCGGAACGGGGGATGGGGGCGCGCAGTTGCGCCCGATTGAAAGCATCGACGATCTGCTTGCGCGCTACGTGCTGATCTACGCGCAAGGCTCGATGGTGTTTGATCGCGATGAGCACATCCTGCTGTCGATCAGCGACATGCGCGACGTCTGCATCAACCGCTACATTCACCGAGCTTGGTCAGAATCGCCACGTCGCGCGATCGAGCGTATCGATTCCGTCGACTTCGATCCGTCGTGCACCAAACCCGGAATCACCTGCAACCTATGGGCTGGCTGGCCAACGAAACCGAAACCTGGCCGCTGCGAAAAGCTGCTCGAACTTCTGCGCCACATGTGCGCTGCGGAATCCGGCAAAAGCGCGGAGGATCTCTACCAATGGGTTCTGCGCTGGCTGGCGTACCCGCTGCAACACCCGGGCGCAAAACTCAAAAGCACCATCGTCGTGCACGGCCCCCAAGGCACCGGCAAAAACATGTTCTTTGAAGCCTACATGGCGATCTACGGCCGCTATGGCCGCATGCTCGACCAGGATGCGCTGGAGGATAAGTTCAACGATTGGGCATCTCGCAAACTGTTCCTGATCGCCGACGAAGTGGTCGCCCGTGCCGAGCTCTACAAGCTCAAGAACAAACTCAAAACCCTGATCACCGGCGCGAAGATCCGCATCAACCCGAAGAACATGGCGGCATACGAGGAAGACAATCACGTCAACCTCGTGTTCCTCTCCAACGAGGAAATGCCCGTCGTCCTCGAAGAAGATGACCGCAGGCATGCGGTGATCTGGACACCGCGGTCTCTCAGCCAAGCCTTCTACCAGGAAGTGCTTGACGAGATCCGCGCCGGCGGATCCGAAGCACTGCACGACTACCTGCTGAACCTCGACCTCGGCGACTTCACCGAAGGCACGCGCCCGCCAACCACCAGCGCGAAGGATCGGCTCGTCGCGCTCGGCGTGGACTCTCCCGTGGGCTTCTACGATGCGCTCATCCTGGACGACATCATCGGCCTCAAGTTCGCCTCGGCGCTCAGTGCCGACTGGTACGAAGCCTACAAGGTCTGGTGCCACCGCACCGGCGCCCGCGCGGCACCGCTGCCCAAATTCGTCAACAAGCTCGAACGCAAACGCGGCGTGAGCTGCGAGCGCAAGCGATACCGCATCGAACAGACCACGCACGGGCCCCACGGCATGCTGCTGCTCTCCGGCCTACCCGACACGTCGAATCAATCGGAAGCCGACGCGCTCGGCGAGTGCGTCGTCCGGATGCGAACGCAGCTCGAAGACTACCGGGGGCGAACATGACCGCGTCTGTGGGGTATGTGCGGAATGACGTGCGGCATGCCGTGGGGCATGAAACCCGCGCCGTTGTTGGCTTGGTAGGTATGTGGGGCGACCGCTCACGTGACGCGCGCGTACGAATCTTGAACTGTCCACTCCTCTCGCATGTCGCGGATCGCGCGCACGGACATCATGACGCCCATGCCCCACATGGCGCACAAGCGTTGTTTGCGGGTCCGCCTAGACGCACGCCTCGACGCACCCGCCGCACGCGCGCGCGCGCTGGTCTTTTTTTCTCTCTACCGAAGGAAAGGAGGGAAGGGCAGTGATCGAATCTGGCGTTGTCACCGGCAACGTCCTGGCTGCGCACATCGGCTGCAAGCCCAGCTACGTCGTCGAACTGCGCAAGCGCGGCCGCGTCGTCGTCGCGCCCGACGGCAACGGATACCTGCTGAGCGAATCCCTGGCGCTCTACCGCGATACCGCAGACCCCTCGCGTGGCGGCGTGGCTGCGCGACACGCAGCCTCCCGCGCCGACGGAGCAGCTACCGCCGCCTTCGAGCCCGGCGACGCTCCTGGCGCCACCCAGCCGCCCACAGGCGACGATGACGACGCCACACCCACCCGGGATGACGGTGGCCACGCCGCGCGGCGTGCCAAGGCCCTGGCTGACAAGGAAGAAGCCCTGGCCGCCGCCGCCATCCGCGAAAACCGCATCGCCATCGGCGAGCTGATGGAAGCCAGCGAAGTCGAAGCGGCCATCGGCCAGGCTGGCACGCTGCTGCGCGTCGCCCTGGAGCGCATCCCCGATGTGCTGGCCCCGCAGCTCGCGCCCATGACCGACGAAGGCGCCATCCGCGTCGCCATCCACGACGTGGTCGAGGAAGCGCTCACCGAAGCCGCGCGGCAGTTCGGGCGCGTGGCGCAGCGGGGTGAGCCATGACATTGACAGCGCGCGCCTGCCGGGCGGACACTGGCCTTGCTGCGGTGAATCCCGCAGTCGGGTTTAGTCGCCCGATACGTGAGGCGCGCAAGCGCCCATCGTCCGATGCCGGCGCTTTTTTAACGCTCGCCGCCATCGTGGCGGCGGGCCGTGCGTGCAGCGCACCCGTTTTGCGGCGGTTTCGCCTGGGCGACGGGCACTGGAGCGCCGAGTACAGGCGGGGTAATCGCCGCTAAATGACCCTGCTCGCGCTCCCCCGCATCGCTGAGGTTCTTTCGCGCAAGCTCATGCCGCGCCGGCCGCCCTCGGTCAGCGCATGGGCCGATGCCGAACGGGTCCTCTCGACAAAGGGGAGCGCGAAGCCGGGTCGCTGGCGCACTGATTCGAATCCGCCGCTGCGCGAACCGATGGACTGCATGAGCGCGCGCAGCGGCGTGCGTGATGTCGTTTTGATGTTTCCCATTCAGGATGGCAAGACGGAGGTCGCGCTCAACACCGTCGGCTACTGCATGGATCAGCACCCCGGCCCGGTGATGGTGTGCCTGCCGGGTGAGGTCTCTCTCGTCAAGTGGGTAGCGCAGAAGCTCTCGCCGATGCTCGAAGAAACGCCGGCGGTGCGGCGCGCGCTCACCAGCGTGGCATCGCGCGACGCGGCGAACACGCGCACGCTGAAGGAGTTCGATGGCGGCCAGCTCTACATCGAACACGCCGGATCACCGTCGCGCTTGAAGTCAACCAGCGTGCGCACGCTCATCGTCGACGAGCTCGACGAATTCGCCGGCAACTTCGTCGGTGGTGACGACCCGGTCGATATGCTCGATGGCCGAACCTCGGCATTCCCCTCCACATACAAGCGCCTCTACATCAGCACGCCGCAGATGCGCGGCACCAGCCGCATCGAGCGCAAGTTCCTGGAAGGCGACCAGCGCCGCTACTACGTGCCCTGTCCGCACTGTGCGCACGAGCAGCCGCTGGAATGGAAGGGCTTGATGTGGACGCCGGACGCATCGCATTGCTGGTACGCCTGCCGAGAATGCGGCGCGGTGATCGACGAACACCACAAGACAGCGATGATCAACGCCGGCCGCTGGGTGGCGGAAAACCCGAATGCGCGCGAAGGCGTGCGCAGCTACACCTTGAACTGTCTCTACTATCCGTTCGGCCTCGGCCCGCGTTGGCTCGACCTGGTGCGCATGTGGCTTGCCGCGCAGAACGATCCGTCGCGCCTGAAAACCTTCATCAACGACCGCCTGGCCGAACCTTTCGAAGACCCCGCCATGCGCGCAGTCAAGCACAACGTGCTGCGCGATCGCGGTGAACCCTACCGCCTGCGCACCGCACCGCTCGGCGTGCTCGCCTGCACCGCCGGCGTCGACACTCAGGACAACCGCCTGGCCGTGCACGTCGTCGGCTGGGGGCGCGGCATGCGCGCGTGGACCCTCGACTACGTCGAACTGCCCGGCGATCCCGCCGAAGACCTTGTGTGGATCTCCCTGGTCGAGTTGCTCACCCGGCCCATCGAACACGAGTGCGGTGCCCTCATCCGACCCGAGGCCACCGCCATCGACGCCGGCGGCCATCGCACCGAGGCTGTGAAGTCATTCTGCCGACCGCGCGTCGGTGGCCATCCGCTGCGTCGCGTGATGCCCATCTTCGGCGCAGTTCCAAACAACGCCCCCGTGCTGTCGAAGGGCAAGCTGCAGGACATCAACTGGCGCGGCCAATACGACAAGAACGGCGTGACGATCTTTCACGTCGGCACGGTCGGCATCAAGCATCACCTGTACAGCCTGATCGCCGCCGACGATGGCAAGCCGGTCGAGTCGCGCATGATCCATGTCAGCGACGAACTGCCGCCCGAGTTCTTCGCTGGGCTGGTCTCCGAAACCTACGATCCGAACCGCAATCGCTTCATCAAGCGCAACGGCGTGCGCAACGAACCGCTCGACACCTGGGACTACGCCTACGCCGCCGCGCACCACCCGGAGCTGCGCCTGCACCGGCGCAGCAAGGCGGATTGGGATGCGGCAGAGGCGCGGTTGCTTGCGGCAGTGGGTGCGCCGGTGGTGATGCCCGTGGTTGGCGAGTTGCCGCCGCCTGTTTCACATGGAACATCGCCGCAGACCCCGAAAGGCTCCCCTCGGGCGGGTTGGAAGCGCACCTGGTGACGCGCAAGGTCGCCCGGCAACGCGCACGCATCGACCAGCTGGTCGATGAGCTTTCAATCGGCGCCGCCTGCCGACTCCATCGCGACAGTGACGAGATCCACGAAGTCGTGGGCGCGGTGGTCGCATACCTGATCGAAGAGTACCCGGCTCAGGATCTCTACATCCCCGCCGGCATCAGGCCGGATGCCTACCCGCGCGATGCCATCCGCGCCGCAGTCTTGGGTGGCGAGTCCGCTCGAAGCGTTTGCCGCCGCTTTCGACTGCACCGCCGCAAGCTCTACGAAATCCTCGGCGACACCGATTGAATGCCCGGCATCCAGGGGTGCGTCCAGTTCCCCCGAGACTTGGACGCACCTCATGCGAACAATGCGTGGCCATGCACGTAGTCCGCCACAGTGGGTCGGTGTCATGGCACTAAGCCAGGTCGACCTCGACCGTCTCGACCAGGCCATCGCCTCGAATTCCCTCGAGGTGCAATTTGGTGAGCGCCGCGTGCGCTATCGCAGCATTGACGAACTGCTGAGCGCGCGTGCGCACGTCGCTGCCCAAATTGCCGCCGCAGCGCAGTCCAGCGGTCGCGCCACCAGCCGCTACACGTTCACGACATTTCGGGGCGACTGAGCGCATGAACGCCCTGGATCGATTTATCGGTTACTTCTCGCCCGCCCGCGGAATGCGGCGTCAGCGCGAGAGGATGCTGATGCAGCGCGCCTACGAGGGCGCAGCACGCACAGACGGATGGCGCCCGCGCCGCGCTGGTGCCAGCGCGAATGCCGACCACCAGGCCGACGCCCGCGAGCTGCGCATCCGCGCCCGCTCGCTTGTGCAGAACGTTCCCTACATCGCGCGTGGCCTGCAGGTTCTCGTCAATTCAACCGTCGGTACCGGCATCGAACCGCGCTTCGAAGGACGCGATGAAGAGCGCCTCAACAAGCTGTGGGCACGCTGGATCAAGGTTGCCGACGCCGACGGCATCTTCGATTTCTACGGCCTGCAAGCCGCCGCCTACCGTGCGATGGAGCAGGATGGCGAAGTTCTGATCCGCCGCCGCCCGCGCCGGCTCGCCGATGGGTTGCCTGTTCCGATGCAGCTGCAGCTGCTGGAGATCGACTGGCTCGACAGCCAGAAGAATGGCAGCGCGCCAGGCGGTGGCACCATCATCGGCGGCATCGAATACGACATGCTCGGCAAGGTGCGCAACTACTGGCTGTTCGATGCCCACCCGGGTGATGCCGCCGTAGTGCGTCGCGCCACGCAGGTCAGCAAGCCAGTGTCGGCCGCCTCAATCATCCATCTGTTCAACCCGACCCGACCTGGGCAGGGCCGCGGCATCACACGCTTTGCGCCGGTAATCGCGCGCTGCCGTGACCTCATGCTCTACGAAGACGCAGAGCTCGCGCGCAAGAACCTCGAAACACGTCTCGGGGTTGTGATTTCTGGTGACGTGAATGCGATTGCGAATCCTGGCGGTGAGGCCGCTACAGGCTACAGCGCAGCCCCGATCGGTGATGACGGGAAACTGCCCTACGGCAATCTCGGTGAGTTGCCTTCCGGCGGCATCACCCAGGTTCCTGCAGGTCTCAACGTTACCGCGCTGGAGCCCAAGCCGGCCAACGACTACGTGTCCTACTGCGTCATGCAGCAACACCTCATTGCGGCGGGCATCAACGTGCCATACGAGTCGATGACCGGTGACATGACCAAGGTCAACTTCTCGTCTGCGCGCATTCGCCAGATCGAGTTCCGCCGCGATTGCGAGTGCATGCAGTGGATCACCCTGATTCCGCGCCTGTGTGAAACCGTTGCGTCCTGGTGGCTTGAGGACGTTGAACTTGCCGGCCTTGCCAAAGTGCAGGACGCAAGCGCCGACTGGTCCACGCCGCGCTGGGACTACGTCAACCCGCAGCAAGATGTGAATGCGGAAATCGACGCCATCAGCACGGGCCTGCTCACACCATCCGAAGCACTGCGCCGGCGTGGCTACAAGCCAGACCAGGTCTTCTCCGAACTCGGCAGCGACTTCGAGAGGCTGAAGGCCTCCGGCGCGCTCAACCTCATGCAGTTCCTCATGGCCAACGGCCGCGCTGATTCGGCGCAGGCGACGGCCCCCACTCAACCGGACGCCTGACCATGCCAGACGGAACAACCCGCAATATCCCGCCGCAGCTGCGCGAACTTCGCCTGCTGCCTGAATCGTGGAACGCCGAAACACGCACGATTGACGTTGTGTGGTCCACCGGCGCACGCGTCCGCCGCTACGACTACTGGAGCGATCAGTTCTACGACGAAGAGCTCGACATGAGCCCCGAGGCGATCGACATGTCGCGCCTCGAATCCGGCAATGTGCCCGTGCTCGACAACCACCGCGTGTACGGCAGCATTTCGTCGCAGATCGGCGTGGTCACGCGTGGCTGGCTGGAAAACGGAGAAGGCCACGCGACCCTTCGCTTGAGTTCGCGCGATGAGCTGTCGGGCATCGTTGACGACATCCTGGCCGGGATCATTCGCAACATTTCGATCGGGTACTCGGTGAAGCGCTATCAGATCGAAAAGGCCGAGGGCGAAGTACCTCTCTATCGCGCCGTCGATTGGTCGGTTCACGAGATCAGTTTCGTCACCGTGCCGGCAGACGCCGGTGCCTCGACTCGCGCCAATCCCGAATCCATGCAGGGCGGTTCGCCCTGCGTTTTCGTCCGCGCTGAAACGCGGACACCCTCACCGGAGACTGCAATGCCGAACGCCACTGCCGCGGCCACGACCGCACCCGCCGCCGAAACGGCGGAACGCAACCAGCCGACGCCGCCCGCCAATGCGCAGGCGCCCGCCGCCGAACCACCTGCAACCGACGTTGCCGCCCGTGCGGCAGAGATCGTCGAACTCTGCGCCCGCCACAACATGTCCACGAAGGCGGCGGAATGGATCCGCGCCGGCCACACCATCGACAAGGTGCGCGAGCTCATCCTCGACGAACGCGCCCTCCTTGATGCCAACAGCGGTGGCCATCGCAACCGCGTCGAATCCGGCGAAGACGAGGCGGACAAGCGCCGCGGCGCCGTCGTCGACAGCATTCTTGCCCGCGCGATGGTCGTTGATCCGGTCACGAAACGGCAGTTCCGCCTGGAAGGTGCCAACCCGTTCCGCGGATTCAGCCTGGTCGACCTGGCCCGTTCGTGCCTGGAGCGCGGCGGCGTGCGCACCGAAGGCATGACTCGGATGGACCTTGTCGGTCGCGCGTTTACGCAGAGCACCAGCGACTTCCCGATCCTGCTTGAGAATGCGATGCACAAGTCGCTGCAGGCCGGCTACGCCCTTGCTGCCGACACCTGGCAGCGCTGGTGCGCGCGTGGCACGGTTAGCGACTTCAAGGCCCACAAACGCTACCGCGTCGGAAGCCTCGGCAACCTGCTCAGCCTCACTGAGCTGGCCGAGTTCCGCAACCGGACGATACCCGATGGTGAAAAGTCGTCGATCCAGGCCGGCACCAAGGGCTACATCATCAACATCAGTCGCCAGGCCATCATCAACGACGACCTCAGCGCCTTCATTGGATTGTCGAATGCCCAGGGTCGAGCAGCGGCACGCACGATCGAGGCCGACGCGCATACCCTGCTCGCCAGCAACCCGCTCATGGAGGACGGCTTTGCGCTGTTCTCTGCAGAGCACAACAACATCGACGGTGCTGCCGTGCCGAGCGTGACGACGTTCGAAACCGGTCGCCAGAAGATGGCGAAGCAGAAGGACGTTTCGGGCAACGACTTCCTGGACCTGCGCCCGGCCATTTGGCTCGGCCCGGTCTCGTACGGCGGTCTTGCCCGTGTCACCAACGACTCGCAGTACGACCCCGATGCCGTCAACAAGCTGCAGCGCCCCAACATGGTGCGTGGCCTTGTGCGCGAGGTCATCGACAGCCCTCGCATTGCCGATGCCGAGTGGTACCTGCTCGCCGACAAGGACGAGGCTCCGGTGATCGAGGTCGCCTTCCTCGAAGGCGAAGAGACTCCGTTCCTCGACATGGAAGAGGGGTTCACCGTCGACGGCACTCGCTACAAGGTCCGCCTCGACTTCGGCGTTGCCGCGATCGACTACCGCGGCGCCTTCCGCAACAAGGCCTGATCACCACCACCACCAGGTCGGCGCTTGATGCGCCGGCCTAAACCCGGAGAAGAACATGGCAAAGAACTACGACGTGAGCGGCGACGTCATCCAGTGGACGAACGGCACGGGCAGTGCCGTCGCGTCCGGACAGGTTGTCCGCGTGGGCCTGCACACGCTCGGCGTTGCACTGGTCGCCATCGCGAGTGGCGCCAGCGGCAGCGTCGCGCTGGAAGGCGTTTTCAAGGATGTGCCGAAGGTTTCGGCCGCGGTTTTTGTGCAGGGCGAAAAGCTCCTTTTCGACGTCAGCGCTGGCAGCGGCGTCGGTGCGTTCGACGACAGCGCAGCGACTGGCGCGAGCGGCGACGTGATGGGTGGTGCCATTGCCTGGGCTCCCGGCGCGAACACCGAAACCACCTGCACGATCAAGCTGACGCCAGGCAACACCACCGCGACGGCGTAAGCGATGCACCACCGAACGCGGCGATGCACTCGCCGCGTTCATTCCGCTGATTGCTTTCTACTGCGCGCACAAAGGGCTGGCGATGACACAGACAACATTCGAGCGCATGCACGGCAGGAGCGGGCCATGACGATGGATGTTGAGCCGGCCGGTGGGCGCATGGTTTTGCATGTTGGTCCGGTCGAGCGCGCTCTGATGATCGCGGTCGGCGCCGGGATCGTAGGCCTTGGCGGCTGGTCGTGGGACAAACTGAATGATGTCTCTGCGTCGGTGGCCAACATGACCATGCAGCAGGCGGTGACGAATTCCCGGCTTGACACGCTGACCACTCAGCTTGCGGACATCCCGGGGTTGTCGCGACAGGTGGCGGAAATGCGCATACGCATCGAGCGAAACGCGCAGGACATCCGCGATCTGGCCGACGAAGACAAGGAGAACAAGAAGCGATGAGCATTCTGGTTGCCATGATCAGTTTCGCCGCTGGCGTGTACTTCGCGCCGCTGGTCGGCAGTGTGATCGCAAACTTCCGCGACGTGTTCAGCGGAGGTGATGACGATGATGCCGCGTGATCGCGCCATACTGCGCGGCGTTGGCTGGCTGGTTATTGCCGGCTGCGGCGCGTTCGTCATCGGGTCTGGCTTGCTAGATGCCTGGGGCGTCAACGAGTACACCCAGCGTTGGCTGGGTGCGTGCCTGAAAGTGGGCACGGGCGCGTGGGGCGGATACCGCATCAGCCGCGACGTGGCGCGGATTGATCCCAGCAGCGTTCCCGGCGGCCTAACCGACAACGCACGGGGATATGCCGTGATGCATCTTTCCCGCGCCATCATCATCGGCGCTTGCGTGCTTGCCGTGTGCCTGGCCGTATGATCGCCGTCACGCTCGCACTCATCGCAGCAACCGCAACTTCTCAAGTGCCGGAGCGTTGTCGCGTGTACCAGCGCGCGATCACAGCGCATGCGCACAACACCTTCGGGCTCGATGCGCCCGTGGCTACGCTGGCCGCGCAGATTCAACAAGAATCATCCTGCAAAGCGACCGCAATCTCGCGCGTCGGCGCCAGTGGCCTCGCGCAATTCATGCCAGCCACTGCAAAGGATATGGCGACACGCTATCCACAAACGCTTGGCGCTGCAGATCCGAATAACCCGGCCTGGGCTATTGCAGCGCAAGCGATCTACATGCGCGAACTCACGCGTGCATCACACGGCGCGACCGAGTGCGATACATGGGCTTTTGGGCTTGCCGCGTACAACGGTGGCTTGGGTTGGGTGCGGCGAGATCAGGCCGTGTGCCTACGCATCGAAGGGTGCGACAAGGCGCGATGGTTCGGTCACGTGGAAGCGCATGCCGATCCACGCCGCGCACTGACCAACATCGCCGAAAACCGGGGCTACCCGGTGCGCATCTTGCGCACTCTGACGCCGCGCTATGTCGCGTCGGGCTACGGTCGAGGTGTGGCCTGCAATGGCTGACATGACCACCACCGACCGCAGCAAGTTCCTGCTTGCGCTGCTCGTCATCGGCGCGGCAACCGGCTTGCTCGTGCTCGGCCAGGTTGGCGCCGTCGTGGCCAGCGGTTTGGCTGTGCAGATGGTCGCGAAAGCGAAGGCGGCTGCCGCATGAACCAGCCCGATTTGCTTTGTGAGGGCATCGGCATGCGCACCTGCGACGGCTGCGCGCGCAACCTCGACAACAATCCCGGCGCGAATCCGGAGCGCTCGCTCAAGCCGGCGGCGAAACCACCCACCTGGTGCGCGCACTGGCTTCCACTTCCGCATCGCGGCGTGCGCAGCAAGCACACGGAGGCCCGCCCGTGACCGCCACCGCATTCGCCTCCGGTTTCATCGTCTGCGCGCTGATGTTTGCAGCCGCGTTCGCAATCTTCTTTTTCCTCTGGCTGCGGTCCGAGGATTCACCCACCGAGCCACTTGCGTTCTTCCGCGTGGTGCTCGGCCCCAAAAGCTACATCGAAGGAGTTGAAAAAATGCGCTTGACCACCGAACAACGAACCCTGCTCACCGTCGTCGCACTGACGGCCGCAGGCAACCCGGCCGCTATTGACGGCGATGTTTCCTTTTCCACCAGCGATGAGTCCGTCGCGCGCATCGACGTGATTGATGCCACGAATGCATACGTGACTGCCGTCGGCCCTGGCGCCGCGCAGATCTTCGCGACATTCGATGCTGATCTTGGCGAAGGCGTGCGCACCATCGAGCTTTCCGGCGCCATCGAGGTCGTGCCCGCCGAAGCCGAACGCGGCGAGCTCGTCTTCGGCGAGCCTGAACTGATCCCGCAGACCCCGTAACAGACCAGGCCGCGCCTGCCCAGGTGGGCGCGGCAAACCAAGGATGAAACCGTGACCCGGATCTACATCATCATCGGTGCATTGCTGGCCCTTGCCGCCGCTGTGTGGACGCTGGATAGCAGCGCGTACAAGCGCGGGGCTGCCGCCGGCGATGCGCGGGCCAAGGCGGCAGAGGATGCGCTCAAGGCCGCGCTGGATGCGAACAAGGATGGAACGGATCTCGCAGCCCGACTGCGCTCCGCTCTGTCGCAGTGCCACGAGCAGAACAAGGTTGACGTGCGCACCGCGCGGGCAGCATCCGAAGCGGCACGCGCCGATGCCGACCGCATCGCAGCTCAACTTGCCGAACAGAACGCCAAGCGCATCGCGCAGCAATCCGGAGAGTGCCGGTCCTGGGCGGAGCAAGCGGCCTGCGGGAGCGTGCAGTGAGCCCGAACTATTCCCACGCCGGGCTGGACGTGCCGCCCGTGGTTCCCATGCACGACACCGGCCGCGTGGCTGTGTTTGTTGGCGTGGGTTACCGCATGCTCACCGTTGCGCAGGCCCGCGCCTTGGCCGAGCGACTCACGCGCATCAGCGCGCAGGTGGAAAGCGTGTCGCGCACGATGGCATCGAGCATGGCGCTGTGCGTTTTCCTTCTGCTCGCCGGCTGCGCATCGGCACCGAATGTGATCACGCGCACGGTGACGGTGGATGTGCCGGTGGCAACGCGCATGCCGATCCCCGGCGACCTGATTGCGCCCTTCCGCGTGGCAGAACCCGACCCGGCCTGCTGGCGCGACACCCACCGCGAATTCTGCAACGGGCAACTCGTGGCCATCCGCGACATGTACCGCGCCGCACTCGCCACCTGCGATGCGCGCATGACCCAGTTGCGCGCGCTGGACAAACCCGGGGGCAAGCCATGATTGCCAATCCCTGGGCGGAAGGTTTCGACGAGCAAGCGCACGCCATGTTCATGGACATCGGGCTTGCCGATGTCGGCACGTACACCGCACCAGCCGGTGCGCCTGTCGAGAGGCGCGTCTACGAAAATCCAGGCGCGCAGAACCTTGGCGAGTACGGCCAGGTGCTTGCGCCGCGCACCGTGATCGGGTTTCTGCTGGCTGATGGCCCGGTGGTGAAGGGTGCCCAGGTGGTGGTGGCCGGCATCACCTACGTGTTGCAAGCCATCGACCTTGCCGACGAGGACGACGGCAGCGTGCAGTGGTGGGTGGTGCGCAATGCCTGAGCCAATCTCATGGCGCGCGCTCGAAGCGCTCAAGGCGATGCTGGCAGAGATCCGCATTGCCGACGGCTATCACACCGACCTCGGTCTTGCGCCGGTGTATCTGGATCGTGGCCAGAACGTGGACGCCAACGCTGCATTCACCGTGATCATCGCCAACGAGATCACGGCGGTCGAAGAAAAGAGCAATCGCAACATTCTCGCCAGCACCATGGATATCACCGTGGAGTTCTGCATTCCGCCGCTCGCCGGCGTGAATTCCGAGCTGCTTGCGCATCGCGGGCGCGCCGATGTCGTGCGCGTGCTGATGAATGACCTGCGCGGCCAGGTGCAAGGCTTCAGCAAGCTCCAGATCACCGGCACGCGCATCACCAGCGCGATTGAGCCGGGCTCATCCCTTGTCATTGCCCAGGTGTCGGCGCGGGCCGCCCTGAGTGAATCAACAACGCCCGCGACATAACCGGAGATTCAACCATGGCCGCACCCAAAGTTCGTCAATTTGCCGGGGACTTCCGCATGTGGCGGAAGGCCGTAGACGGCAGCCTCACGCCCGTCATTCCAGAGGCGCTGGATCCCGAGCGCAATCAGCCCATCGAAACGAACGCTGTGTCGTTTGCGTACGAGGCGGGCGATGAAACCACAATCAACTCGAAGCGTCGTGGTGCGCTCTACAACCAGCCGATCTTCACGGACGCATTGCCAGGCACCACGAGCGTTTCCATCACCCTGCTTGAGGTGCCGACGCCGATCCTGGCTCGCGTGCTGTACGGCTCGGCGGCGGATGCGGCGATCAGCACCGGTACCGTTACCGATGGCTCGGTGACTGTCGAGCGGTTGAATGGCCCGATCCAGCTTGCCCACCGCTACATCAAGTCCAGCCCCACGCCGACCATCGAAACCGCTGGCGCGGTGGCGCTGGTTGCTGGCACCGACTACACGATTGACCTGCGCAAAGGCACCATCGTGATCCTGTCGGCCGGAGCTGTCGGCGCGACGATCAACGTCGGCGACGTGCTCACCGTCAACTACGGCTATGAGACCGTCACCGGCACCACCATTCTGGGCGGCGCAGTGCCCACCGAGTCGTTCTTCATCACGGGCGACATGGAAGATCGCGTATCCGGCGAGCAGGGGTATCTGCAGATTTACGAAGTGAAGCTGCAAGTGGATGGCGAGATCGACTGGCTGGCCACGGAGCCGCTTTCGCCGGTGCTCACCGGCAAGGCTCTGGTGCCGAATGGCGCGCCTGCGCCGTACAAATTCAGCGTGTACAAGCAGGTGGTGTAACCCGTGGCCAAGGCGCGCAAGAAAGCGTCGGCACCCGGGGCGCAAGCTCCGGGTTTCGATGCGTCTGCGCCCGCCGTTCGGCGGTATCGGTTCGCGCGCGCTCACACGCATGCAGGCGTTGAATACGTCGCAGGCGACAGCATCGATCTGAGCGACGCAAAGGCCGATTTGATCCGCGCGTTCGGCGGCGAGGATGTGATTCTGAGCGACGGGGAATAGCGCGTGGCTCGGGCACGGAATCGAAAGAACCAGGCGATCAAGTTCGCGCTCAACGGCAAGCGCGCAGACGACGCGTACGGACTGAGTGAACTTGTCGGCCGCTACGTTGGCCGCGTGGATGTTGCAAAGAAGCGGGCCACTGTCAGCCTGGCGCGCCGCGCCGGGCCGGCAGTCAGCCGTGAAATCCGTGGCGCGTTCAACGTACGGGCGCGTCAACTCAGCGGCAAGATCACCGCCAAGAGCACCGGCGACTCGCTGCGCATCTATGCCTTCGACCGGCGCATTCCGCTGATGGAATTCGGCGGCAAATGGGCAGGGCGCAAGAGCCCCGGCGCCATGGCATCGGTGCTGCGTGGCCAGCCGGAGATTTACGCGCACTCGTTCATCCGCACGGTTTCAGGTCTGCGTTCAATCCGGGTGCGCCAACAGCGTGGCGGCGGTCGTGTACCGCGCGGCCCGTTGCAGATGCTGTACGGGCCATCGCCGCGCGACATGATCATCGGGCGCCGGTCGGATCCGGAGACCAGGGCCGGCGAAGGGTTCTACCCGACGAGCGTTCGCGAGAATGTCGCCGACCAGCTGGTCACGTTCTACGTCGGCGAGCTCAAGCGCCTGATGGATTTGGGGGTTGGGCGTGGCCGGTGACTTCAAGCAAGTAATCGAGATCGCCATCCAATCGGCTGGTGATGAAAATGTGCGCGCACTGCTCAAGTCGCTGCGTGACCTGGGCGACAGCGCAGAGCTGAGCGATGACCAGCTTTCCGGGTTGACGGAAGAGCTGAAGGGCTTGGCGGAAGCCAAAAATGCGGTTGACTCCATAGTCAAGCTCAAGGCGTCTCTCAGCGAAACCGGATCGAACCTGGCCTTGGCCAAGACCGGGTTGGAGGAACTCAACAAAGAGTTCGACAACGCAGACCAATCGAGCGCCAGGGTCAAGCGCGCATTCGCGAATGCGGAAAAGGCCGTTGCCGATCTTGCGGCCAAGGAAGGCGCGCTCAAGCTTGAGCTGGAAAAGGCAAACGGCGTCATCGCCAAACACGGCCTGGACTCTGAGCGACTTGGTGACGCGCAGCAAGAGCTTGCGCGCAGATCCGGCGAAGCGGCATCACGCATTTCCGAGCTCGGCAAAGAGGCGGACAAGGGCGGGCGCTTCACCCGCGCCCTGCAGGCGGCCACCGAAGCGGGAGCCAGAGGATTCGCCAAGCTGCGCGATGGCGTGAACAGCTTGGGCAATGCGCTGTTGAAGATCACCGGCCTGGCCGGCGCGGTTGGCGCTGCGCTGTCGTCTCTGAGCGTGTCGCGCTTTTTTGGCGGCGCGGTTTCCTCGGCCACGGAGTTCGAAGCCGCGCTTTCGCAGGTGCGCGCAGTATCAGGGGCGACCAACGAGCAGTTGGCGCGGATGCGCGCCGCTGCCGAGAACGCATCAAAGACCACGACATTCTCATCGCTGGAAGCGGCGACCGCACTGGGAGAGCTCGCCAGGGCATCCGGTGACGCCGATGCCGCGATCTCGCAGCTCGGGCCCACACTCGCGTTGGCTCAGGCTGCGGGTATTGGGGCATCGGAATCTGCCGCGATCCTGACCACGACAATCACGCAGTTTGGTCTTGCCGCCGGTGACGCAACGCGAGTTGCTGATCTGTTCGCGCGCGAAGCCAACTCGACCCAGGATGATGTGACGAGCCTGGGCAACGCGATGTCGTATGCGGCACCGTTGGCCAGGCAGTTGGGCGTATCGATAGAAGACACCACGGCGATTCTAGGCGCGCTGGCAGATCAAGGTTTCCGTGGCGAGCGCGCAGGCACTGCGCTGCGCAACGTGTTCACGCAGATGATCGACCCCGCAAGTGCGTTCCGCACGGAGTTGAACGCGCTTGGGATCAAAACCAACAATTTCAGCGAGATTATCGAGCAGCTCGCGGCGCAGGGTGAAAAGAGCCAGGCGGCCCTGCTCGCACTTGGTGACCGCGCCGGTCCTGCTATCACTGCCCTGGTCACCACCGGCGGCGCCGGAATTCAGCGACTCACCGCAGACTTTCGGGGCGCGGCAGGCGAAGCCGAGCGCACTGCGCGGGTGATGTCGGAGAACTTCTCCGGTGCATCCTCGCGCCTGACCAATGCCTTTGATGCGTTGCGGCGAGCGCTGGTTGATCCGATTCTTGATCCGCTGGCCAAGCAGTTTGATTCCGTCGCGCAAAAGATCCGTGCGTTTGCCGAGACTGCGCAGTTTGAGCGCATCAAGAATGCGGTCAGGGACTTCGCGGTCGGTGCGACCGACGCGATCATCAGGTTTGCTTCAAGTGTCGATTTCAGCAAGGTGGCTTCGGCCATCGAGGGCTTTGCCACATCGACCAACGAGTTCTTCACGAAGATCAAGGATGGCGCATCATCCGTAGGCACGGCGCTGAGCGTGGTGGGCGGCCTCATCAGCACGCTGTTCAACGGCATTCAAACCGTGATACTGGGCGCCGCCGCTGCCTCGACGGCAGGGTTTGCCGCGATGTTGAAAGGTGCCGGTCTCGTCGCTGAGGGCGTGGCCAGGATCTACGGAAATTATGAGCTGCTCAAGCCGGTCTTCGACAGCGTCAACGAGAAGATCGGCGGTATCACCGCGATTGCGGCGGAGTTCGGGCGTCGGGCAGTTGAGAATGGGCGTGAAACCCGGGACGCCTTCGTCGGCTTGTCCGATGCGTTGTCCGGCACCGGCGATGCTGCGGCCAGCGCGGAAGCGGCAATCGATGGAGTTGCCAACCCCCTGAAGTTCTCTGCGGAGAACGCGGCAGAGCTTCGGCGACAGTTCGAAGCGCTGCCCGAGCATCTGCGGAGGATTGTCGAGCCGGGACTCCGCGCGCAGGGTCTGTTCGACGAGCTGGCTCGAACAACGCCAGGGACCGCCAGCGGAGTCACGTCGACCGCCGAGGCTTTGAAGCGGGCGGAGAGTGCGGCAACTAGCGCATACAACGAGCTTGCCAGGCTTTCCGGCGCTGGCGATACGTCGAGCCAGGCATTTCGGAATGCGCAGGCGGCGTACGTTGCGGCAAACGCAGCACTTGCGAAGCTGCGCGGCGAATCCGAGGCGACGACAAAAGCCGCGAAGGACCTTGCCGCTGCGCAAGAACGTCTAGGCAAGACGCAAGCCAAGTTGTCTGCCGAAGCTGCTCAGGCAGCCACCGATCTCGACCTGATCTACAAGAGCTATCTTTCCGGCTCGTCGGCAATTGAAGACGTCCGTCGGTCGTTCGACAAATACGCCGCGGCGTTGCGCGCTTCGGTCTCTGACAGCGATTCCTGGAAACAAGAAACCACCGAGAGCATGCTTGCGGTGAAGGCGGCGGCGCTTGGGATCGGAGAGATCAAGGGGCCGGAATTCAAGGCTGGCAACACCCAGCCTCTGACCGATGGCCTGCAGCAAGTCAGCCAGGGCGCGCAAGTCGCAGCGGAAGGCTTGGCGCAGGTGGAAACGCAGGCCGACGCGACCTCGCAAAGTGCTGGCGGTGCTGCACAGGCAATCAAGAATATCTACGAGGGCTTCGCCAACGAACTCGGCAAGGTCTCCGAAGCTGCGGTCCTTCGCTTCAACGAAGTCACCCGGCGCATCTTCGAACTGGGTTCTGGCATCGCCGATTTTTCCGGTCTGGCTCGCTTTGGCAAGGCGGCGCAGGATGCCTACACCATCGTCAACGGTGAGATCGCGAAGCAGCGCGGGGAGGTTGCTGCGCTGGCGCAGTCGTACGGGGAGCTGACCGACGCCGCGTTGCAATCGATGATCAACTCGCGCGGTGGCGTGGACAACGTGGCGGCGGGTTTGGCCGAGATCGCCGAAGCGGCGCGCAACGGCCAGTCGGAATTCCAGTTGCTTGGCGCTCAGGATCTGAGTGGCTTGGCGTCGTCGGCCGACGCCGTGGCGGATCGCGTGCGGCGCATCGGTGAGGAGGCTGCCGAATCCGAGCGCCAGCTCGCAGACATGGCGGCCAGTTTTCAGGATCAGATTGACCAGATCAACGGCAACCAGGCGGCTATCGAGAATCGTCGGTTCCAACAGGACCTTGAGCGCCTGGAGGAATTGCGGCGCGCCACGGGCGAGGCGCAGAACAGCGAGTACAACCAGGCGGTTGCTGCGGCCGAACGGCTGCACCAGTTGAAGCTGAGCCAGATTCGCGAGCAGGAACAGGCGCAGCGCGAAAGCGATTCGCGCACGTCCGGCGGCGCATCAAGCAACGCCGGGTCATCGCCGCGCCCGGCGGGCAATTCCGGCAGCCAGGGCAATGGCTCAAGCGGCGGGTTCGGCGGCGTGCCGGTCAACATCAATCTCAACGGGCAAACGGTGCCGGTGAACGTGAACAATCAGGGCGACCTCAATCGCTTGATCGCGCTGCTGCGGCAGGCGATGCAGGGCAGTGGCGCGGGAGGGTCTCTCATTGGCTGACATCGTGCTCGGTGGCGTGACGATCTCCGAAGACCTGCAGTGGACCGACGAATTCGGCGACGGCTCTGATCTGATTGGCCACGACCAGCGCGTGACCATCACCGGTGCGCTGGTGATCCAGGCCAGCGCGCAACAGGCCGGCCGCAAGATGACCCTGCAGGGCCGCATGGATGGCGACTCAGGATTCGGCGCTTTGACGCGTGCGCAAATCAACGCTCTGCGCGCCTTGGCTGCGGTGGCGGGCGCGGTCTACTCGATCACGCTGGCCGATGGCCGCGTGTTCAGCGTGGTGTTTCGCCGCAGTGATGGCCCGGCGGTCGAGGCCTCTCCGATCAAGCATATCCAGCCGGCCGAAGATGCCGATCTGTACTTCCCGACAATCCGACTTCTGATGGTGTAGGCAATGGCAATCACTTCACTCGACATCAAGTTCCGGCAATCCGAAAGGATGACGGATTTCAGCGACGGCGGTGGCCGCATGGCGGCGGTCGAGATCGTCGACGGCGACATGAACAATGTGTTTCCGGATCGCTCCGACCTTGGCGCGATCCTTGGCAATGTGAGCCTGCGCAAGATGTTCCTGCACGTGGACACGGTGAATACCGACACCTACCTCGGTGCCTTCGTTTTTCTGACCGATCCGCCGACCGAACCGCTGGTTGACGTGACCCTGTTCAACACGGCGAGCGCCACCGATGAGCGCACTGCGGCGCGCAACTACGTGGAGGCGTACCGGATCAAGGGCACCAAAACGCAGTACACGCTGTACGGCACCCACCTGGCCGGGCAGATGACTCTTCAGGTCTACTGCCGCGCGGAAATTGCCTCGCCGGACATCGGCGACGTGCTGTGCCTGAGCGTGGAGGCCGCAGGCTACACGCCGACGGAGCAATACGTGCGCGTGCAGGAAGTGGCGTCGCGCATCACGGCAACTTTCGAGGATGCGCAGGGCCAGTTCGAACGCGATGTGTTGGTGATCCAGATCAGCCAGGCACTGGACCAGAACTTCGTAGGCCAGGAAGACCCCAAGCGCTTCACGGGCGATTCTCCGCCGCCGACCAAGATCCGCACCACCAGCGTGGCCAACGCCGCGAAATACTATGCGGTGAAGCCGACGACGGAATCGGCGGCGCTCGGTGCGCTCACGGTGAACATCGGCAGCCCGTACGTGGCGATCGTGCCCAGCGCGCAGGCGGAAACGCCAATCGTCGATCAACTGGCCGGGCTTGGCTCGGTGGCCTTGATCAAATCCAGTGCGGCCGCTGCGTTGACCTTTTCCGGATCGATGTCCGGTGCGGCCGATGCGCTGGTCACGCGCTATTTCGGCACGCCGTTTGCGCGAAAGTCGCTGAACATCACCTTCGGCGGCATCGCCCTGCGTGACGACGGCGCTGGCGGCATCGAGCCGGTGGACCCGGTGAACACCGGCTGGAGTGGCGTTGCAGACTACAGCACCGGGGCATTCGCCATTGCGCGCGACATCGGGTTCAGCGGATCGGTTTCGGCCACCGCCACGGCGGCTGGCGCCATCACGGAGCAGGCGTATTCGATACCCATTGTGGTGACGCCTGCAACGCGGCAGCAGACCTACGTGTATCAGATCCCGGCGCAACCTTCGCCCGGCACAGTCATCATTGACTATCGCGCGCTCGGCAAGTGGATCCGTCTGACAGACAACGGCGCTGGCCAGCTCGGCGGAAACGCAGGCGAGGGCAGCGGCACGATCAACTACGCGACCGGCAGTGTTGCCGTCACGCTCGGGGCGCTGCCGGATGTCGATAGCGCGGTGATTCTGGCCTGGGGCACTGACCTGCGCGCGCACGATTCGCACGGCGAGATCACCATCCAAACGCCGACATTCCGCCAGCAGCTCGACCACCCGGGCGTTGTGCCGGACACGCTGAGCATGTCATGGGTATCCGGTGGCAACGCCAAGTCCGCGACCACGGACGCGGCAGGCGCCATCACCGGCGATGCCACGGGCAGCGTGGATCACTTCGCCGGTGTAGTGACCTTCACCACGTCGGCCGTGCCGGATGGCTTGATCACCTACACATACGATTACGTGGACCCCGCCGATTCGTGCAGCGAGGTTTTCACGCCGACGCCGTCGTCCGGGTCTGCGTCCGTGACCACGGCATTCGCGATTGCGCAGAACACGGTGCGCGCTTCGTGGTTTGTGTCAAGGAACATTCCGCCGCCCGTCGTCCGCCAACTCACTGCCACCGACAACGGTTCCGGCGGTTGGGCTGGCGGTGTCGTGGGCACCATCAACTACGCCACTGGCGCAATCACGCTTGAGGTCGAATAACCATGCCGCTTGGCGATGTCGTTGTAATCCCCATGCTCCCGCCGCCGGCGCCGCTGCCGGCGCCGATACTGCCCGACATCAGCGGCTTGCCAGACCCGAACATCACGTATCCTGGTGCGCAGGCGACGGGCTCGTACAACTTCCTCTGGGCTGGGCCGCTCACCATCACCTATCTCAAGGCCGGCGCCAGCGCAACCAGCACCAGCGAGGGCCATGCCTCGGCACCGATTCGCATCTACCTTGGGGTTGGTGCCACAGGCCCCGCAGTGCCTGGCAGTGTGCGTTTCATCTTTCGCGGCCGCACGTATGTGGATCGCGGCGGGTCGCTGTACTACGGCATCGACCCGGTGACCAACACAGGCACGCTTGGCGGCAGCTTTGACTACGCAACCAACACAGCCATGGTTACCGACTACGCCAGCGGCAGCAACACGGTGACCCTGGTCTCGCTGCTGACGCGTCCTGTTGACCCTGGCGTGACCAGCGTGTTCTTCCGCACGCCGGGCGCGCCCTTGCGCCAGGGCAGCTTCACCATCCGCGCCACCACGCTCGATGGCGCGCTGCTCACCGCCACGGCGGACGTGAATGGCGTGATCAACGCCAGCAAGATTCGCGGTCAGGTGGATTGGGAAACCGGATTGACCCGCGTCATCTTCGGCGAATCCGTTGTTGCGGCTGGCAACGAATCCGAGGACTGGTACGACGCGGATCTGATTGACGGCAGTGGCAACATCTGGCGGCCGCTGCGCGTTGACCCGTCCACCGTGTTTTTCGGCACCGTGGTGTATCGGGCTATCCCTGCCGACCCGGCCATCATCGGTATTGATCCCGTGCGCCTGCCGCTCGATGGCCGCGTGGTTGGCTTCAACCTTGGCGGCGTGGTGGTGGTGCATCACACGCAAGTGACCAGCGTGACCACGCCGGTTGCTGGCGCCACGGAGAACTTTGGCCGCACGCAACTGGGCTTGGTGGAGGTATTCGATTCCACCGGCACGCCGATCGAGGATGTTTGGTACACCGTGGACCTTGCCGCCGGCACGCTGACCTGGGCAGACCCGCTCAACCTTTCGGCGTACACGCTGCCCGCGATACTGCGTGACCGCATCGAGTTCGCCACGCAATGCGCAGACGTGCAGATCACCGGCGAGATCGGCTTGCTCGCACCGCTGCCGCGTGCGTTTCCGGCGGGCTCCATGGTGTCTTCGGCCATCGCCTACGGCGACATGCAGGCCCGCGTGACCAACCTTTTCGACCAGGCGACCTACACCGCCGGCGTGTGGAGCGATGTGGTATCCGGCTCGCCCGCAGCAGCCACGTACAACGACGTGGTCTATCCGATTGCGGTGACCAACGAGAGCGCCATCGATGAGCGCTGGGCCATCCGCTTCACCAGCGGTACCAGTGTCGATGTGATCGGCGAGACCACGGGCGTGGTGCTGCAAACCACCATCACCAGCGACATTGCGCCGGTGAACCCGGTCAGCGGTCAGCCATATTTCACGATTGATGCCGACGGCTGGGGCAGCGGCTGGGCCAGCAACAACGTGCTGCGCTTCAACACGGTGAGCGCCACGAAACCCATCTGGGCCGCCCGCACCATCCGGCCCGGCGAAATCACGGAACCCACCGACGCGGTGCGGATCCAGGCTTATGGGAATGCGCACTGATGACGACGACGCGGGAATACCGATCGACGGACAGTGGGGCGCCCGTGCTCGATGGCACGGTCGGGTCGTTGGTCTCGTTGGTGCGCGCTTGCCTTGTCGGAACCGCTGGCGTGGCCTATGGCAGCAAAGCCGCAGCGGGCTGGACCGAGCCGTTCACCGGGACCAACAAGGCGGCATTTCGCAATTCACTTGCCGCCGGTGGCACTGGCGTCTACGTTCGAATCGACGACAACGGCTCGGGTTCGCTCGGTGGCCGTGAGGCGTTTCTGCGCATTTACAAGACGATGAGCGACGTCGACACAGGAACAGATCCGACGCCGACAGTGGCGCAGCTCACGAACGGCTACACCATCGTCAAATCCGATACCGCAAGTTCTGCCGCGCGGCCATGGATCCTGTGGGCCGATGAGACGTCCGTGCATATGTGGATCGGCCACATTTCCACGACGCTTGATCCAGCCATGGCCGCGGCGAACTCGAAAAGGCAGTCCACGTGGGGCGCTGGCGACTTCGAGTCATACCTTCCTGGCGACGGATTTCCGTGCTTCGTGTACGGCAACTACACCTCGCAAAACTCCGGCGCGACCGGTAGCGTTGGATTGTTCGGAAGATGCGGGTCAGGTTCATCCAACTACTCGTCGCCGGCGCTCTCCGCAAGCGAGGGCTTCAGCATCATGCGCGGTCTTTCTGGATCCGTCGGAGCAGTCACCGCAAGGCTGATCTGCGCAGGCTCGTCGACGGCATCATCGATCGCGAACATTGGCATTGGCGCATCCAGCGGCGAGATGGCCGAGTCGGCGCCGACGACGGGCGAAAAATTCTTCATTCCTGCGTTGATCGGGTCCGAGGACGGTGTGCGCGGTCGTCTTCGTGGCGTTTACGTGCCGATGAACTATCTGTTGATGATCCTTGCCGGTGTCGTCTACACGTCCCCGGTCGGACGTCCATCGGGGAGTGAGTTGGTTGTCGCGAAGGGCGGCATAAACAACAACTCGTCGACGACGATCACGCCGGTCGGAACGGTCGCCATCGAGCGCGCGCTCGATTGGAGTTCGTGATGGCGCATGTGGTCGCACTTCCAGCACGTGCTCGGTCGCTGTTGTTCGCCGGCAACGGGTACATTGCCGGCGAAACGCCCGGACTCCTGACGGTCAATAGCGTACCTGCCGCTCGGGAGATCGAAGTGCGGCATCGCGCGACGCGGCGGGTAGTGACCACGGTCTTTTCTGCGACCGACGGCACCTATCGAATCGACGGTCTCGATCCAAACGAGGAGTTCGACGTCATCGCCCGGGATTGGTCGAACACCTACAACGACGTGATCGTCTCGCGCGTCAAACCGCAGCCGTACTGATGCATGGCCTACACGCCGCCGGCCGGAAATCTCGTCGCGCTCAACTTCACGGGCGCCTACACGCCGCCGGCGGGCAACGTCGTTCCGCTGCCGTTCGCGGACCCGGAGCCGCCGGATCCAGAACCAGAGGTTCCGGTGCGATGGACTGGCCGTGGCGCGTCCTTGCTTTGGGGCCAGGCACCGCGACGTGGCAGGCAAGTGCGCGCGCGCTACGGCCGCGCGGACACGATCAAGCGCCGCGCGTTTGCGCCGTGGTCGCAGGCGCCTCGTCAATCAGGCGCGATCAGTGCGCCCTGGGGCAGCTTGCCGACGCTGGTTGCGCGCGCATCACTCCCTTGGGGCGTGGCTCCCTCCGTGCGCATGCAGGCGACGCTGCCGTGGGCAGGCTTGCCGCGCTTCGAATCAAGCGTTGGCCTGCCGTGGGGCTTGCCGCCACGCGCGCAGGTATCGGCACCCATGCAGTGGACATCGCCGCCGCGTTTGGACGTGGGCGCTTCGCTTCCGTGGGGTGTTCCACCGCGCGCAGCAGCGGCGGCTCAAATTCCGTGGACCGCGCCGCCGGATGTGATCCGACGCTGGTGGTTGCCGTGGGGCTACGCGCCGCGCGTGCGTTGGCGTGTGCACAGCCCGGGCGTGGAGCCGCCCATCGTTGTCGACCCGCCCGGCTACGAGCCACCGGCCGGCAACCGCGTCGCACTCAATTTCACTTGCCCGCAGCTGGAGTTCCCCGGCAACCAGGTGCCCGTGCCGTTCGGACCGGCCGCTTGCTATTTCGCGTGGCCACGTCCCAGGAGGTACATCGTGCTCAATAGCGCGGCCGTGGTTCGGCTGCCGGAACGCACGCCGATTCCGGTGTCTTCGATCTCGCTGGCGTCTACGGTTGACGATGCGTTCTGGACCGTGGGCATGACCCTGGCTGATCCGGCCGCACTCAGCTACCTGCTGCCGGATGTGGGCGGCCCCAAGGTGGTGGAGATCAATCTCAACGGCCATGTGTGGACGGCATCGATCCAATCGCACACCCGCAATCGGCGTTTTCCTACAACTACAATCAGCGTTTCCGGACGCAGCCAGGCGTGCACACTCGACACCGATCCGCGCTCGCTGGTGTCGTCGGCCGACGCGCAAGCGCAATCGCTCGCCGAAGCCGAGCTGGATCTGACTGGCTTCACCCTCGACTACGACACGCTCACGTGGATCATCCCCGCCGGCGTGTGGAACTACGAATCGACGACGCAGATCGGCGCGGTGCGCAAGATCGCCGAAGCATCCGGCGCCGTGGTGCAATCGCACCCGTGGGACACCGTGCTGCGCATCGTGCCGCGCTACCCAGTGAGCCCGTGGTCGTGGGGTGTGACCGCGCCCGACAAGCAGATCCTCGACGACATGATCTACGAGGACTCGCTGCAGGTGGCCTCGCGCCCGGTCTACAACTACGTGCTCGTCAGCGGCCAGCAAGTGGGCGTGAGCGATGAGATCATCCGCACCGGCAGCGCCGGCGACATCCGCGCACCCATGCAAGTGGACCCGCTTATCACCGCGCACGATGTCGCCGCCGAACGCGGCCGCAACATCCTCTGCGATCGCGGCGAGCAAGCGCAGATCGATCTGGTGATCCCGCTCTATCCGGCCAGCGCGCCCGGCATGCCCGGCCTGGTGCTACCGCTGCAGCTCGTCGAGGTTGTCGAAGCAACCAGCTGGAAGGCCCTGGCCGTGGGCACCCAAATCAGCGCGCAAGTCAGCACGGACAGCGGCGGCGCCAGCGTGCTGGTTATCGACCAGCGCATCACCCTCGAAAGGCACTATTCCGATGCAGGTTAATCCCTGGTCCAAGCTGCTGGCACTGATCCCCGGCCCGCGCAGCAGCAAAGGCAACGTCACCGCCGCCAACGCCGACGGCAGCTACACCGTGGCTACCGCAGACGGCGCAACGATCCTAGCCCGCCCGCTGCCAGGCCAGACCTGGACAGTCGGCGCCGGCGTCTTCGTCGAAAGCGGCCGCATCGTCGACAGCGCCCCGAGCTTGCCGGGCATGACGCAGTACGTATAAGACGAGCGACCGCCGCCGGTGTTACAGCACCGACGGCGGCCGCCGAACCGCGCGAACACGCGGACCAGCCGAGGCTCGCCACCCCGCGCGCGGAGCGCGGCGAGCCTATCACACGAGGTTCGCCATGCCAGCAGCACCCATCATCCCTTGGTTGGGCGGCAAGCGCCGCCTGGCCGACCGCCTGTTCGCCCTGTTCCAACCGCACGAGTGCTACCTTGAAGCCTTCGCCGGCGGCGCCGCGCTGTTCTTCCTCCGTGCCGTGCCAGCCAAGGTGGAGATCCTCAACGACGCCAACGGCGAGCTGGTCAACCTGTATCGCGTGGTGCAGCACCACCTTGAGGAGTTCGTGCGCCAGTTCAAATGGGCGCTATCGAGCCGACAGGTGTTCGAGTGGCTGCAGGACACCCCGCCGGCGACGCTGACAGACATCCAGCGCGCCGCGCGGCTGTACTACCTGCAGCACCTGGCCTTCGGCGGCAAGGTATCCGGGCAGAGCTTCGGCACCGCAACCACCGCGCCAACCGTCAACCTGCTGCGCATTGAGGAATCACTCAGCGCCGCACACCTGCGGCTCGCCGGCGTCACGATCGAGCACCTGCGCTGGCGCGAATGCGTCGATCGGTACGATCGCCAGCACACGCTGCACTACCTCGACCCGCCGTACTGGCAAACCGAAGGCTACGGCTTGCCCTGGGAATTCTCCGAATACGAGGCCATGGCCGATTTCGCGCGCCAAGCGAAAGGCAAGGTGATGATCTCGATCAACGACCACCCCGATATCCGCCGCGTGTTCGATGGCCTCCACCTCGAGCGCACCGAACTGGCCTACACCGTCGCCAACGGCCGCAGCGAGCGCCCCGCGCCCACCGGCGAGCTGATCCTGTCGAACTGGGAGCCGGCCGCGTTGGGGCGGCTTTTGTAGGCCCCGGTCCACGTCGCGGAGCGACATCGAAAGCGCTTGCTGCCGCGCCAAAACCGAGCGGTACTGCGACCACGCCAACCGAACGGAACCGCCATGATCACCACCGCAACCGCCGCCGCCAAGCATCTAGGCACAAAGCACGACGAGGAACTAGCGCTGCAGAGCGCCGCCACCGCCCTGCTCACAGCCGCAGCCCGAGGCGAGATCGACATCAACGCACTCGCCCGGGAGGAACTCGCGAACCGCGGTCTGGATCTGAACGGGCAATGGGTAGGGTTCAAGGCGGCGCGGGCGCTATTGGCCTGAACCTGGCCATGCTGCGCGGACGGCTATGTTGCGCCGCAAGCCATTCGCGCCTATGATGCGCGGCTCTGAGGTGGCGGGACAGGGATACGGAGCGGCGCTGTCAGATAGCGCACGTAGCCCGCCCCCGCTACCAACGCTAGCTGACTTTTGTCGGCGACCGATGACGACGACGGCGAGGCCTCTATCCAGGTCTCGCCGTTTTCGTTTTTGACGGTGGCGGTTTCGCCTAGTACTTCGCGGAGGCATTCGCGGGCGGCTGGGATTTCGTCGGGGCGGGTGCCGAGGGTGGCGATGGCTTGCTGCCAGATCTCGCGCAGGCGAGGGATGATCGTTGCTGGTTGCAGTTGCTTGAGGGCTTCGAGGGCGCGCCTGGCTTCATCGACGGTGGCTTCGGCTGCGATGAGTTCGGCTTTGGTGCTGGGGGTGAGGATGCCTTCGCGGATGGCGCGCATGAGGTTGGCGTGTACGCGTTCTGCGGCGGCCAGGCGGACCTTGGCGCCGTCGATGTCTGGTGCGTGGCGCTTGAGTTCGTCGGCGACGGCGCGTTGTGCGGTTTGCCAGGCGGATTCGGATTCGAGTAGTCGGCGCACGCCGGCGAGTGCGGCCGATTCGAGTGTGCGCCGGTCGATGCGCAGGGTGCTCGGGCAGACGGCTGATCCGCGTTCCTTGTGCGCGCTGCAGCCGTAGCGGTAGCGGTCGACGATGACGAAGGCGGCGCCGCATTCGCAGCATCGGAGCACGCCGCTCAGGAGGTGCTTCATCGGTCGGCCGGCGTTGCGTTTGCCGGTGCTGGTGTTTCGATGCTGGCCTTTGACGCGCGCTTGGGCGCGTTGCCAGGTGTCGGTGTCGATGATGGCCAGGTCCGCGTTGTGGTGCACGATCCATTCCGACTGCGGGCGCTCCTGTCGGACGCGTCGGCCGGTGTCGGGGTGCTTGATCCAGTGGCTTCGGTTCCAGACTTGCTGCCCGGCATAGATGGGGTTGGCGAGGATGCCAATGCCGCGGCGTGCGTCGCCGAAGATGGCGCTGGCGCACCAGGCGGTGCCGCGGGGTGAGCGCACGCGATCGGCGTTGAGCGTGGATGCGATTGTGCGTGCGCTGTGACCTTCGAGGTAGAGCGCGTAGATCCTACGCACGATTGCCGCCTGCTCGGGATCGATGGCGCGTTCACCGACGCCGGTGATGCGGTAGCCGAATGGGAGGCCGCCGGCGCTGGCTCCAGCGAGCGCGCGGCCGGTGAGTCCGCGATGCGTCTTGTCGGCGAGGTCGTCCAGGTAAAGCTCCGACATGATGCCGCGCAGCCCGACGTCTGCCTTGTGTGACTTGCGAGCGGTGTCGACGCCATCGCTGACACCGATGAGACGCACACCGGCGAAGCGTAGGCGCTTCACTGCGGCGTTGACTTCGCCCATGTCGCGGGACAGGCGCGAAAGGTCATCAACCAGGATCACATCGAACTCGCCGGATTCTTTCAGCAATGTGCGGTAGCCGGGGCGGTCGTTGCGCGCGCCGCTCACTGCGGCGTCGGTGTAGATCGTCGGTTTGGGCCACCCCTGCCGCGCGCAGTAGGCGCGGCAGTTGCGCAGCTGGTCGTCGAGCGAGGCCTCGCGCTGTGCGTCTGAGCTGTAGCGGGCGTAGGCGGCGGTGCGCATGGCGCGGAGCCTATGCGGCCTGCTGTGGCGGTTGCAACGGCACCCGCTCCGAGCGCAGTCGCTGATTTTCAAGCGCCGGCACGGGTTTGGGTGTCAGATAATCGGCGACGATGGAGCGCGCCATCGCGGCGATCAGCGCCTGTAGGGCTGGGTTCACGGTGGCTGCGCCTGGGTTCTTCATGATTTGGCCAGGGATGCGAGTGCGCTGGTCATGCGGTCGTGGCATTGGCGAGCGGCGTCGATCGGGCGGGGCATTTTGAATTCCGATCTCACCTTGAACTCGGAACCCAGCGCATTGGTGTACATGTTGACGCTGCAATTCCAGCCGTCTTTGTCCACCATGGACACGCTGGGGAGGCCGTGGCGCTGCATGTCGGCGAGGATTTCTTCGAGCGACATCGATGTGAGCAGCGATGCGCGTTCGATGGTCGGGGCTGTGGTGAGTGCGTTCATGTGGTTATTGTCTCGATGGTGGTGGTCTTCTCAACGCAGGCGCTGATCGCGCAGGGTGGCTGAGACACGTTCTCTCGCCGTTTCAAGATCCAGCACGGTGTCGGAAAGCTCTTTTGCTGTTGGCTGCATGCCGTTGTGCTTGCAAAGCACCCAAGCCGCACGCAGAGCGCCAGCCGCGTGTTGCAGGTGATTTTCGAGTTCGAGCAGTTGTGCCCTGGTCACCTTCGTTCGTCCTCTACGTTCCGTCTCTGTTCTGGCCAGTCAAGCGCGGTTTTTCCTGCCCACTTTGTCAGCTTGTGGTGGATGATCGCGGCGGCTTTCTTGTTGCTCTTGTCCAGCGAAACGGAGAGCGCGATTTCCATGTCCGCAGCGCGGCAGGTTGCTTCGTGCAATGCGGCGCTGATTCCTTGCCTGGCGGCCTCGGCTACGAAAGCCGCGCTCTCTGGATCGGTTGCGACGTAAGCACGAACGAGTTGCAGGAATTGGTCGCGGGTCATGGGGTGGATGCTCTCTCGCTTGCGATGCGCGGCATGGATCTGCGCAGTCCGTCGAGGACGCGCGACCAGCCGATGCGGGCCTTCCACTCGCGCCCGTCGACGACGGCGCGGTAGGTGTCGATGCGGGTGGTTTTGTGCAGTTCGATTACGTGCGTCATGGGCTCTGCGCCGTCGAAGTCCTCGATGGTGATCCGGCGGCGCAGGTCTGGCGGTTGCCAGCGGGGTGGCCGCTGGTCGTCATCGGGGATTTCTTGCCGCGGCCGCCATTGGCTGCGAGCGGCGTACTTTTTGGTTCGGCGGTACATGTGCAGACCTTCAACGCTCCGGATATTTGTTGTTAGCCCTCATCAGGTGAAGGTGCTCCACCCTTCCTCGGGGTCGTACTCGGCGCCGTCTTCCTGCTCTGGCTGGAACCACCCTAGGTCGATCATCTTCTGCACATCTTCCGGCGTCA
>CAUJJS010000242.1 GCA_963205415.1 Pseudomonadota bacterium
GACATCGCCGTAGGCGGTGATGCGGTCGGCGCCAACGATGAGCCATTGCACCGCACCGGTGCTCATCAGATGCGCGCCGGCCGAATCGGCAATGAGGCAGGCATCAATGCCGTCCTGCATGAGCTCCCACACCGTCAAGCGTGCGCCCTGCATCCACGGTCGAGTTTCGGTGGCGAAAACGCGCTCAATCCGACCCTGCGCCACACCGGCGCGAATCACACCCAAGGCTGTGCCAAAACCGGCGGTGGCAAGCGAACCGGTGTTGCAATGAGTGAGCACGCCACTGCCCGCTTCGATCAGCGCCGCTCCCAATTCACCCATGTGGCGATTGGCCGCAAGGTCTTCGGTTTGAATCGCCTGCGCCTCGGCCTCGATCCGCGCCAGCCAATCACTACCCGCCGTCGCCAGCACGCTGCGCATGCGCGCCAGCGCCCAGGCCAGATTCACCGCTGTGGGCCGCGCCGCGTGGAGTTTGGCCATCACCGGCTGCAAACGCTCGCGCACTTCATCGATGCTCTGATCTGCCAGTGCGCGGCCCGCCAAGACCACCGCCCACGCCGCGGCAATGCCGATCGCCGGCGCACCGCGAACCACCAGATCGGTGATCGCCTGCGCCACCGCATCGGCATTGCGGCACGCCACGAACTCCTGCCGAAAGGGCAAGACACGCTGGTCCAGCAGCTTCAAATGGTCGCGGCAAAATTCCACCGCGCGCACGCGGTCGTAACGGTCGTAATCGATCATCGGGCTCGGCCAATCACGGCGAAGGGAAGGACTGGCCATTCTAGCCGGGAGGCGCATCGCCCACTCTGAGCGTCGAGCACCGTTTGCCGCTCGATCTCCACGCGCTATGGATCCGGACTTCAAATTGTCCAAACCTGACGTAGCTGCCGAGCTTGCTCGGCAGGCAATGGAGCAAGCTCCATTGCTACAACACAATAGCCGGTTCGATATGAACTGTCTGAACAAGCTCGTCATGCCCGCGAAGGCGGGCATCCAATTACCTCAAACCATTGAAATCAAGGGCTCTGGACTCCCGCCTTCGCGGGAGTGACGAGTCAATTCCGACGTGTTCAAGTACTCGCTAATCGCGTCGGACGTGCACGCCGCGCAGCTGCGGTGCGGCGCCCTCCACATCGGTCCAAACCAGAAATACACCATCGCCCTGACTCAGCATGCGCGGGTACCCGCTGGCCATGCCGCGCGCTGCGAGCGTGGCCACTTCGAAGGTCTGCAAGACCTGCTTCAGATCGAGCGAATAGCGCGCCAGCATCAGGGCTTGCTTATTCGTCTGCTCCCGAAACCAGGCCACCCAGACTTGTGCCGAATCAATGGCCACTGCCGCGCGTCCCAAGACCACGTGCCCGGCATCCAAACGCACCGGGGCTGCAAAGTGCGCGCCTGCATCGTGGCTGCGGGCCAGCTGCAAGCTCGGCTCGCCACCGGATTCGGTGTACCACACCGCGATCACGTCCTCACCGTTCGCAGCCACGGCAGGGCCGGCCACGGGGCAGGCTTCGATCCGCCAT
The DNA here is from genome assembly GCA_963205415.1 of Pseudomonadota bacterium. Lineage (GTDB taxonomy): Bacteria > Pseudomonadota > Gammaproteobacteria > Xanthomonadales > Xanthomonadaceae > Denitratimonas. Next base: position 1,530 of record CAUJJS010000242.1, read on the forward strand.
CCGTCGCGGTGTACAGCCTGCAGGTCGCTCCACTGTCCCGAATCAAAACGCGAGGCCACGATATCGCGCACTTCCTTGTCATCCCGATCTCGCCACGCCAGCAGTGGCCCACGTGCGGTCATGGCCAAGGCGGTCTGGCAGCAATCGCAACTGCGTGTGTCGAGCACCGTGTCGGCCGCGCGTTGTAGTGTCCGGTCGAAACGATTGCTGCGTACTTGCGTTGCGCCCTGCCCGTGATGCATGGGCATCGAACCTGCGACCGCTGCCGCTTGCTCCCGCCCATCCAGCCAGACGATACCCAGCGCGTCCTTGCCCTGCGCCCACAGCGCCGCAAAGCCGTGCTCGGCTGCCAAGCCATCGTCATTGACCGTGATCGGCGAGTCCCAATGCGCGCCCTCGTCCCCCGACCGCGAGAGCAGCACGTCGTAACCCGCCGCGCCCGCTTTCGACGACGCCAACCACTGCACCCACACCACACCATCCGACGTGGCCACGACATGCGGTGTATCGGCGGCATTGGCGATCAGATCCGAGCCTTGCGCGACGGTGCGGGGCGATGCCCAGCCACTCGCGGGCGTGTGAATTGCCAATTGAACGCGCCGATCTCGTCCCGGCCCCCGCTCCATCCATGTCATCAACACCCGACCCTCGGAACCGGCGCTGAGATCCGGTGCCAACGAACCCACCGCAACCGGCAAGTCCCACGCGACAACCTGATAGCGCGCATCTGCCTGATCCGAGGCCATGGCTGCCACCGCACTCAAGGCCAGCCACACGCCACCCACCACACTGAATCCGAGGATCGCTTTCATTCACCCAGCATACGCGCGGCGGCGACCGAAAGGCGGGTCAAGCGCCCATCATGGGCAAATGCCCGGCCTTGTTCGGAGAAGAAGCGTTCAGGGCGATGAGGCTTCACCGTAACGATGGCCTTCAAACAAATCCAATACGTACCGCAGTAGCGCCTGGCTTGAGCCGAAGTTCGCCTTCGAGTAGATCCAGCAAGCGCATCGCATCCGGCGCTTGCCCGAGCACTCGCAACTGCCGCAACGCGTTCGCCATATCACCTGGCGTGAGGCGATCCAGTCGTTCGATTCGGCGCAGGCCGGCAGCATCGAGTACCGCGTCGCCCAGCACGCTGCGAAACAAGGCCACGCGCTGCGCCGCAGCCAGATAATCGAACCGCACCTTGAAATCGAAGCGCCGCAGGCTCGCCGCATCGAGCGAATCCACCAAGTTGGTGGAGGCGATGAAGATTCCCTCGAATGCTTCCATCTGGGTGAGCATCTCGTTGATCTGGCTTACCTCCCAGCTTCGCTGCGCGCGGCTGCGATCCTGAAGAAAACTATCGGCTTCGTCGATCAGAAGGATCGCCCCTTCATCGCCCGCCGCACGGAACGCCTCAGCAAGATTCTTCTCGGTTTCGCCTACCCACATACTCATCAGATCCGACGCACGCTTGACGTGCAAAGGCTTGTCGAGCACCTGCGCCAGATGATGCCCGAGCGCGGTCTTGCCGGTGCCAGGTGGCCCGAACAGACACAATCGCGCAGAACACCCGGCGCGCAGGCCGTCAATCAGCGCGGAAAGGTCACGATCCGTATTGAGAAATGCCGCGTCGTAATGCTGCGGCAGTTCGGCGGTTTTCCTCGCCGTGGAATGGCCCATCGCCCGCAACGACATCTCCACGATGCGCAGCGATTGAGCATCGCGCTCATCGCGACGCTTGCTGCCCAAGGTCTTCACCACCTTGGCTGCGCGTTCGATCTGTGCGGGAGGCAAAGTTTCCAGTTCGCTCAAGGCTGCAACGCCTGTTTCAGACAGCAGCGCACCTGAAAAACAGCGTTCCACTATGCGCTCACGCACCTTGCGCGGCGGCGTGCGGAAGTTCGCAACCAAATCGAAGCGGCGCAGATACGCCGGATCAATCGCACGTATATCGTTGCACACCCACACAGCGGGCACTGGATTGGTTTCCAGGGTGAGATTGATCCAGCCCTTGGCAAGGCTTTCCGGATCGCGCCCCTGCTTGCCCACCAGCGCCGACAACAGCGAAGAACCACCACTGCCGAACACATCCTCCACTTCATCGAACAAAAGCAGTTGCCCGCGATTGCGCGCGAGCAGACGCTGCGCCAGCGTGTAGGCGCGAAAGCGCGCCTCACCGGAAATCGGATCGCGGTCTTCATCCTCTACCGGCACCTCATCCAGCCGCACACCGAGCGACTGCGCCAGAGCGCGCACGAACTCCGTTTTTCCGGTGCCGGGTGCCCCGTGGATCAGCACATTCACGCCATGACTGCGTTGCTTCAACGCGCCTGCCATGTAACGTGCAATCAAACTGGCTTCGATTTGGTGGGAATAATCGCCCAACAAAAGCCCAGCCGGTGGCGCGGGTCGCAACAGGCTGCGCTGGATGCTCTCCAGATCGAACGCAGGCGAAAGAAGATCAACCGCCAAGGTATGGCGCATTTCCATCGGGAAATGGTGCCTCTTCAGATCGAACCTTCCGAACACGCCGATGCGCCGTAACGTGCAACCTGCTCCCAATGCCCGCGGAATACCACGAACCCGCTTGCCGAGGGCATGATGCACCAGATCGAAGAACTGCATCGGAGTGGTCGCCCAGCGGTTCAGCAGGTCATCGCAGCCTTCCACGCTTCTTGCCACCACCGCAAAACGCAGCACCACACATTCGGTGGCAGAAAGCCGCAACGCCTTGCCGAGCTTCTCGATATTGCGATCCAGCGCCGGAATCGCCACCTCGCCACGCGCTTCCAACCGCTCGCGCTGTCTTGAAATCGCACGCTCCACCACCCAAGGCGAAAGATCCGCCAGCCTGACCTCGCCTTTCAGTTCCAAGCCGGCCAGCCGCAGCAGATTGGTAGCCCCCCCTCTGGCAATCTGCTCGTAAGGGCGAACCCGCGCCATCATCCGAACCGCATATAGCGCCGCGCAGCGCTCCAGCGCCGACTCCATCCGCCGCGCACGGAATACCGGCACTTTCTGCGCGACAGGCTCAGGCGTGGTGTCTTCTCGCCGATCGCGGCTACGAGAAATTTTCTGCTTACGCAGCATGGCAGTGCCCTCATGACTTAACGAGGACAGTGTCCTTTCGTGAAGCGACAAATGGTGTCGCAATCCTGCACCATCCTGCCACCCCCAACACGAGGAGCAGGACATACGCCAACCACCTGCCACTACCTGCTGAAATCCCATATACGACACTATCTGTCGCATACTCATGGCTTAATTATCGCCATGAAAACGACAACGCCCCATCTCTCCAAATCCCGTTTCCAGACCGGCCGTCAGTGCCACAAGCGCATGTGGCTGGAACTGCACCGTCGCGATCTCGTCGCGTGGAGCGATGCCGCACAGGCGCGTTTCGACGAAGGCACACACTTCGGCGAACTGGCGCGCGAACTGCTCGGCGGCGGCCTCTTGATCGACGCCGAACACTTCCTGCCGCAACAAGCGCAGACACAGACCAGCGCCGCCTTGTCCAAAACTGCAAACGAAATTCCGATGCTATTCGAGCCCGCGTTCGAGCACGAAGGCGTGCGCATCCGCGCCGATGCGCTGCAACGGCTACCACAGGGCGAACGCCTGATCGAAGTGAAGTCCGCCACGTCGGTAAAGGACGAATACCTGTGGGATTGCGCCATCCAGACCTGGGTGATGCGCGGCGCGGGCCGGCCCGTGACGGAGATCCGCCTCGGCCACATCGACAACGGCTTCGTCCTCACCCGCGAAGGTGACTACGCAGGCTTGTTGAAGCAAGCCGACATCACCGCTGAAGTCGAAAACCTGCTGCCGACGGTCACTGCCATCGTGGATGAACTCAAAGCCGTCGCCGCAGGCCCGGAACCGAGCATCGCCACCGGCCCGCACTGTTTTCATCCCTACGACTGCCCATTTCAGGACTACTGCCGCGCCAAGGAACCACCCGCGCCGGACTATCCCATAGAGGACTTGCCATACGCCGGAAAGCTGATCGACGAATTGCACGAAGCCGGTTACGCCGACCTGCGCGACATTCCGCCCGCGCGGCTATACAACCAGCGCCACCACCGCATCGCCCAGGCTGCACGCAGCGGCGAAGCCTACATCGCGCCGCAATTGCGCGAGGAACTGGCCGCCATCAGCTACCCACGGCACTACCTCGACTTCGAAACCATCAGCTTCGCCGTACCGCGATGGCTCGGCACGCGGCCGTTCCAGCAGATTCCTTTCCAATTCTCCTGCCATGTCGAACAGGCCGATGGGCAGCTCGAACACCGCGCCTTTCTCGACCTTTCCGGTGCATCGCCCATCGCCGCCTTCGCCGACGCCCTGCTCACGGCATGCGGCAACGACGGCCCGATCCTGGTCTGGAACCAGGGTTTCGAAGCCAGCCGCATCCGCGATCTGGCCACGTTTCTGCCAGACCGCGCCGATGCCTTGCTGGCCTTGAACGAGCGAATGATCGACCTGCTGCCGATCTACCGCGCCCACTACTACCACCGCGACATGCACGGCTCCTGGTCGATCAAGGCCGTACTGCCCACCATCGCGCCTGAACTCGACTACGGCGAACTGGACATCGGCGATGGCGACAGCGCGCAAGTCGCGTGGCGGCGCGCCGTATCGCCGGAAACCGGCGACGCCGAACGCGAAACCCTGCGCCGGAATCTGCTCGCCTACTGCGAGCGGGACACGCTGGCGATGGTGCGCTTGGCGAAGGTGTGAACTTCTCGCCTTCTCATGTGAATACACAGGCGGCGCGTGCCCCGCTGCCGTACTCGTAGAGCGGAGCTTGCTCCGCTGTCGTGTTCATAACGCGGAGCAAGCTCCGCTCTACGACAGCCTGCATACCGACAGCACAAGCGGAAATGAAAGGAGCGCACATGACCCACAAGCACGAATCCCTGCAAATCACCCTCGACCCATGGCAAACCCGACGCCTGAAAGAGTGGCACGGCTCGATCGTCCGCGCACATTTCGATGCGGACTGCGAACCGCCGGAGTGCGAGTTGTGGGTCTCCGTCATCGGGCCTTTGCGCGGCGCTGGCATGATCGCCACCGCGAAAACCGGCAGCCTTGAACTGGGAGACGTCAAAGTGGAATTCGTCGAAACGCAATTACCCAAGCCTGCGCGGCTGGAAGCGGCCATCTGCACAATGCGGGGCAACTGCCCGGATCAGCAGGACGCCATGTGGATCGACGGCAAGGTCTACCAACATCCGCACTGCGAGCCGACGACAGTTTCCATCGGGCAGGATGAAGCCCTGCTGGTGATCTGCGACGGGGTTTCTCCCAGCCCGGACGCCGCACGCGCCAGCAGGTTCGCAGCGATGGCGATGGCCGACAGCGTGAAAAAACACCCCGAGTGGAGTTTTGATGGATTGGCGTCTGCTCGCCACGTCCGCGCCGCGCAACAGAAACTGTGCGAACGGATGCAGCGCGGAAAACTCGCCTACGGCGCATCCACCACGCTGGTCGCTGCGCATATTCATGGAGATCGCCTTGCCGTCCTCAACTGCGGCGACAGCCGCGCCTACCTATTACGCCACGATGGCAAGATCGAACACCTGAGCCGCGACCACACCATCAAGAACCGGCTGCTGGATTCGGGCGAAGCGCAGCAAGGCGTGGAATACGCCAGCATGTACAACGCCATGAGCGACTGCCTCGTCGCCGACCCGGAAGACAGCGACACGTTTGCCATCCACCGCGAAACCACTACGCTGCAACCCGGCGACCGTTTGATCCTGTGCAGTGATGGCGTCCACGACGCCGTGGATGAATCCGCCTGGCTCGCTGCGATGGCGCGGCAGGATATGCCGTTGTGGATGGTGCGGGATACCGAACAGATGGTGGTGGAGGCTGGGGCACCGGATAATTTTTCGGTGGTGGCACTGCTGATTGGAGATGCGCCGAATGGAAACAAAGAGGCTTGAAATGATCGACAGACTTTTTGATCGTCTTGATGATTGGAGAAATCTTCCCGCATATCGAATGGAACAGCGTGCGGACATGTTTTTTTTCCTATATCTGCGTGAGGCATTGGAGGCCAGGCTTGGTATCCGCCTTGACGAGACCATCATTCCGGAGCTTCCTGTCAGGCTTGGAAACCTAAAGGAACATGGGCTTCCCCTGAAGGGAGGAGATGATCAATCAAAAAAGATCGATTACGTATTTTTCTCCAGCAATCGAATGCATGCATACTCTGTGGAACTAAAAACCGATGACGCATCCCGTAACAGCTCGCAAGACGCCTATCTCAATGCTGCTCCGAAAATCGGCATGCCGCCGCTGATTACCGGCCTGATCAAAATCCGTGACAAATCCACACAAAAATTGAAATATGAAAGGCTGCTAGAGAAGCTTGAATTGTTGCGACAAGTCGAAAAAATCGACGGCAAGTGGAAATGCACATCGAAGGTGCACAAGTGGCAGCTGCTGTATGTTCAACCAAACTTGAAGAACAGCGATACACCTGATCAAGTTATTACATTCAACTGGCTCGCTGATCATCTTGAAGAAAAACACAAGGACGACGCACTTGCACTGCGCTTTGCAAAGTCATTGCGCAAATGGGCGAGCGTAGCAGCCGGAACCAAACAGACCAGTCAGCCGGGTTAAAGCAAAGAAGGACGAATGGTAATCCCTGCCGCGCGTCAGAATCGCGCCCCATCCTCAAACGCCAATCAGGCTTTCCGCCGGGATGCCAAGATTCCTGTGCAGGTTGCGGATCATTGCGAGCGTGAGCCCGCGCTTGCGGTTGAGGACTTCGTAGACGCGGTTCGGCTGGCCGATGGAAGGCACCAGGTCTTTCACGGTCAGGCCAGCCTGCTCCATGCGGAACTTGATGGCCTCGATGGGATCGGGCGGCAGTACCGGATGATGCCGCGCTTCCCAGGTTTGGATCAGCGTCACCAACGCATCGAAATGCGCGCCTTCCTCGCTGTCGGGATCGGGGTCGGCTTCCGTGTAGTGCGCGGCCTGCGCCAGCGCCGCGCGATAGTCGGCATCGGTACGAATGGGAGTGAGGGTGTAGCGATGGCGGGTCATGGGTCCAGCTCCACGGTATTGGCGTCGATCCGGTCGTACTCCTCATGGGTTCCTACGAACTTCACGAACACGACGCCCATGCGATAGGCAATGGCAGCGACGATGCGGTAATCGTTGCCTTTGATGTTGAACACGGTGCGGCGGGTTTTGAGGATGCTGGCATTGCCGAAGGCCGCCTTCACGTCGGCGGTTTGCTTCCACTGCGCAACACGAACCTCATCCGCCCATGCGCGCAATGACTGCTCAGCCGCTGGATGGCGTTTCCAGAAGGCATGCAGGGTTGAAAGCGCGATCAGTCTCACGATCGCATAATGGTCCCAAATTGGGATCAATCCAATCCGCGTGACTCGACAGACACCATAACGTCTGGTGCGCCCTTACTGTCCTCTGTAGAGCGGAGCTTGCTCCGCTGCCCTTGGTTCCGAAAGCAGCGGAGCAAGCTCCGCTCTACGAGACCTCATGACCGACACTTGATGTGTGAGGAGACACACCTGTTCTGTCGAGTAAGTTCGTCACTCGTCATGCCCGCATAGAACCTGTCCTCGAAGTGCTCTTGATCGGGGACGGGCATCCGGTGCCTTGAGACAGCATCGGAAAGTCACTGGGTCCCTGCCTACGCGGGGACGGCGGCAATGCACGTTTTATTCGAGACACGACAATAGCCACAAGGAAACGCGACAACCCTTGTCGCAGGTAAGGCGCAAACTGCATCTCGCCTGTAACCGGAACCCACCATGCCCGCCATCGACCAAGCTCGCCGTCTCGTCCAGAGCCGCAGCAACATCGTCATCCTCACTGGAGCGGGCATGTCGGCTGAAAGTGGCATCCCCACGTTCCGGCAAACACCGCGTGGGTTGTGGGCGGAGTGTTCGCCCGAGCGCTTGGCCACACCAGAGGCGTGGCAGGCCGATCCGGCGCTGGTGTGGGGCTGGTATCTGTGGCGCATGGCGCTTGTTCGCGCGGC
>CAUJJS010000243.1 GCA_963205415.1 Pseudomonadota bacterium
TTGTCCATCGGCCCGCAGCTTCGCTCCACGCTTCCTCCCCACGCTCGGTCGCCCTTGCGCAGTTGCGCTTCGCTTCACTCGCCGTGATCAGCTTGTGGGAGGACTTGCACCTCCAAGAGTGCGCCCGTGCCGGGCGCACAACGAAAACGCCCCGACTGAGCCGGGGCGTTTTCACTTACGCGATGAAGACGTGGCTTCAGGCGGCTTTCTTCGAACGGCTGCGCGAAACGGCCTTCTTGACGGTCTTCTTGCTGGTTGCAACGCGCTTGCGCGTCGTCGACTTGGAAGCCTTGCGGGTCTTGTCGAACAGCGCCACGACCGGCGCCAGACGAGTTTCCACCTGCTGACGGACCACGTCGTAGGCTTCGTTGGCGCGGTTCAGAACCGGCGCGACCTTCGACTGGATGTTCTTCACGTCGCTGCGCGCCTGACGGCTGATCGCATCGATGCGCTTGCCGGCCTGCGCACGGAACTGCGTGCCCTCTTCCACCAGCACGCCATAGGCCTTGGCGGCCTGCTTGCGGGTCAACGACACTGCACCCAGACCGGCCAGCCACAACTGACGCGGATCGATGCTCGGATTCTTGGACTTGCTCGCCATGGTGCTCTCCTCGATATGGCCCAGATGGCCGGAAATGGTTCTGCAACGAGGATGCTAGGCAGCATCGATCGAGCAAACACACTATCGACAAGGGCGAAGCGACTTGCTTGCGGCGGCATTTGTCGCTTACATGTCCACCCACGCACTCAGGAGATTTCACTGTGGCCAAGAAAGCACGTTGGGCAGACTTCCCTTACGCCGATGCCAAGTTCGATTACACCGGCGCCAAGCTCGTCAAAGCCTGGAAGAAACTGCATGCCGGTGACGCGGAGCCCTTCCCGGATGAGGCACGCGTGGCAGGTTTGCTGAGTGCCCATCCCAAGCTTGGAAAGTCCGCGCAGGCTGCCGAGATCGCCACCGCACTGGCCGATGCCTGGCGCGCCTTCCATCGTGGCGACTTTCAGGAGGCCTATGAAGCCGGCCTGGCCCTCGGGCCGATCGGCACATCGGTTGCGATCAAGGCCGCCGGCATCCACGCCGTGCATCTCTTGGACGACGACAAGGCCCGCGAGCAGCGTTTCGCCGAGCTCGTGAAACTGGCGGAAGCTGCCGTCACGGCTCTGCCGAACGAGGCCAACAGTCACTTCCGCCACGCTTTCGCGTTGGGTCGCTACAGCCAGTGCATCTCCATCGCCAAGGCGCTCACCCAAGGTCTGGCCGGCAAGGTCAAAGTGTCGCTGGATCGCGCCATCGAGCTTGAGTCACGACACGCCGAAGCCCACACCGCGCTCGGCCTCTACCATGCCGAGGTCGTGTCCAAGGTCGGCGGATTGATCGCAGGTTTGACCTATGGCGCCAAGGCCGCCACCGGCGAAGCACTGCTCAAGCGCGCGATCGAATTGACACCGGAGTCCCCGATCGCGCATATCGAATACGGCAATGGCCTGATGCTGCTGTACGGCAGCCGCAAAGAAGACCAGGCCGCCGGCGAGTACGAAAAAGCCACCCAACTCAAACCACTGGATGCAATGGAGCGGCTGGATATCGCCTTTGCCGCATCCCAAATCGAGGACTGAGGGCGTTACACGCAGGTGGCGTGACTAGCGACCCAAGGCCTCGCGCGCCCACGCTGGACACGAGGCTTTGTCCGCGTTGCAGCGCGTGCGTTCGCGCAAGATCGCCATGGCATCGTTCACGTCCGATGCCGGCATGCTCGCCTTCACGCCATCGACGACTTTCTGCAGGCCCGCGCGTGCGTCGGCGTTGTACGGATCCAGCCGCAACACGTCGACGAAACGCACTGCGGCATCTTCCCAATAGGCCTTGTCGAGATTGCCATGCGCCTCGGCCAAGGCCGTAGCAACTTGGGCTTGTTCGGCAGGCTCCAACTGCATCGCACTCCAACGCCCCAGCAGCCAATCCTGCGAGAACCACAGGCTGACACCCACGACAAGCACAGCAATCGCCGCGTTGCGTGAAAAGCGCGTCCAGTCGTAGGCATCAAAGGCCTCGCCCAGTTCTGCCGCATTGGCGAAACGCTCCGGACGTGTGAAGGCAATGGCACGAGCCAGTGCGCGCGTCTGCATGCGACTGAGATTGGCCGGAAACGCCGGCTTCATCTTTTCGCGCTGCGCAAGATCCGCCGGCTGACGCTGGTAGGGATGTTGACCCGCGTACAGGCGAAACAGCAGGCAACCCAGGGCATACACATCATCGGATGGCTGCGGGCGTTGTCCCCCCAGCATTTCCAGGCTGGCGTAATCCACCGTCAAGGCACCGATGTCGTCGGCATCGAACACCGCATCGCGCTCGGCTGCACGGGCAATGCCGAAGTCGAGGATCTTGGCCTCGCCGTCCTCGCACAGAAACACGTTCGATGGCTTGATGTCGGCGTGCACGATCTTGCGCGCATGGGCGTAAGCCAAGCCGGCGATGACGCCACGTGCAATTTTCAATCGCGCTTCCGGGGACAAGGGTTGCTCGCGCTCAGCCCGCAGACGCGTTTGCAAGGACTCGCCTTTGAGCAATTCCATGGTCAGGAAGACCAAATTGCCGTCGCGGTCGAAGTCGAACACCTTGACCAGATTCGGATGATTGAGCGACTGCGCGTGCTTGCCCTCGCGTTGCAGCGCGACAAAGCCCAGATCGAACTCGGCCATGTCGCCGATCAGCACCTTGATCGCAAGGTAGGGATCGGGGTCTTGTGCTTCCACCTTGCGCAGGTCGCGCGCCTTGTAAACCACACCCATGCCGCCGCGGCCCAATTCCTGCACGATCTCGAAGCGATGCTTGATCACATCACCCACGGACAACTGCGCGGCAGGCTGAGCTGTGGCGCCCAGCACCACGCGTGTCGAACGCGCCTCGGAGTGCGCCGGAGCGACCGGCTCGTCGCGCTTCATCGTGGTTTTGGAACCAAATCCCGAGGCCATGGGATCGATGCCACCCGCGGCCAGATCGCGCTTGATCGTGGTGCGTGCACCGAGCGTATCGGTGTGCCGTGCGGGTGCTTCGGGTATAGCCTCGGATTCCGACGAATGGCTCGACGCCTCACGCTGGAGCGTAGTCAAGGTGGCTTGCGGGTCGACCTGACTCTTGGAATCGGCGCGACTCTTGGAATCGGCGCGACTCTCGGAATCAGCGCGACTCTCGGATCCGGCAAGAACCCCACGCGCTACGATGCGCGTCGCCTCCGGTCGGTGTGTGGTGCGGGTATCGCGCTCGTCAGGCATGTCAGAACGGCACTCGTACGTCGAGTCGCGCGGCCCATCGGTCCAAGGTCTCGAACTGCACGACCTTCATCAAGCCAAAGTTGAAGTCGACCGTGCGGCTGCCGATGGGACGCCTGAAACCAAGCCCCAACTCCAGACTGCCATAGTTGCGATCCGGCTCACGCAGGATGACTGAATTGGACGTCATTTGTGATCCACCTTCGACGAAGTGCGCAAGCACGTTGCGCGCCCCGGTGCCGCTATCGGAATACCAGAGCGCACGCAGATAGGGTCGGAACGTACCCACCCCGGTGGCCAGACTCAGATCGGTCAATAGGCCTGCCGAAAGTGAACGTGTGACCTGCGTCTGCTCGTCATACGCCAACCGGAACAAGGAATCACCATCCTCCTCGAAGGCATTGATGCGCGCGCGCAGAAACTCGTATTGAATCGTCGGCGCAATCGTCCAGATACCGCGCTGAAAGTACCAAGACGTACCCAAGGCACCAGAATACTGATTGGCGGATGGACTGCCGGACACCATGCCGTCAGTCCCATTCAAGAGATCGTTACTGCCATTGATGGGCAAGAACCGCTGCAGATCGTAGCGCGTGCGCATCCAGCTCAAGGAGCCATCGAGGCTGAATCCGTTGGCGGCCGAATATCCACTGTAGAGATGAAGCGAGTGGCTACGCGCATCGAGATCCCCCGTCACCCGGCTGTAGTCGGACGAAAATTTCGACCACCCCAGCGCTGCGCCGAGGAAGGTGGTGTCGCGCAGACGGTAGTCCACGCCCGCAGTAAGCGACCAGGTATTGAAATCGAAACCGGCATTGCCACGTCGGCGCGTTTTCTCACCGCCACCGATCGTGCCATTCATCCACACGCCCCAGCGCGTGCCACCCAGCAAGGTTCGTTGCTCTTCGTTCTCGTCCGTGGCAGCCGCGTTGAGCACATCACCCAGCATGTCCAACGATAGGCTGTTGCCGCCACCCACCAAGGCTAGGCCGCTGGTGCTGAAGCCTCCTCCCATGCCCTGCAACATCGTCGACACGCGCAAGGCGAGATTGTCCATCTGCCCCACCATGAGCTGCTTTCCAGTGATGCCGACGGCAGTGACGTTTTCCGAAGACACCGCGCGCATCACCTTCAGGCACTGTTCCAAGGTCACCTGCCCGGTGAGAAAACCGCGAACGAGTCGTGCAAATGCCTGACACTCGGGCCGATCACGAGCACCATCCATTGCGCACAGTCGCTGGAGGTCGCGGTAGATACCTGCCGCGTCCGGGTCATCCTCAATGCCATCGAGCCAGGCCGGCGGAGTCGGCGGTAGGGATCCACCCGTGATGCGGGTTCGGAAGATCTCGGCTGTCCCGGCTTGAATGCTACCCATGACCGCCGAGCCGTCCACATCGCCGCTAAAGCTGCCACCACTGCGGCGCACACCAAATTCCTCATCCTGCCAACGCTGGGAATTGATCACGTCCACGGTAAACACTGCCACATCGCTAGCGCCTTCCGTGGCGGGCATCTGCACCGTCGCCACCGGATTGACGTGGTAGCCCGCATCGACCGGCGTCGGTGTGCTGCGATACTCGATCAGGACACTGCCTGACAGACGCGAGCAGACCATGTTCACTTCCACTGCCACCGCACCACCGCCATTGCTGCGATTGATGTCGCTATTGCTGCTGGCAGCCTGCTCGGTGAAAGCAAACAGCACCGACTGATCGCCCTGACAGGCACTGACTGCCTTTGCCCTTGCGCCATCCGGTCCGACAGCCACGACCGAGGTGACGCTACGCCCACCCTCGTAGACCAAGGTCAACCGCGGTGCCGACAGGGCCATGACTTGTGAAGAAATCAACACCAAGGCAAACGCTGTGAATATTTTGATGGATCGCAGCACGAGGTTCATGTCAGTTCTCCAGATCCATGATTCACGGCGTAATGGCGTGTTGACCCAACAGCACCCCGTTGGTCAGTATTCTGAGGATGAAGGGACCGCTTGATCCCGCCGCGGGTGCCAGGAAGAACGAGTATTTTCCGCCAACCGAAAGCCGGTCGATGGAGCATTGTCGTTCGGTCGTGCTGACCTGTTCGCAGTTGATGCCGAGGTCGGCAGGATTCTCGCACAGCACCCGAACCGATCCCGTGGATGTGTCCGTGGTGCATACAGGCAAAAATGACAGACGGTCCGCTTGGTCTGCATCAATCATTAGCGTGATCTGATCCGCTGCACGCGGTCCGCTATTGACGATCTCGAACTTCATGCCCGAGACGCCGGCAAATGTGGCTGGTGCGGTGTTCTGGACCGACAAGACATCGCGTCGAACATACGCCAAGCGGGTGCTTTCCACGTAACCGCTGGATCCATTGTGCATGCCGGAGGATAGCGCCGCCCTCACCCGGACCCAGAAATTGCGGTTGCCGGGAACGTCTACATCGTCCCGCTTCCAGTCACCGGCTACGCGCGACATCTCCCCGATAGGCGAAAAATGCGTTCCATCGACGGACAGCGACAACACAGGTGCCTGCGAAAGCTGCGGGGCACTTCCGCCACGCGCCCAAGTCACGCTGCCGGATGTGCCTGAACTGGCAGACACACTCAAAGCGTACCGGGCAGATTCAGCGGTGGCCACGCGCGCCAGATTTGAACGCACCGCACCGCCGACTTCGCTGAAGTCACCGCCCATAACGAGTTGACCATCCGTCTGCAGCGCCAGCGCGTTCACTTGAAGCGCACCGGCGACATCTATTGCCCAGTGCGGATCCACCTCTCCGTCTGCGTCTAGCCTCGCCACGTCGGTCCGGGCCCGATCATCGATTGCGTCGAAAGCTCCGGCAAGGAACAACCGACCGTCCTCGCGCAACACCAAGGCCAGTACCCAACCGGGCGCTGACCCGAGACTTATCTGGGGATCGAAGGCGGCATCGACATCACCATCGACATCCACACGCACCAAAGACTGATGCAACTGACCGGAAACCCGCGCGAAGTGCCCGCCTACGATCCAGCCACCGTCACGGTGACGAACCAGGACGCGAACCTCTTCACCCTGAGCATTCGCGGAAAATCCGCTGTCGAAATCCGAATCCAGCGTACCGTCCGGATGCAGCCGAGCCAACAATGGATGCGACACTCCATCGATGTGGTGGAAAGAGCCACCCAGCAGGACGCTACCATCGCGAAGAGCGGAAATCGTATAGACCGGCCCGTCGATCGATACATCAAAATCAGTATCCAGACTGCCATCTGAATTCAGGCGCGCAACATGAGCGCGCGGTACGCCGTTGACTTGGGTGAAGCTCCCGGCCACCACCACTTTGCCGTCCAACTGAAGCACCGTGGCCTCGATCGGCGCATCTGTCGAAGCGGAAAATTCGTAGGCGCATGTTCCCGGACAAATCTGCACGATATTGTGTGCTTCCAGCGTGTTGTGACGTGAGATCTGTCCTGCTGCCAACACACTGCCATCGGCTCGCTTGACCACCGCACGAACCCTGTCATTGGCACCAAAATCAGCCAATAGCCCGCTCTCGATCACGCCATCCAGCCGTATGCTGGCAAAGCGCTCACGCGACTGCCCGCCGATCTGATCAAAACCGCCACCCACAAGTAGCGTGCCACCGCCACCCAAGACCAAGCTGTCCACGGGTCCATTGGTCGACGTGGCAAGCTCGGTATCCAGACCGCCGTCGGGATGGAGCCGCGCCAAGTGTTCGCGCGCCTGCCCTCGCAGCGCGACGAAGTCTCCACCAATGAGAATTCTCTCATCGCTTTGCAGCGCCAATGCCGCCACAACTGCCGACGCGCCCGGATCGAATCCTTCATCGACACCGCCGTCCAGCCGCACTCTGGCGAGATGGGCTCGTGACCGGCCTCCGATCTGGGTAAATTCACCCGCAAGTAACAGCTGGCCATCAGGCTGTTGCAAAATGGTACCGATCGCAGCATTTGGCGACGGATCGAAGCTGGAATCGAGCACGCCGTCTTCACTCAGTCGCGCCAAATAGGCGCGGGCTTGACCTGACAGCACGTTGAAACCACCGCCGATCACGATCCCACCGTCCGGCTGTACCACGATGGCGGTCACGATACCGTTACTGTCGACATCGAACGCACCATCAAGTGTGCCGTCGGAATCGACCCGCGCGAGATGGCTT
Source organism: Pseudomonadota bacterium (assembly GCA_963205415.1). GTDB lineage: Bacteria > Pseudomonadota > Gammaproteobacteria > Xanthomonadales > Xanthomonadaceae > Denitratimonas. The sequence goes on from CAUJJS010000243.1 coordinate 7,420, forward strand.
CGCACCTGCCCGTTGATATGCGTAAACCCACCACCCAACAGGATGCGCCCATCCGCTTGGACCGCCAAGGCCATCACCGGGCCATCGGCCTGCGTCACAAAGCTCGTATCGAGCGCGCCGTCGGCCGTCAGTCTCGCCAGACCCTGGTGATCGTCACCCCCGACGTGGCTGAAGTCGCCGCCCAAGAGGACACTGCCATCATCCTGATTAATCACGACCCGCACACTGCCATCCAGCTGCAAACCAAATCGAGTGTCCCGACTGCCGTCGGTACGCAAACGAGCCAAATAGGCCTGTGGATGCCCATCGACATGGGTGAAGCGACCACCGACCAAGATCGATCCATCGGACAGAAGGTCAATCGCATACACATCATCGTCGAATGCGACCGGTGCGAAATCCGGGTCCAGACTTCCATCCGGTAACAATCGGGCCAGATGCGCGCGCGACTGGCCATTGATCATGTCAAATCGCCCTCCCACGACCATCGCGCCATCAGCTTGAATGGCGATGGCCAGCACCCCGGCGTCGATATGCGGACTAAATCCACCTGTCACGGAAGTCGCGGCACAGGCGCGGTACCAAGGCGACTGGCCAGTCGCCACGTCCCAATCCGTATTCGGCACACGATCGAGCACATTGGGACACAAGCTCGACATGCCATCACGCAATGGATTAGGTACCGGGGCGGCAGGCATGGCACCACTGAACTGATTTCCGCCAATTCGCAGCGCTTCCAACTGCGTCATGCCTGTCAAGTCAGGAACTCGTCCCGTGAAGCGATTATCGTGAAGATCAAGGATTCGAAGATTGCCCATTCCCACCATGGCAACACCCATGGCGCTGACAGATCCATGTGACCCATCCGGAGCGGCACTCACGGCCAGCATCGGGACCGCCCCTCCCAGCGCATTCTTGCCCAGATTCAGTTCCCGCAAGCCAGCCAGATTCCGCAAGTTCCCGTTGATTGCACCGCGCAAACCGTTATCAGCCAATCGCAGGGCAATGACACGACTTTTCGCGGGGTTGCACACCACCCCAAACCAAGTGCATTCCGTACCCTCCGGTTCCAGCCAATGCGCGTGGTTGGTCCAGTTCGGGCCTTGGGTCGCGTTGTACAAATCAATCAGCGCCGATCGCTCGCTGGCCGGGATCCTTGGTGATGCGCCCGCACAATCGCGATACCACGGCACAACGCCCGTTGCAGCGTCCCATGCGCTACTGGCGGGACCCGTGAATTGGTTCGGGCACAAACGCGAGCCGCCAGCCGCAAGCGCGCCTGGACTGGGGACCGCAGGCATTGCGCCCTTGAATTGGTTGTTTTGAAGCCGTAATTGCTCCAATGCCGAAAGACCCGCCAACGAAGGCATCGCCCCGGAAAGTTGATTGGAGTTGACGTAGAACTGC
>CAUJJS010000244.1 GCA_963205415.1 Pseudomonadota bacterium
GCTGTATATCTACGCGGCCATTGTCGCCGCAACGCTTGGCCTGGCTGGGTGGGCCGCAGCGTCAATCTACAACGCGGGCAAGGTGGCTGGTGCGGCCGACTGCGAGAAAGCCCACGCGGATGCGGCAGCCGCAGCGCAGGCAGAAACCACCCGGCGCGAGCAGGCCAGCGACACCGCCGCAACGTCGATTCTGGATTACCTGGCAGCACAACTGCCGATCATCGAGACCGTGAAATATGAAACTGTCGAGCGCGTGCGCACGATTTACCGCGATGTTCCTGTGCCTGCTGGCTGTGTGCGCCCTGCCGGCGTGCAAGCCGAACTCGATCAAGCCCGACAGCGCGCCAATGCCGCCGCGCGTGGCCTGCGAGGCAGGGCCGGCAGCGCAGATCCCGCCGATCCCGCCGCTGTGGGAAATGGACCAGTGGGCCGCAGACATGATGGCGATCTATGAGGCAGAGGCGACCAAGCGCGCAGCCGAGCATGCATGCCTGGCAGAGCTGCGGGCAGCAGGGGTGATTCGGTAGTGAAGCGCCTGACCGCCGACCAGTGGGAATCCGCCCGCGCAATGCGGGAAATTGGTACGTCCTATGAGGACGTTGCCAAGAAATTCGGCGTGACACGTCAGGCCATTATGAAGCGTGCGAAGGCGGAAGGATGGAAGGATGACGAGGACGTCGCGGCAATTGTCCGCCGCAAGACGGCCGAGAAGGTTGCGGGCGTCGTTACAGTGGGCGATCCGCAAAAAAAAGCCGCCGCCATTGATGCCGCTGCCGATGAGACAGCCGCCGTTGTGCGCCGCCATCGACAGGAATGGATGCAGGTCGTGAAGCTGCGGCAGGAGGCGCTCGCAATTCGCGAGCACGACCACCGCGAATCATTCGAGCGCTCGAAGCTGGCCAAAATCACGGCGGAGATGACCGCAATTCAGCAGGCCGGCGAGCGCAAGGCATGGGGCCTGGATGACGGCGCGCCGACCACGGTGCCGCTGTCGCGGCCTTTGGTGGCGATCTAACGGAGGCAGGAATGAAAGTCGAAATGATCGGGGTCGACAAGCTGATCCCCTACGCGCGCAACCCGCGCCACAACGATGCGGCGGTCGATGCCGTGGCGGCGAGCATCAAGGAGTTCGGATTCCGGCAGCCGATTGTCGCCGATGAGGACATGGTGATCCTGGTCGGGCACACCCGGCTCAAGGCCGCGCACAAGCTCGGCATGGCCGAGGTACCGGTGCATATCGCATCCGGCCTGACCGATGCGCAGCGCAAGGCGTACCGCATCGCCGACAACCGCCTGAGCGAGCTCGCCGAATGGGACAACGAATTGCTCGCGCTGGAGCTTGAGGATCTGCGCCTGGCCGATTTCGACCTCGGCACGCTGGCGTTCGATGAGGGCGAGATTGATGCGCTGATTGCGGGAGCGAGCGCGACGGGGGAGGGCAACACCGACCCGGATGATGTGCCGGAAGTTGAAGCGAGCGCGGTGTCGAAACTCGGCGACGTTTGGCTGCTTGGCAAGCATCGCATTGCGTGCGGGGATTCGACGGACGCGGAAGCGGTGGCGGGGGTGATGAGCGGACAGCTTGCTCAACTGGTGGTGACCGATCCGCCGTACGGCGTGAGCTATGCCGACAAGAATCGGCACCTGAATGCGACAGGCCGGGGCAATCGCATTCAGGTGCCGATTGCCAATGACCACTTGAGCAAGGAAGACACGCATGCGATGTGGAAAGAGTCATTCGCCAACATGTCTCTTGCGATGGGCCCCGGCGCGGTTATTTATTGTTTCATGCCGCAGGGCGGCGACCAGATGATGATGATGATGATGATGATGGGGGCAGGCATCGAACCGCGCCATGAGCTCATTTGGGTAAAGAACAATCATGTGCTCGGACGCACGGACTACGCTTACAAGCACGAGCCGATTCTGTATGCATGGAAGGGCGGAGCTGGGCACAAATTTTACGGAGATTTCCAAACTTCAATTTTGGAGTTTCCAAGGCCGCAAAAGTCGGACTTGCATCCGACCATGAAACCCGTTCCGCTCATAGCGCACCTGGTCGAAAACTCCAGCGCGAAGGGCGAGTTACTTTACGAGCCATTCAGCGGCAGTGGGACGACGATCATCGCGTGCGAGCAAACGGGCCGCGCGTGCTACGCGATGGAACTCTCCCCGCACTATGTCGACGTCGCAGTTCGCCGATGGCAGGACTTCACTGGTCAGCAAGCGACGCTCGAAGCGACCGGGCAAACGTTCGATGTTGTTGCCGAGGGGCAGCGCGAGGCCGCATGACCGCCGCCCACGACCTCGGACCCGGCATTCCGGCAACTGATGCGCAGCGCGCGTTCGCGGCCAGCCGTGCGCCGTTCCCCGCATTCGTGGGCGGATATGGCGCGGGCAAGACCCAGGCCCTGATCCTGCGCCTGCTCGGCCTGCTCGGCGGCGGGTCCACGGTCGCTTACTACATGCCGACCTATGGCCTGATTCACGATCTCGGCATGCCGCGCCTGATTGCAATCCTTGAGGCCGAGTTCGGCATCCGGGCCAAGACGCGCCTGGTCGGCGGACGCCCGCAGGTCGATGTGCCCGGCATTGGCCGCGTGCTCTATCGATCAATGGACGCGCCCGAGGCCATTATCGGATACGAGGTGGTCGACTCGTTTTTCGATGAGCTCGACACGCTCCCGACCGACAAGGCTGCGCAGGTTTGGAGGCTCGCCCTGGCCCGCAACCGCGGCAAGCGGCAGGCCAGCGTGCAGGGCATGCCGCCCAATACCATGGCCGTGGCGACGACGCCGGAGGGGTTTCGTTTCGTCTACGACCAATGGGGGCGCGACACGGCACGCGCCGAGGCGAATGGCTATGTCATCCATCGCGGCCGCACCGCCGACAATCCGGCCCTTGATCCGGCCTATATTGAGACCCTGCGCGCCAGCTATCCGCCGAACCTGCTCGATGCCTATCTCGACGGCCTGTTCGTCAACCTGACCAGCGGCAGTGTCTATCCAGGATTCGACCGCAAGGCCGCGCACGTTCCCACGGTCCAGGCGCCGAACGAGCCGTTGCACGTCGGCATGGACTTCAACGTCATGAACATGACCGCCATCATCTCGGTAATCCGCGACGATAGGCCGGTCACGGTCGGCGAGCTGACCGGCGTGCGCGATACGCCCGCAATGGCCGCGATGCTTCGGCAGCGATTCGACGGCCATTCGATCACGGTCTATCCGGACGCCAGCGGCAATAGCCGCAAGAGCGTCAATGCGCAGGAATCAGACCACAGCATCCTCCGGCAGGCCGGGTTCATCCTGCGCGCCGATCCGTCCAACCCCGCCGTGCGCGACCGCGTGAATGCGGTCAACAAGATCATCCCCGAATGGCGCATTAACACCGACGCCTGCCCGACGCTCGTGCAATCGCTTGAGCAGCAGGCCTATGACAAGAACGGCGAGCCATCCAAGGACGGCGGCCACGACCATGCGAACGACGCGGTCGGATATTTCCTGACAAACCGCTGGCCAATCGTGCGCCGCGTTGCGCGCGTTCAAGCATTGAGGATTTAACCCATGACAACGGTATCCGAGCAATCACCCGCCGCCGCCGCAATGACCGCCGACCGCGCGCTGATCGACGCGCTGCAGGGCGGGACGCGCGGGATGCGCGAGGCCGGCGAGACCTATTTGCCCAAACGCCCGCTCGAATCATCGGAGGACTACAAGGCCCGGCTTGGCATGGCGACCCTGTTCCCGGCGCTATCGGAAACCATCGCGGCCATGACGGGCCGCGTATTCGCGCGCCCGCTGGTCATCGGCGACAACGTGCCCGCGTGGATGGCAATGGACGTCCTGCCGGATATCGACCGGCAGGGCCGCAATCTTCATGTGTTCGCCCGCGATTGGTTCGCCCAGGCGCTGGGCTATGGCATCTCGCATTGCCTGGTTGAATCGCCGCGCGCCTTGGGCGTTCGCACCCAGGCGGATCAGCGCCGGGCGAATGTGCGGCCGTACGTGATCCAGATCGCGCCGCAGCGCATCCTCGGCTGGCGAACCGATGCCGAGGGGAATCTGACGCAGGTCCGCATTCGGTTCGAGCGCGACGAGCCCGAAGGCGAGTTCGGCACGCGCACTATCGAACAGATCCGCGTCTATGAGATCGGCCGCGTGCGAACCTACGAGAAGGGCAAGGATTCGTGGATCATCGTCGACGACGTGTCGCTGCCGCTCGCACGCATCCCGCTGGTCACGCTTTACACCAATCGAACCGGCATGCTGACCGCTACGCCGCCGCTGCGCGAGCTGGCATTCCTCAACGCCAAGCACTGGCGCATGCAATCGGGCAACGACACCCTGGTCGATACCGCAAGCGTGCCGATCCTCGCCGTTGCCGGCGTGCAGGAGGGCGATGATATCGTCATCGGCGCCAAGCATGCCGTGCGCCTCCCGCCGGGCGGATCGCTTCAATACGTCGAGCACACCGGCGCGGCCATCGGCGCAGGGCGCGAGGCATTGCGCGCGCTGGAGGACGCCATGCGGCAGGCCGGGGCGAAACTCGTGCAGCCCGACAAGGCGACCAAGACCGCAACGCAGGCGACCGAGGACGCATCGCGCGAGAACTCCGCGCTCGGCGCCATGTGCCAGGACTTCGAGGATACGGTAAACAATCTGCTCGACCTCATCGCCGAATGGCGCGGGGAGGACAGCGGCGGCACCGTGCAGGCGCAGCCAAACCTCGACGTCGATCCATCGCCGAACGAGTCCATGAACGTGCTGCTCGCCCTGCGCAACGGCGGGGCGCTGTCCGACAGCACGCTGTTTGCCGAAACCAAGCGGCGCGGCCTGGTTGCCGAGGACGTCGACTGGGAGGATGAGCGGGAGCGGATCGCGGCGCAGGGAATGGCCTGATCCATGCCGTCCGAGCGCGAACTGGTCGACGCCTATACGCGCAGGGCATTGCTGCTTCTGCGCGTAGCGGGCGGGTTCGGCGCGGACGCCACGGCCGAACTTCGCGCGCTGGCCAAGGATCTGCGCGCGCTGCTTGCCGATGCGGACCTGCCGGCCCTTGGCCGGCGCGATTTCACCACCTTGCTGCGAGAAATCGAAGCGGCCATCGTTGCCCGCTACGGCGTCATCGCTGCCGCGCAGATCGCCGATCTATCCGTGCTGCTCGGAACCGAGGCCGCATGGGCGGCGCAGACCGGGGCATTACCGCGCACGGCGGGCACCGGGGCGATTGACGCCGCCGCAGCCGGATTGCTGGTTATGGGCCTGAAGGTTGACCGGCAATGGGCGCGGCAGGCGACGAACCTGTCCGACCGAATCCTTGCCGCCGTCCGCACGGCGCAGGCTACCGCGCAGGCGCCGCCCGATCTGCTCGCGACCGTCATCGGCCAGGGCGCGCGCGGGCGAGAGCGGGGCGGGATTATGGAATCGGCCCGGCAACAGGCGGCGACGCTCGCCGATACCAGCGCCCATGCGGCCGCCTATGCCGGGCGGCAGGCGGCGTGGAAGGCTGGCGGCGTGCGATACCTCAAGTGGCACGCAATTCTCGACAGCCGCACGACGATCAACTGCGCAACCCGCGCGGGCAAGGTCTACACGCTTGATTTCCAGCCGGTCGGGCATGACATTCCCATGGGCGCACCACCGCCCGCGCATTGGAATTGCCGGTCGATCCTGGTCGCGATGACACCGGACTATGAGCCGCCCGGCGACGGGCAGGACCCCTATTCCGAATCGCTCGACGACTGGCTCAAGCGGCATCCGGAGGCCATGCAGGACGAAATGCTTGGGCCAACGCGGGCCGCGCTGTGGCGCGCGGGCAAGCTGGATGTACGCGGCTTGCTGGGCCGGGGCGGGGAGACGCTGAGCGTTGCGGAGCTGGCGCGAATCCTGCCGGATGATGCCAAGGTGATGCTATGGACGGGCGAGGCCAAATACCAGCGAATTGCCGGGGAATTGACGCCGGGAATGCGCCAGGCCGGGGCGACCTACGGCCTTGATGAACACCACATGGTTGCAATCCGGCACTACACGCAGGACGGGTACGAGGCAATGAATGCGGCGCTGCATCAAGGCCGCGATGGCCCATCTACCGTAGCTGTCGGGGTTTTGAACGATGCTCTATCCCGACTTCCGGCGTATGATGGCCCCGTAGTGCGGCGTGTAACCATGGACGCGGAAGCGTTGGCGAAACATGTTCCAGGATCAATCGTCGATTACCCAGCATTCACCAGCGCGACACGCGGCACGTCGGACGTGTTTGAGCACCGGCCACATAGGCTCATCATTGACGGAAAAACGGGTCGGGATATTTCGCAATGGTCAGCGTATCGGCGCTCTGAACTTGAGGTCTTGTTTGGCGTACCGAGATCGTTTGTGGTTCGTGACCGTAGAGCCGTTGGCGGTGAAATCTGGATTTGGTTGCGCGAGGTTAACGAATGAACGTATTGGAATTGCCGGAGCAACAGCAGCGTGCAATCGCAGCGCGCGAGGGTATGGCGTTTGACGCCTGGAGAAGAGACGTGGAAGAAAGCAATGCGAAATGCCAAAAATTTCAAGCAGAAATCATCGCCAACGAAGGCAATCGCCCCGAGGGCTGGACCGACGCAGACGCCGCCCGTTGGCAGCGCAAGGTGGACTCCGGCAATCCCTGACCGCGATCCACATCTACCCGCATCAACCCCGCCTCGCGCGGGGTTTTTTGTGCCCGCGTTTCGAGGTGTTCACCTCGCCCCGTTCCTTGTGAACACCCCCGGCGCCAATCATCCCCCGCAATGCCACGCGCGCTGATGCGCCGTGACGCTTTCGGCCGGACGGCCATGCAACGGGCGGATGCCCGACGAGGATGTGATGAAGCTCAAGCTCGACGAACAGGGGCACGCAGTGCTGCAAGACGGTCATCCGGTTTACATCCACGACGACGGCAAGGAATCGCCGTTTGACGCGGGCGCGACCCTGGCGACTATCAAGGCACGCAATGCCGAGGCAAAGGCGAACCGCGAACGGGCCGAGGCTGCCGAGGGCAAGCTCAAGGCGTTCGAGGGCATCGATGATGCCGAGGCGGCGCGCAAGGCGCTGGAAACCATCGCAAAGCTCGATCAGAAGAAGCTGATCGACGCCGGGCAGGTGGATGCGGCGGTAGCGGCGGCTCTCAAGCCGGTGCAGGACAAACTGGACGCGGCGACGAAACAGTCGCAAACGCTGGAACAACAGCTTCACGGTGAAATCGTCGGCGGGTCATTCGCCCGCTCGAAGTTCATCGCCGAAAAGCTCGCGATCCCGGCCGACATGATCCAGGCAACGTTCGGCGCGCGTTTCAAGGTTGTTGACGGGAAGCTCAAGGCGCTCGATGCCGAGGGAAACCCGATCTACAGCCGGAAGAACGGCGGCGCACTGGCCGATTTCGACGAAGCCATTGAAATCCTCGTAGATCAATACCCGCACAAGGACACGATCCTGAAGGCGGACAACAAGCCAGGCTCAGGCGCACCCGGCAACGGTGGCGGCTCGCGCGGCAAACAAACCATCTCCCGATCCGCATTCGATGCGCTTGAGCCGTCCGGCCGTAGCGAATTCATCGGAAAAGGCGGCGTCGTAACCGACTGATCACGAGGATTCAAACATGGCAAACACTCTCACCGGCATCATCCCGACCCTCTACGAGGCGCTGAACACCGTCTCGCGCGAAATGGTCGGCCTCATCCCCGCCGTGCGTCGCGATAGCAACGCCGAGCGCGCCGCCGTCAATCAAACCGTCCGCGTCCCGCTTGGCGAGGCCGGTGCGCTTGAGGACATCACGCCCGGAGCCGGTCCGGCCAACTCTGGCGACACGACCGTCGGCTATGCGGACGTCGTGATCACCAAGAGCAAGGCCGCGCCGGTTCGCTGGAACGGCGAGGAAGAGAAGGCGGTCGGCACAAACGGCACATTCAATCGCATCCTGGCCGATCAGTTCACCGATGCCATGCGCAAGCTGGTGAACGCCGTCGAGATCGACTTGGCCGCCGCCGGCAAGGCCGGCGCATCCCGTGCGCATGGCACCGCCGGCACGACTCCGTTCGGCACGGCAGGCGATCTGACCGACACCGCTGGCGTGCTGAAGATACTTGAGGACAACGGCGCGCCCACGTCCGACCTGCAGCTCGCGCTCGGCTCCGCCGCGATGGCGAATCTGCGTGGCAAGCAGTCGGTACTTTTCAAGGTCAACGAGGCGGGCTCCAGCGACATGCTGCGCAACGGCATGACCGACCGCCTGCAGGGCTTTGCGCTCCGCAATTCGGCCGGCATCACCTTGCACACAAAGGGCACCGGCGCAAGCTACGTGACCAGCGGCAGCACGGCCATCGGCGTCGAGGATATCGCGCTGGTTACCGGCACCGGCACTGTGCTGGCGGGCGATATCGTGACCTTTGCCGCGGACGCCAACAACAAGTACGTCGTCAACACCGGCGTTGCCGCACCGGGCACGATCACTATCGGCGATCCCGGCGCGCGCGTCGTCATCCCAACCGCGAACGCGCTGACCGTGGGCAACAGCTACACGCCAAACCTCGCGTTCTCCCGCAACGCGATTGTCCTGGCCGCGCGTGCCCCGGCGGTCCCGACCGGCGGCGATTCGGCCGACGACTCGATGATGCTGACCGATCCGCTGACCGGCATCACCTTCGAGGTTCGCGTCTATCGCCAGTACCGTCAGGTCAAGTACGAGGTGTGCCTGGCATGGGGCTGCGCGGCGATCAAGCCCGAGCACATCGCCATTCTGATCGGCTGATAGGCCAAACACCGCCCGGAGCCGAGTGCTCCGGGCGCGGCGGAGATATCCATGGCAACAAAGAAGTCCAACCAGACAGTCGCTGCGGAGCCGAGTGCTCCGGGCGCGGCGGAGATTTTGGTCACGATGCGCAAGGGCGATGAAACGCTCGACGTGCACCCGACCTGCGTTGCCGCGCACAAGGCCGCCGGCTGGGTCGAGGTCTGATCCGTGGCATTGATCGCCGAGGACGGGACGGGCAGGGCCGACGCTGACAGCTATGTCACGCTCGCCTTCGCCGACGCCTATCACCTGGCGATGGGGAACGCGGCATGGGCAGAAACATTGCCGGACGTGCGCGAATCCGCGCTGCGCCGTGCGACGCAATACATCGACACCCGCTATCGGTTCCAGGGCGAGCCGTTGACCAGCACGCAGGCGCTTTCATGGCCGCGCGACCTTGTCGATTGGCCGGTCAAGCGCGTGCAGAATGCGTGCTGCGAGCTGGCATTGCGCGCCACGACGGACACGCTTTACACCGATCAGGCAAGCGGCGAGGTTACACGTGAAACCGTGGGACCGCTGACCGTCGAATACGCCGGGTCGGGCCTTGGCGGACAAACACGCTTCGCATCGGTCGATGCCCTCCTTTCAATCTACACCGGCGGCGGGCGCAGCACGCTTCGTCTGGAGCGCGCATCGTGAGCGCGTTCTATGACCGCCTGCAGGGCACGGCGGATCGCTTGCTGGCCAAGTTCGGGCAGGCGATCACGATCACGCGCACGGCAACGGACGGCGCGACAACCGCATACACAACGACCGGCGCGGTAGTCGGGACCGTCAAGCACACGCTTGGCGATTCCGGTATTGCCATTGGCGATGACCGCATCCTGCTGGACCACACGGTTACCCCGCAGCCGGGCGACCGCATCACCTACAACGGGCAATCGCGCGTCATCGTCGATCCGGTTGTCAGCACCAACCCCGGCGGCACGCACATTCTGTTCGAATGCTACGCGAGGGCGGGCTGATGGGCGTCTCCATCACCGTCGACGATACCGCCGCGCGGGCCATGCTGGCACGGGTCGGCTCCGCTGGCACCGATGCCAAGACCATGCGCAAGGTTGCCTTGGCCGCCAAGCAGCATGTTTACAACGCCTTTCGATTCCAGCAATCGCCCGAGGGCGCCCCATGGCCGGGCCTCTCGCCGCTGACCATTGCCGCGCGTAAGCGCCGCGGCAATTCCAGCATGCAGCCATTGATTGCCACCGGCGCAATGTACGCGAGCGTCGATGCCGAGGGATTCGACGGCGAGGCGCTGGTTTCGGTCGGCAAGGGCCTGTCCGATGCGCGCGCCTGGTACAACCAGTTCGGCACAAGCAAGATCCCCGCGCGCGCCATGCTCCCGGATGCCGGGCAACTGCCACCCGCATGGCTGGCCGATATCCAGAGGGTGACGCAAACGGCACTGGCGGAGGCAGCCGCATGAATGCGCGCCTGTCCATTGCCGCTGTCGCTGCGCATCTGCGCGCGCAGACCGCACTGGCCGGCGTGCGGGTCGGCACCGGCTACGACCGTGACTACATGACCGCATTCCCCAAGACCTGGCCCGCCGTGTGGATCGCGGCGCAACGCCTGAACCGCATCGATGATGGCCGCGCCTTCTCCGGGCAATTCCGCCAGCACTGCAAGGTAGACATCGCCGTGCGCCTGGTCGTGCAGCGCTATGCCGACGGCAGCATTGACGGCGAGGCGCGGCTGAATGCCCTGCACGACGCGGTATCCGATGCTCTCAAGGACTGGACCCCGAGCGGGGCCGATGAGCCGCTGGTTTGGGAGTCATCGCAGGACGGCGATGCGACCGAATCGGTGATGACCGCCGACCTGATCTTTTCCACCACCCTGACCTATGCGAGGGCCGCATGAGCAAGTACCCACTTTCCGGCGGCAGCTACCGCATCGTCGATGATGAGCTGATCCGCGAGGACGAGGCGCCACCGGTGCCCGCGTCCGAACCAGCCACACCCACCATTTCCGACAACGGCGACGCCGCGGCGGTTGACGTCGATTTCCCCGTTTCCATCAAGCGCCGCAACAAAGAGGATTGACCCATGGCACAGCCCGCACTGGATTTCTTCAAGAAGCGCAACCTGCTCATCAAGGCCGAAGTCACCGAAGGCACGGATTCGTCGCCGGTCGGCGCGACCGATGGCTTCCGCCTGTTCGATGGCAACTCGTCCACCGAGTTCGACAAGGTTGAGCGCATGCTCGACCGCTCGTTCTTTGGCGGCGATCCGTTCGTCGTCGCCAACCGTCGCGCCAAGATCGAGGGCGAATTCGAGTTGTATCCACCACCGACCCCTGGCGCGGTCAGCACGTCGGATGCCGACTGCGCGAAGATCCTGCTGCCAGCAGGTTTTGCGGTCACCAAAGATTCCGGGGCTGAGACCACCACCTACAACCCGATCAGCTCGGCCATTCCCTCGGCCACCGCGTACTGGCATCACACCGGCACGCTGATCAAGGTGCTTGGCGCACGCGCGGACATCTCCGGCATCGCCATCGAGATCGGCCAGCGATTCAAGGCCAAAGCATCGATCACCGGCGATTACACCGAGGTCACCGACGCCGCCGCGCCGACCGTGACCCTGCCGAGCACCGTGCCGGTGGTGGCCAGCGCGCGCAACATGCGCACCACGCTTTCCACCCTGGTGCGTGGTGCCACCACCAGCACCGACGGCACGCCGCTGTCGAATCTGCTGGTGTGGGGCAAGGCGCTGTCGGTCGATATGGGCAATGCCCTGGCGCACAAGGAATACAGCAGCAAATCGGTCAATCAGATCTCCGACCGCAAGCCTACCTTCTCCCTGCGCATCGCCCGCACCGACGGCACCAACGACTTCAATCCGTGGTACGTCCGCGACAACGGCATCGTGCTGCTGGCCAGCGTCAAGCTGTTCAACGTCGAAGGCACGCCATCGAGCACGCTCACCGGCCTGTATTCGGCACTGAATGTGCGCTGCCAGATCGAGAACATCACCCCGACCGATATCGACGGTGACTACGGCTGGGAGTTGACCGGCCCGTGCATTCCGTCCGACACCGGCGGCGATGAATTCACCATCGTGTTCGGCGACCAGGCGTAATCCGGTTCCCTGCTCCTCCGGCAGGGCCAGCGGGAACGTCGCCGCACTGACGTGACAAGCCGGGAGAGACCGGCGCTACCACTGGCCCATCAAGGAGTACAGCATGAGCGTTTCAACGATCAAGATTACCGAAGCCAAGACCCATCCGATTCGCGTCGACATTCAAACCAGCGTCGCCTCCGGCTACTTCACCGGCCATGCCAGGGTGATGAGCAAGGTCGCGTTCAACGCGCTGCTGGAAGAAGTGAAGGACGGCGGCTACGAGGACCGCGAGGAAGAACTGCTGCGGCAGTTGTATGACCGCTTCGACGGCTTCGGCGATACCGATGGCTTTGCCGAGTTGCTGACCGGCACGGCCAGCGCCTACCTGTTCCCGGCAGCGATCAGCGCCTACTTCGAGCAGTTCGGGGAAGCCCGCCGGGGAAACTCCGGCAAGCGGCGCTCGCGCTGACGGGCCTGGACAGGACCGCCCGCGATGACGACCGCGAGGACACTGGCGAGCCTGTCGAGGAATCACTCGATGCGGGCGATTCCGCCGATGCGCCATCCGTCGAAATCGACGTGTGGACCTGTCACCTGCCAGCCCTGGCCGTGTTCCGCACCTGCGCGATTGATGGCCTGGGCGCTGGCATGGGCGGCGTGCTGTGGACCGGCATCAGCGCGGCCGAGGTTCGCGCCGCGCTGGCCATCCATCGTGTGGCCCTGGCTGAGCGATGCGATGTTGCCGAGGATGTTCAGTTCATGGGTTCAGCGGTTGCGCATGAGCGCAATGAGCGCACGGCGCGGGAGTCGAAGCGGAAGCGGTGATTCAGTTCCGCGCTTTGTCCTACACCCCTACGAGCTTTCCCTTGAGGCCAGCGACGTCGAACACAACGACCGAAGGCTGCTGCTGAAAAAACTTCAATTCAATGCGCACAACTTTGCTTGTTTGCACGCGCTTGGCGAAGGCCAAGCCGTCGCGGAGAAAAAGCATGGTTGTATCGTGACTCTGCGGCTCGATGAAGGTCCACGATTCGGTTGTGTCGTCGAATCGGACGGTCAGCTTGCAACCGTCGCCAATGCCGCATTGAAGCTGGCCGCGATCAATGCTGACTATCGAGTCAAAGCCGTGGCGCGGGTGCCGTCGCAGGATCAATGTGGCCTGCTGCGGGCCTTGGTACGGGAAGCCGAGCATGAGAACGGACCTGGATTTCAGGGCAGCAATTTGCGCGGCCTTGCCGGTCATTTCGTCCATTTCGTTGGAATAGCGCCACGTTGGATTGACAGCCTTGGCGGCTTGCTGCGCCGCTTGCGTTTGTTGTGCCGGTGGTGGGTTGGTGTGCCACTGCCACGCGACCAGCGCGCCAATGATCCCTGCCACAAGCAACAAGCCCTTCCCGGTGCTGATTTCGTTCGTCGCCATGCCATTCCCCTGCAGCCAGGGCTCGGAGTTTAACGCGCTATGGCTGACCAGGTAATCACGCTCCGAATCAAGGCAGACGGCTCCGCCGCAATCACGGGCATCAAGTCGGTGGAGCGCGAGCTGGGCAACGTCGGCCGTTCCGGTGCGGCCGGAGGGCGTGAGGCCGCGCGCGGGCTGGGCGAAGTCGATGCCGCTGCCAACCGTACGTCGAAGTCCCTGCAAAGCGTCAAGAGCTACCTGCTCGGCTTCGTTGGTACCGCAGCATTGGCGCAGGTCGGACGCGGCGTTGCGCGGATGGCCGACGAATACACCAATCTGGCAAGTCGCATTCGGCTGGTCACGGAGTCGCAGAGCCAGGCGGCCGCCGTGCAGTCGGAAGTGTTCAACATTGCGCAACGCTCGCGCAGCGAATTGAGGGCGACTGGCGATCTGTACGTAAAGCTGGCGCAATCCACCCGCGACATGGGCATTCCGCAGGAACGCGTCCTGCAGATGACCGAGACGATCAACAAAGCGTTCGTGGTTTCCGGCACCGGTGCGAATGAGGCTGCCGCCGCAATCACCCAGTTGGGGCAAGGTTTGGCCTCAGGCGCGCTGCGCGGCGACGAATTCAACTCTGTCGCAGAGCAGGCGCCGGTCATCATGGACATGCTTGCCGAGTCGCTCGGCGTTACGCGCGGCGAGCTTCGTGCACTGGCCGCAGACGGAAAGATCACGGCGCAAGTCATGGTGGAAGCACTCGGGAATGGTGCCGAGGATGTCGCCAAGAAGTTCGACACAATGCAGATCACGATCAGCGGCGCTTTCACGCAGCTGCGCAACTCTGTATCGCAATACGTCGGCGAGGCAACATCGGCAAGCGGAGCATCGCGTAGCGTGGCGGAGGGAATCAGCGCGATTGCCCGCAATATCGGCCCGGTGCTCGATGCACTGATTACCCTGGGTGAGATCGCGGCGGCGGTGTACATCGCCAAATTGCTCAAGAACGGTGCGGCATGGATCGCATCGCTGCAAGCGCAGCAGATCGAGATTGCGAAAACCGGCGCGGCCACGGAGGCGGCCGGCGTGCAAGGCGCTGCGGGCATGTCGAAATTTGCCAAGGGTGTGCACGTTGCGGCAGCAGCCGTGGTGGGATGGGAAATCGGAACGTACCTGCGCGATCAGTTCCGCATCGTAGCCGACGCCGGGGATTACCTGGTGTTCGGCATCGCGCAGGGCTGGGTGGAGATCAAGCGTGCTGCGCAAGTGCAATGGGAGACGATCAAGCTCGTAGCGTTGGGTTCGTTCGATCTGATCATTGAGGGCTTCGCGTCAATGGTTCGCGGCATGGCTGACTTCATGACGTCAACGCCGCTCGGGCAGAAGCTGTTTGCCGGAATCGCGGACGGCGCGCATGAGGCGGCTGACCGTTTAAGCAACCTGTTCACGCCACTCGACAACTACAAATCGGCGCTCAGCACTATCGGCAAGGAGTACGACAAGTCGAGCAAGGAAAACGAGCAAATGCTCGCCATCATGCAGGACACCACGGCATACACGTTCGCGCAAAAAGGCGCGAAGGGTCTTGCCAAGGAACTGCGTGGCGTTGCCGATGCAGCCGATGGCGCATCGGACGAGCTTGGCGACGGCGTGGGTGCCGTAACCATTGAGGCACCGCAGATTGATTTCGATCCGGCCATAGAAAGTGCCAACGCGTTCGGGGATGCGCTCGAAAATGCACTGGACAAAGAGCAAGCCTTCAAGGACATCAGCGACGGGTTGCGGGAAGTGACTGCCACGGTAGCTGCGGCAGAACGGGACTTGATCTCGGCAGCGGACGTGGAGCGAATTGCGGGCGCCGCATCGGCGGCGCTCCAGAGCATGCAATCGCTGGCAGCCGAAGGCAGCCGCGAGTACGAGGCAATGGGTCTGGCAATCCAAGCCATGAACATCGTGCAAGGCATCGCCGCGATCCTCAATCAGGGAATGGGTGATCCCTATACGGCTATCCCGCGAATGGTTGCTATGGCCGCAATGGTGGCGCAATTGGTTGATGGCATCGGCTCATTTTCCAGCAGCGGCTTCACCGACACCGCCGCGCAACGCCAGGCGACACAAGGCACCGGCACCGTGCTGGGTGATTCTGAAGCCAAGTCCGAATCCATCGCCAATGCAATCGAGATCACCGCCGATGCGACCACGGAGCTGGTCGGCATCAATCGCGGCATGCTCAATGCGTTGAATGCACTGGTCGATGCCATTGGCGCAGCGTCAAACATGCTGGCGCGTGGCGCGGATGGCGCGGACTTTTCGGGCATGAATTTGGCGGTCGGTGAGAACAGCTTTTGGACTGCGGGGGATATTTTCGGAATCCTCGGCGGATCATCCAAGATCACCGACGAGGGCATTATCATTTTTGCCGGAGCGTTGCAGGAATTGCTCGAAGGCGTGGCCGTGGGTGCGTATCAGGAGGTGCAATCGCGCTCGTGGGCTTTCGGATCCACTCACACGGAAGAAGGGATCAGCGATGTTTCTGAGCAATTCGCCACGCAGTTTGATCTGGTAATTCAATCGATCATGGACACCGTGCGCGCCGGTGCCGAGGCGCTTGGCATTCTGCCCGCAGAGTTCGAGGCCGCTCTTGCCGCGTACCAGATCGAAGAAACGCGCATCAGCTTGCAAGACCTGAGCGCCGAGGAACAGCAGGCCGAACTGGAAGCCGTGTTTTCCAGCATCTTCGACGGCCTCGCTGGCAGCGTTGTGCCGTTCATCGAGCAGTTCCAGCAAGTGGGCGAAGGATTGGGCGAGACCCTGATTCGCATCGCCACCGAAGTGCAGGTGTTCCAGGAATCGGTGCGGCAGCTGGGCTACGCATTCACCGAGACCGACCCCGAGCGCGTGGCGCAGATTGCGGATGGCCTGATTCAGGCGGCTGGCGGGATCGAGGAATTTATCAGCGGCATGCAGTCTTTCGTGCAGAACTTCTCCAGCGACGGCTATCAATTCCAGGTTGCGGCCACGGCGCTGGCATCGGCGCTCGGGCAGGTTGGCTTGTCCATCCCGGCCACGCGCGATGAGATGTTCGCCTTGATGCAATCGCTGGATGTGACCACAGCGGCCGGTCAGGAGCAGGTTGCGACCTTGCTGCGCCTGTCGGACGTGGCCGATCAGTATTACTCGATGCTGGAGGACACGTCGGGCGAGTTGGCTGGATTGTTTGACATCCTGTCCGGTGGCGCGTCGCGATTGAGCGACTTCGGGCGCTCACTGCTGGATATCCGCCAATCCGGCGAGGATGCCATTGCTGCGGCCAACGCGATTGCGGTTGCGCAGGGCCGCGAGGGTGCAAGTGCCGTGCAGTTGGCGCGCATCCACCAGTGGACCGCCGACCAAGTTGCCGCGGCGATGCGCCGCCTGCAGGCCGAAACGCAAGACCTGATTGCGCAGCTGTACGGCGGCGTGCCCGGCACGCTCGATGCGATCAACGCGCAGATTTCCGAGCTTGAGCAGTCCGGCAACGCCATCGGCGGCATTGCCAATGACAGCGCCAATCTGTTCGAAGCATGGCGCTCTGGCATTCAGAGCGTGCAGGACTACCTGGACTCCATGCTGCTCGGGGACTTGTCTGCGCTGACGCCCGAGGAACAACTGGCCGAAGCGCGTCGCCAGTTGGAAGCGGCGCAAGCCGCCGCGCTGGGCGGCGATGTGGAGGCACTCAACAACCTGCCGCAATTGGCCGATGCCTACCTGCGCTTGCTGCGCGGATTCGAGGCCAGCGGTAGCGACTACAGCGCCGGGTTTGATTGGGTGCGTGATTTGCTGCAGCAGGTCACCGGCGTAGCCGGCCCGGCGGCCGGTGGCCCGACGACCACGGTGCAGGTGACCGCATCGGCCGAATTGCAGGCGCTCTACGCACAACGCGATGCGCTGCTGGCTGAGCAGGAACTCGAACACCGCCGCATCCTCGCCGAGCAGCTTGCGCAAAACCTGCATGACCTCGCCGTGATGCTCAATACGCCCATTCTGGAGATGATCACGCTGCAGGGCGTTTCGCTGCAGCAGTTGGCGATTGACCTCGGCGTCAACCTGCAGGACTTGACCGCATCGAGCGTGCAGGCGCTGGGAAGCATGGCGGCCACCTTGGGCGTGTCGCTGGGCGAGCTCACCGGATCGCTGGGGCTGACCCTGGCCGATCTGTCGGCGGGCCTGGCGGAGCTGACTGGGCAGGTCGGCATTGACCTGACCAACCTCACCGTTGAAAGCACGCAAACGCTGGCGTTGCTGGCGAACTCGCTCGGCGCGGACCTGTCCGACCTTGCCACCTCGCTCGGGGTGTCGCTGGGCGCGCTGGCCGATCAACAGTCCTTGCTCAATCAGGCGCTGGCGGCCGAGATCAACAGCCTGCCGGCCGAGCAAAGCGCAGCCCTCGCACCGCTGCTGGAAGCCATCAGCGCGGCCACCACCGAGGCCGATGCCAACACGGCCATCCAGGCGCTTGAGGATGCGGTCAACCTGCTGGCACCGGACATCCGCACGCAGCTGGCGCCGTACCTTGCCGATGTATTCCCGGCCGATGCCTTGAGCGATCTGGATTACCTGGGCGTGATCCAGTCCATCGCGCAAGACCAGCTGGGCGTGCTCGGCCAGATCAATGACGCGCTGCGCGCCAGCAACGGCGCGGCTGGCGTGCCGGGCTACGCCATCGGTACCGGCTATGTGCCGAACACGGGCCTCGCGCTGATTCACCAGGGCGAAGGCATCATTCCGGCGCCGGTCAACGACTGGCTGCGCACGAACGGCTATCCGACCGGCGGCGGCGCCAGTCCGGAGATTGCCGCGAAGCTGGACCAACTGATCGCGCGCGTAGATCAGATGGACAAGAACAACGTCGCCGCCACGCGAGAGAACACCCAAACCATCGACCAGACCGGCCAGCGCAGCGACCGCCATCGCGAGCGAGCAATGGCCGATCTGGAATCACGCGCCCGCAGCACCGCCTACGGGTAACCCAGGAGCGCACCATGAACACGACCGCCATCATTGTCCTTGCTGTAATTGCATTGGCCGCTGTTGCTTACGCGAAGTCGCGTAAAAAAAAGAAGGGCGGCAAGCCGGATGCATCACCGCCAGCGCCCGCACCGGTGCGTCCGCCGGTTGCGCCGACACCGACACCGATTCGCCCGCCGGTGGCGACCACGCCGCCGAACCCGGTGCCACCAGTCATTCGCGACCGCAACGGCCGTGCGCCGGGCGATGTGGGTTATGACCCACGTGCGAGT
>CAUJJS010000245.1 GCA_963205415.1 Pseudomonadota bacterium
GACGGCGGGCAAGGGCCCGAAGCCGACCGCCACCGACCGCGTCAAGGTGCACTACACCGGCACCCTGCTGGACGGTACCAAGTTCGACAGCTCGGTGGATCGTGGTGAGCCGGCAGAGTTCGCCCTGAATCAGGTGATCCCAGGCTGGACCGAAGCCCTGCAGCTGATGCCTGTGGGCAGCAAGTACACCCTTTGGATTCCTTCTAACCTGGCCTACGGCGACCGCGGCACGCCGGGCCCGATCGGTCCGAATGCGACCTTGAAGTTCGACGTCGAATTGCTCGAAATCGTCAAGTAATTCGCACACCAAGCGATTTGAGAGGCCGGCGCGCAATCGCCGGCCTTTCTTTTTTGCCGATTGTCGATGGACGCCATCGCGCGGTCGCGTTCTTGCCGATGACGACTCAAGAGCCATCATGGACAAGCGAGCATGAAGCGTCCTTCGGCGACGCGCCCGTAAGGACACGGTTTCAAGGCGACTGAATGGGCACGCATCCACGGCGCCGTGATCGCTGAGGATCAGCACGTCGTGACGAAGGGGCGTTGATACGGCTGGCGTCCAAGGCCTACTCCTCCATCGAAGCCTCGAAGCTCACCAACGCTTGGTGCGGCCGACAGACAGCCATGACATCGGTTCGGCTAGGAATGAATTTGCGTTCATACAAACGCGAAATTCTCGGCACAAGCGAAGGCCTTCATGCATCACTCGGGCGCCTGCATGCAGAGAATGCTGCCATGCAAGATTTTTTGCTTGACAACACCACAGCTTCCGTGGAGTGTTCATGTCGCACTGCGGCATTTTTTCCCGTTTGGCAGCGTCATTCACGCCGTCGATGCGCCGTGCAATCCCTCCATTCACGACTCCAGGCGGTTCCAAGATCATGTCCGAGCAACTTCCCACTGGCGCTGAAATCGTGGTCCGCGCGCTGCGCGACCAAGGTGTTCAGCACATCTTCGGCTATCCCGGCGGTGCGGTACTGCCGATTTACGACGAGATTTTCCAGCAGGAAGCGATTGAACACATTCTCGTACGCCACGAGCAAGGTGCCGCGCACGCGGCTGAAGGCTATGCGCGCTCCACCGGCAAGGTCGGCGTGGTGCTGGTGACATCCGGCCCTGGCGCCACCAATGCCGTCACCGGCTTGGCCGATGCCCTGCTCGATTCGATCCCGATGGTTTGTCTTACAGGTCAGGTCCCCACCCATCTGATCGGCACCGATGCCTTTCAAGAGTGCGACACCATTGGCGTCACCCGCGCCTGCACCAAGCACAATTTTCTGGTGAAAGATGTCAACGACTTGGCGCGTGTTCTGCACGATGCCTTCCACATCGCCACCAGCGGGCGCCCCGGCCCGGTGGTGGTGGACATTCCCAAGGACATCCAGTTCAAACGCGGCACCTACGCCGAGCGCAACGGCGAGCTTCTGCACCCGACCTACCAGCCGAAAACCGAAGGCGACCCGGCACGCATCGCCCAAGCAGCGGAGTTGATTCTTTCAGCCAAGCGCGCGGTGTTCTATGTGGGTGGTGGCGTCATCAACTCTGGCCCACGCGCATCGGAGTTGTTGTGCGAATTGGCCCGCGTCACCGGCTTTCCGGTCACATCCACCCTGATGGGCCTGGGCGCATTCCCAGCCAGCGACCCGAAGTGGCTCGGCATGCTTGGCATGCACGGCACCTACGAGGCCAACCTTGCAATGAATCAATGCGATGTGATGATCGCATTGGGGGCGCGTTTCGATGATCGCTGCACCGGCCGTCTGGATGCTTTTTCACCCGGATCGCGCAAGATTCACGTCGATATCGATCCCTCTTCAATCAGCAAGATCGTGCGCGCCGATGTGCCGATCATCGGTGACTGCGCGCAGGTTCTCGAAGCCTTGCTGGCCGCCATCGCCCCCCGCGCGAAGGAGATCGACGACCACGCTCGCGGCCATTGGTGGCAGCAGATCGATACTTGGCGCGCACGGCAGTCCTTGGCCTATCGCAAGTCCGATGAGGTGATCAAGCCGCAATATGCGATCGAACGCTTGTATGCACTCACCCGCAAGCACGACACCTATATCACCACTGAAGTCGGCCAACACCAGATGTGGGCCGCACAGCACTTTCACTTCGACGAACCCAATCGCTGGATGACCTCGGGTGGCCTTGGCACGATGGGCTATGGCATTCCTGCCGCCGTCGGCGTGCAGGTTGCGCATCCTGATTCACTGGTGATCGACATCGCCGGCGAAGCCAGCGTGTTGATGACCATCCAGGAAATGTCCACAGCCGTGCAACACCGCTTACCGATCAAGATTTTCATCCTCAACAACGAGTACATGGGCATGGTGCGCCAGTGGCAACAACTGCTGCACGGCGGGCGCTACTCGCATTCGTATTCGGCCGCGCTGCCGGATTTCGTCAAACTGGCCGAAGCCTTTGGTGCCAAGGGCATCCGTGTGTCTGATCCGGCCGAGCTCGATGCCGCAATCGAAGCCATGATCGCGTATCCCGGTCCGGTCATCTTCGATTGCCGTGTGAGCAAGGAGGAGAACTGCCTGCCGATGATTCCCTCCGGTGCCGCGCACAACGAGATGATCCTGCCCGATGCCGCCGACGCCGAAGTGACCGAAGCCGGTCGCATGATGGTCTGAACCGAGAATCCGAACCATGTCCTGTCATAACGAAACCTGCTGCGACCACGACAAGCCCAAGGCCGCGCCCACGCAACCGGCATCGGCCTATTTCCTCACTGACGAAAAGCCACGTCCGGTAAGAGTCACGCTCTCGGTCTTGGTGGACAACGAAGTCGGCGCCTTGGCGCGCGTCGTCGCCCTGTTCTCCGGTCGCGGTTACAACATCGAATCACTCACCGTGGGTGAAACCGACCACCAGAAGCACACCTCGCGCATCACCATCGTCACCTCCGGCACGCCGCAAATCATTGCGCAGATCAAGGCCCAACTCGGGCGCTTGATCCCAGTGCGACGCGTGGTCGATCTATCGGTGGACAAGCCCGGCGTCGAGCGTGAAATGGCCTTGGTCAAGGTATCCGGCAGCGGCGAACAACGCGCCGAGATGTTGCGCCTGTCGAACGTGTTTCGTGCCCATGTCATCGACATCACCCACACCAGCTTCACCTTCGAATTGACGGGTTCGCCCACCAAGATCGATGCCTTCGTCGACTTGATGATTCCCTTGGGCTTGGTGGAGCTGAGTCGTACCGGCGTAGTGGCCATTGGCCGCGGCGACGAAACCACCTGACGACAACCGCGTGCCCACCCGAGGGCACCGGGCACCTTCAAGCCCTCACCTTGCACGGGCGCAGTACAATTGCATCCGGTTGCCGTGGCCACCGCGTCACGGAGCCGCATCCAGACTGAGGTTCATGGCGCGGTACTCAGCACCGGCCACCGCATCACGGCCGTTCCATTTATTGCGCCACCTTCGATCAATCAATGCTCGACATCAGTACCGACCTACTCTCCGACCTTGCCGCCATCATCCTGCTCGATCTCGTGCTGGCCGGTGACAATGCCATCGTGATCGCGATGGCCGCCAGCCGGCTTCCCAAGCTCCAGCAGAAAAAGGCGGTGTTCTGGGGAGCTTTCGGCGCGGTGGCGATTCGATTCGCCCTCACGGCCGTGGTGGTATTTCTGTTTCGCTTGCCCGGGGTGATGTTGGCGGGCGGTCTGTTGCTGCTGCCGATCGCGTGGAACCTCTTGCAGCCGCAGGATGAAGACAACCCCGACATCCGCGCCGGCAATACCTTCTGGGGTGCTTTGCGCACCATCATCATCGCCGATGCACTGATGGGCATGGACAATGTGCTGGCCATTGCCGGCGCCTCAGGCGGTCATCTGGGTTTGGTCATCACCGGCCTTTTGATCAGCGTGCCTTTGGTGGTCTGGGGCTCGACCTTGATCATCCGATTGATCGAGCGTTACCCCTTCATCATGTACATCGGCGCCGCAGCAATCGCAATCACCGCCGGCCGCATGATCACCCACGATGGCCTGTTGCAACCCTTGCTGGAAGGTCATGCCTGGATACGCTATGGCTTCGACGCCTTTTTGGTGGCAGTCATTTGCGGATTTGGCTGGTGGAAGCGACACAACGCCGCCAACAAGCCATCCGCCCACACCGAAGCGTGATCACTGCGGATAGACCAGAAACTTGCTGGTCTGGGCCTGTAGGCCCGATCACTCCTCAATCGTGGCCGGAAGCAAACGCGCAGGTTCGGGCGTGGAACGCACCACCAGATCGCCATCGACGACGGCCACATCGACGCGTCCACCGCCCATCAGGGCACCAAACAGCAGCTCATCGGCGAGTGGGCGTTTGATCTTCTCCTGCAGCACTCGGGCCATCGGACGCGCGCCCATTTGCGGGTCGAAGCCGTGCTCAGCCAACCAGCGCCGCGCTTCGGCATCGACGGTGAGGCTGACGTGTTTTTCCTGCAACTGGGTTTCCAGTTCGATGATGAACTTATCCACCACCCGCAGCACATGCTCGAAGTCCAGGCCACGGAACTGCACCACGGCGTCTAGTCGATTGCGGAACTCGGGTGAGAACGCGCGGCGGATCACTTCCATCGCATCGGTGCTGTGGTTTTGTTCGACAAAGCCAATGGTGCGCCGCGCCGCCAACTGCGCGCCGGCATTGGTGGTCATCACCAGCACCACGTTGCGGAAGTTGGC
>CAUJJS010000246.1 GCA_963205415.1 Pseudomonadota bacterium
ATGGCCGGGTGCTGTGCGGATTCGAGGTCGACGAGGCCAACGATGCGGCCTTCGCCCTGGATCTCGAACGCCTTGGTTACTGGTATCAGGAAGAAACCACCAACCCCGCATTGGCGCAGTTCGTGAGTTCGCAGCGCTTGACCACAGCGGCGACGTGACAGGGTTTCGTCGGCACCCGGTTTGTTACGTCGCCTCGATCACCTTGTCGTACTGACGGGGAAGGTAGTTCCCGTCACCGAGCATTCGATGCGGACCACGTCCATGTCGAGAGACACGTCTTCATCACGGGTGATGACGAGCGGGATCTCCACCCGTCAGCTGGCATTGGTTGCCGAAACCCGTCAACGCGCGGCACACTCGGGACGGGGAAGTCCCTTTTCATTCGTTAGGCCTTGCCAATATGCTCTCGATTGCGAGCAAAGTTAAACAGCTTGTTGCCACTCAACTCATACGCAAGTGCCTGAAACAAGACACGGTTCGACAGCTAGTTCAGTCGGACCATTCTCGTTTTTTACAATGTGGGAACCATTCCAAAAGCATCGAACAACTGTTCACGCACAACCTCGAGTTCAGATCTGTCTTCTTCTATCGGGTCGGCACCCAATCCTTTTCAAGCAGACTTCTGCTTCGCATGTACCCACCCATGACAAACCTATATCTCGGCATGAAGGCGTGCGGGCCGGGCCTATACATCGAGCACGGGTTCTCCACTATCGTTGCTGATGTAGAAATTGGCGAGAACTGCTGGATCAACCAGAATGTGACCGTTGGTCGTACTGATCGAGGGCTACCCACCATTGGCAACAATGTTCAAATACATGCTGGCGCATTGGTGCTTGGTCCAATCCGCATCGGCGATCATGTAACGATCGGGGCTGGCTCTGTAGTGACAAGGTCGATACCTGACCATTGTGTTGTTGCGGGCAATCCAGCGCGCATTATTCGGCAGAATGGTGTACGTGTTGAACGACCATTTGACCGTTAAGGAACTCCGAACAAGTCAGAACGCTGTCATTGCGAGCGAAGCGAAGCAATCCATGCCTCTGTTCGCGTGTTTGTGACTTGCGCACGATAGATTGGAATGCTGCCCCGTCAGAACACCGTGATCAAGGCCACGGCGAGTGCTGCATAGATTCCGACGCACACCCAGAAGTAAGTGGGCGAGGAAGTCCGATCCACCGTTCGACCGCCCGGCCCGGACTTGACGTAAACCCTGCCCGTCCACGCTGCGATGACGACGTAGATCCCGAGTGCTGCGCCCAGGACTTTGAAAACCCCCATCTCAGCCAGCCCCGGTCGAGTCATCGTCCTGCGCTGAAGGACGTGCGCGCCATAGCAGCCAGCCGATGCCCCCGCCGATGCCGGCACAGATGTAACCGAGAGCCGTGGCGATCACGGCCTCCAGGGGCCACAGATTGTGCGAACTGGGATCGAAAAGCCCTTCGACCAACACCCGCAACATCACCGTCATCGGTACCGCCAGGGCGAGGGTGTGGACCGTCTTCCACGGCGGCGTGCCGGCGAAGCGCGGCATCAACAGGGCCAGAAGGACGATCAAAACAAGGCCCGGCCCGTAGAGTGCATTGGGAAGGTTCAAGGCCGAATAGGCCGGCGTCCAGAAGCTGAGGCCCACGCCCAGCACGGCGACCACGAAGGCCACGCGCAGGGCATACGGCTTCAAGGCATTCATGCGTGGATCCTCTCCCTATCGATGCCCGATGCGGATGCCGAGCGGTGTGTTTATAACACCCCTGCGAAGCTGACCGCAGGCAAGGCCGTCCCATCACCGCCGCGCGATCAGGTATGGGCTCACACCTGAGCATTCAGGTGCCGGTGCTGGTTATGGCACATCGGACGCTCGGCGAGCCCGTCATCGAGAAGGCCGCGCTTGGAAGGATCGTGCATTGCAACAAGACCCGGGCGCATGGGGTCAGTTCTCGTCACAGATTGCAACGCAACAATCCGCACCACGGCTGGCTTCTGGCCAGTCGCGGAAAAATGCAAGCCCTCGAATGTTGATTCTCGCGTTGACGTAG
Source organism: Pseudomonadota bacterium (assembly GCA_963205415.1). Taxonomy (GTDB): domain Bacteria; phylum Pseudomonadota; class Gammaproteobacteria; order Xanthomonadales; family Xanthomonadaceae; genus Denitratimonas. Next base: position 2,037 of record CAUJJS010000246.1, read on the forward strand.
ACCCAAGCGCTGGGTATGGTCACCCCGCTCGCACACAACATCTTGTGGTTGGCGTGGGCGGGTACACCCAATGACTTGTGTCGAAGGGGCGACGCAAGATCTGGCCATCAGGGAGCGTTGCGCAGACCAAAACGGTTCCAGAGTCCCGGTTTTCTGCTGGCAAAGCAGGCGCATAGCGGGGGCGAGGACGTGGCACGGTACGCGCTGGCGCAGCAACGGGAGTTTTGACAGGCAATGAGTACGGCGAGGCTGGAGATGGTGGTCAAGGACGCAGTCACCGAAATCCCGATGCAGGCCGCATCGATGGACATCTGGGACAAGAAATATCGACTCAAGACCAAGTCCGGCGAGGTGCTGGACACCGATATCGATGCCACCTGGCAGCGCGTGGCGCGCGCCTTGGCCGATGCCGAAACCAGCGAGGAACGCCGCAGCTATTGGTATGAGCGCTTCCTGTGGGCGCTGCGCCACGGTGCCATTCCGGCCGGCCGCATCACCTCCAATGCCGGTGCGCGCGAGCACAAGCCCGCCACCTCGACGATCAACTGCACCGTTTCGGGCACGATCACCGACTCCATGGACGGAATCCTGGAAAAAGTGCACGAGGCCGGCCTGACGCTCAAAGCCGGCTGCGGCATTGGCTACGAATTTTCCACCCTGCGCCCGCGTGGGGCGTTTGTGGCCGGTGCTGGCGCGCACACCTCCGGACCGATGTCCTTCATGGATATCTTCGACAAGATGTGTTTCACCGTGTCTTCGGCTGGTGGCCGGCGCGGGGCGCAGATGGGCACCTTCGATGTCAGCCATCCGGACGTGAAGGACTTCATCCGCGCCAAGCGTGAGGACGGGCGGCTGCGCCAGTTCAACCTGTCGCTCTTGATCACCGATGGTTTCATGCAGGCGGTCGAGGACGACGCCGACTGGCCGCTGGTGTTTCCGGTGCACGTCAAGGAGAAAGATGAGGTCGCCCTCGATGACGCCAGCCAAGTGGTCTGGCGCGATTGGCCGGTGCACGACCACTACATCAGCCGCGACGATGGCACCGTGGCCTGCAAGGTGTACGGCCACATCAAGGCGCGCCACCTGTGGGACATGATCATGGTGTCCACCTACGACTACGCCGAACCGGGTTTCATCCTGATCGACCGGGTCAATGACATGAACAACAACTGGTGGTGCGAAAACATCCGCGCCACCAACCCCTGCGGTGAGCAGCCCTTGCCGCCCTATGGCGCCTGCCTTCTGGGATCGATCAACCTCACCTGTTTTGTGCGTGATCCCTTCACCGAGCGGGCGCATTTCGATTGGGACGAGTACCGCGAAGTGGTACGGGTGTTCACCCGCATGCTCGACAACGTGGTCGAGGTCAACGGCCTGCCCCTGTCGCAGCAGCGCGAGGAAATCCTGCGCAAGCGCCGTCATGGCATGGGTTTTTTGGGCTTGGGCAGCACCGTGACGATGCTGAAAATGAAATACGGCAGCGCCGAAAGTTGTGCGTTCACCGAACAGGTGGCACGCGAAATGGCGGTCGCCGGCTGGGAAACCGGCGTGGCGTTGGCGCGTGAAAAAGGCCCGGCTCCGATCATGGACGAGGACTTCATCGTCACCGCGGAAATGCTGCGCAAGCGCCCGGAAATGGCGCGTGATGGCTGGAGCGCGGGTCAAACGATCAAGGGCCGCGAACTGCATGCGCGCTATTCGCGCTACATGCAGCAGGTCGCCACGGTGGCTCCGGCACTGATTCAGGACATGATCGAAACCGGCTGCCGCTTCACCCACCACAGTTCGATCGCGCCCACCGGCACGATCTCGCTGTCGCTGGCCAACAATGCCTCCAACGGTATCGAGCCGAGCTTTGCCCACCACTACAGCCGCAACATCATCCGCCCGGGCAAGAAGACCAAGGAAAAGGTCGATGTGTATTCCTTCGAACTGCTCGCCTATCGCGAACGGGTGAACCCCCGCGCCATGCCGTTTTCCGATGAGCCGGGCACCAAGCTGCCGGACTATTTCATCGCCGCCGACGATGTGAGCCCGAAGCAGCACGTGGATGTACAGGCCGCCGCGCAGAAGTGGGTGGATTCCTCGATCTCCAAAACCGCCAATGTCCCGACCGACTACCCCTACGAGGAGTTCAAGGACATTTACCGCTACGCCCACCAGCAAGGCCTCAAGGGCTGCACCACCTTCCGCTTCAATCCGGCCGCCTTCCAAGGTGTGCTGGTGAAGGAAACCGATCTGGAAAACACGACCTATCGCTTCACCTTGGCCGATGGCTCGGTGGTGGAGGCCAAGGGCAACGAGCAGATCGAATACGACGGCGAGCTGCACACCGCCGCCAATTTGTTCGACGCCCTGAAAGAAGGCTATTACGGCAAGTTCTGAACCTGAGGCGCGGCTCCCAAGCAGGGCCGCGCCGCCCATGCGCCCGCACCACCCACAAGAAAATCCATGTCCATCAAGATCGATCAGAAAATCACCGGCTATTCCGTCATCACCCCGGAAGACAAGGCCAAGGCAACCGCTGATGCCGAGCTCGCGCGCCTGCAAACCGATGAGGCCGAGTCCGACACCGAAGACAACGTCATCCAGATGCATGAGCGCATCCGCCGGCCGGAAGTGCTGGTCGGCAGCACCTACAAGATCAAGTCGCCGCTGGTCGAACACGCCTTCTACGTCACCATCAACGACATCGTGCTCAATCGTGGTACCGAGCACGAACTGCGTCGGCCTTTCGAGATCTTCATCAACTCCAAGTCGATGGAGCATTTCCAGTGGATCGTGGCGCTGACGCGCATCATGTCGGCGGTGTTTCGCAAGGGTGGCGACGTGGCCTTTCTGGTGGACGAGATGAAGGCGGTGTTCGATCCCAAGGGCGGTTACTTCAAGGGTGGCGGGGTCTACATGCCCTCCTTGGTGGCCGAGCTGGGTTTCATCGTGGAAGAACACCTCAAGACCATTGGCCTGTTGCGTGATCCGGAAATGAGTGAGGCGCAACGCGCCCTGATCGCCGACAAGCGCCGCGCCTACGACGACCGCTCAAAAAAAAACGCTGAGGCCCGCCCTGCCGCCAAGCTGACACCGGCGCAGGACGAGGATGAGGACAGCTTGGAAATCGCGGCGTCGTTTCCGCCTTCGGCGTCCCTGTGCGACAAATGCCACACCAAGGCCGTGATCCTGATGGATGGCTGCATGACCTGCCTCAACTGCGGCTACAGCAAGTGCGGCTGAGGACTGACGCCGCATCATCCACGGGAGCATTGACATGAAACTGGGCTTCATCGGACTGGGTGCCATGGGTGCGCCGATGGCGGGGCATCTGGCGGCCAAGGGTTTGCTCGCGGTCGTCGGCAATCGCAGCTTCGCCAAGGCCGAGGCATTGGCGGCTCAACTCCAGGTGACAGCGGCTCGCAGCGCGCAGGATTATTCCGATTGCGCGGCCGTGATGTTGTGCGTATCGACCGACGCCGATGTGCTTGAAAACGTGGCCGCGCTGGCCCCGGTTCTGGCACCCGGCGCGGTGGTGGTCGATCATTCCACCGTGGCGCGTGACACGGCGTTGGAGGCCGCGCGCATCCTGTCTGCACACGGCATCGGCTTCATTGATGCGCCGGTATCCGGCGGGGTTGAAGGCGCCCGCAACGGCCGCCTGTCGGTGATGTGCGGCGGCGTGGCTTCCGATCTGGAGAAACTGCGTCCCGCACTGGAATGCTATGGCGCACGCATCACCCTCATGGGTGCCAACGGCGCGGGGCAATCCACCAAGACCGTCAACCAAGTGATGGTGGCCGGCATCAACGAGGCGGTGTGCGAGGCCTTGGCCTTGGGGGCCAAGCTGGGACTCCATGCGGATGTGCTGTTGCCGACGCTGGGCGCGGGGGCTGCGGCCAACTGGTTCCTGGACAAGCGCGGGGCCACCATGCTGCGCGGCGAATTCACCCCCGGCTTCAAGTGCGAACACATGCTCAAGGACCTGCGCATCGCGCAAGCCACGGCCGAGGCGGTGGGTATCGAACACCCCAGCCTGCAGCAAGCCTTGAACGATTACGCGTTATTGAGCCGCGAAGGCTTCGGCGCGGCCGACACCTCGGCCCTGATCGCGCTCAAATTGGGAACGACACCATAGCCATAGCCACGCGGGCATTGGCTGGGCTATAAAGCGGGCGGGACAGGGGATGTCCACTCACCTGACAGGAGTCTGCCATGCGTGTGTTGCCCTCGCTGTTGTGCTCGGCCTTGCTGGCCGCGCGGTGTTTGCCTGTTCCAGCCGCCGTTCTCGATGATGTGAGCTTCACCGAAGTCGCCAGCGGCCTTGGCGGTGCGGTCGCGGTTCGTCACGCCGGCGATGGCAGTGGCCGCTTGTTCGTGGTGCGTCAAGGCGGTTCGATCCGCATCATCGACGCCGCAGGCACGGTGCTGGCCACGCCCTTCCTCAATATCGGCTCGGGTGGCACGGCGCCGCCACGTGGCTTCACCAGTGGTGGTGAGCGTGGCCTGCTGGGCTTGGCCTTTCATCCCCAGTACGCCAGCAACCGCCGCCTGTTCGTGTATTACACCGATGGCAATGGCGATTCGGTCGTCGCCGAATACCTGGTCTCAACCGGCAATGCCAATCTGGTCGATACCTCGTCCGCGCGCGTGGTCTTGCGGGTGTATCAGCCGGCATCCAACCACAACGGCGGCGATATCCATTTCGGTGCCGACGGCTATCTCTATATCGGACTGGGTGATGGCGGCGGCAGCAATGATCCCTGCAACTCGGGCCAGTCCCTGACGACGGCCACTATGGATTGCAGTGCCGACAGCAGCTTCCTTGGCGGCAGCCCGGCGGGCAATCCGAACGCACCGGCGCTCTTGGGCAAGATGCTGCGCATCGACGTGGACAGCACCAACGTGCCGGCCGGCGCCGATCTCTGCGGCATGGATCCCGCCGCCCTCGGCACGCCGGCGCTGCGCAGCTACGGCATCCCGAGCGGCAATCCGTTTGCCGGAAACTCCGGCAGCGATGCGGCCTGCGATGAAACCTATCACTACGGCCTGCGCAATCCCTGGCGCTTCAGCTTCGATCGGCTCAACCACGACCTCATCATTGGGGATGTCGGCCAGGGCACCTGGGAAGAACTGGATCTGGCATCGGGCAGCGCCACCGGACTCAACTTCGGCTGGAAGATTTGTGAGGGCTTCCATATGCGTGGCAGCACCTCAGACCCATGCACGCTGGGCGGGCGCACCGACCCCATCGTGGCCTACCGCAATCCCACCGTGGGCTATTCCATCGCCGGCGGCTGGCGTTATCGCGGCCCGCACGCGGCGCTCAACGGCGTGATCTTTTCCGGCGACTACATCGGCAAGGTGTTTGCCATCACGCAGAATGGCATCGGCAACTGGAGCATCGCCAAAACCTACACGCCCGATTCCACCGGCGCGGACCTAGGCAGCGTCGTGGGCTTGGGCGAAGGCGAAGACGGCCACCTCTACACCGTCAGCCTCCAAGGCAAGGTCTTCCGCATCGATGTCCCGATCGACACCCTGTTCTCGGATGGATTCGAAGGCCTGTGATGCGTGCGGTGTGCGCGAAGCTCAATCCAGAGCTTCGCGCACCGCCAGGGTGTCGGTGACGCCGTTGGCCGCCAATTTGGATTTGGCCTCTTCCAGCGCGCTGGCGGTGGCATACGGCCCAAGGCGTACGCGGTAGATGTCCGCACCATTGACGTTGGCCGCCTCCACCCGCGCCTGAAAACCGGCCAAGGCGATGCGTGCCTTGGTGGCTTCGGCATCGCGTTGATCGCGAAAGGCGCCGGCCTGGATCAGGTAACGCTCACGCGGCGCCGTGGTGGCTGGATCGGCCGACGTCGTGCCCGTGGTCGGCGTGGCCTCGGCCTGCACGCGTTCGGCCAATTCCTGATCCGACACCTTGGTTTCGCGTTCGCGCAGCAGGGTGTAGAAGTCGTAACGCGGTTTGGGGCGCTCGGCCACCGGCGCAGGTGGCGGTGCAACTGCCGGTTCGCTCGCGCGGGGTGCGGTGGCAAAGGGATTGGCCACCGGCAGCGCCAACTGACCGTCGCGATTCCAGATCAACAATCCGGCCGCCATGCCCAAGCCGATCAGCACGCCGCCGAACAGCCAGATCCACAGCGGAATGCGCCGATCCGAACTGCGTCGCGCCTGCGCCTTGCGTCGCTTCGCCATTACATCGCCTCCGGCGCGGACACGCCCAAGAGCCCAAGGCCGTTGGCCAATACTTGGCGCACGGCCAGACACAGGCCCAAACGCGCGTTGCGCAGTTCTTCCTCGGGTACGAGGATGGCGGTGGCGTTGTAATAGCTGTGAAAGGCCCCGGCCAACTCGCGCAAATAGGTGGCCACGAGCTGCGGCGCATCGGTTTCAGCGGCCGCGTCGATGATTTCCGGAAAGCGCAGCAGGTCCATCAAGAGTGCCTGCTCCTGTGGCTCCACCAGTCGTGTGCGCGCTGCATTGGCAGCGCCGCGTGCGCAGGACCAACCCCGTTCGTTCAGTTGCCGCAACAGCGAGCACACCCGCGCATGGGCGTACTGGATGTAGTACACCGGATTGTCGTTGGACTGGCGTTTGGCCAAGTCGAGATCAAAATCCAAGTGCTGGTCGTTGCCGCGCATCACATAGAAATAGCGCGCCGCATCGTTACCCACTTCTTCGCGCAATTCACGCAAGGTAACGAAGCTGCCGGCACGGGTGGACATCTGCACGCGCTCGCCATCGCGGTAGAGAATGGCGAACTGCACCAGCCGAATGTCGATCTTCTCCGGGTCCAGACCCAAGCCCAGGGCGGCTGCCTTGAGCCGCGCGATATAGCCGTGATGATCGGCACCGAACACATAGAGCGCGCGTTCGAAACCGCGTTCGAACTTGCTCAACAGATAACCCAGGTCCGATGCGAAATAGGTGGTGACGCCGTTCTCGCGCACCACCACGCGGTCCTTGTCATCGCCAAAGGCGGTGGCGCGGAACCAGGTCGCACCCTTGTCCTCGTAAAGATGGCCCTTCTCGCGCAGCACGCCGATGGCGCGTGCGACGTAGCCATCGGTCATCAGGGAGCGTTCGGAGAAGAAGTTGTCGTGCAGCACCTTGAACTGCGACAGGTCCTCACGGATATCGGCCAGACACCAGCTCAGGCCGGCATCGAACACCTGCCGATAGTCGTCGTCGCCGAGCAAGTTGCGTGCTCGGGCGATCAAGGCATCGACGTGTTTTTCCTTGTCGCCTGGAACCTCGGACGTGCCCTGGGTTTCGTCCAGCGGAAGATCCGCCTCGACTTCGATCGCCCGACGCATCAGGCGATCGCCTTCCCGCGCACGCAAGGCGCGGGCGATGTTCACCACGTAGTCGCCCTTGTAACCGTTGTCCGGGAAACGCACCGTGGTGCCGCCCAGATCCAGATAACGCAGCCACACACTGACCGCGAGAATGTCCATCTGGCGACCGGCATCGTTGACGTAATACTCGCGCTGTACGCTGTGACCGGCGGCTTCCTTGATCGCGGCCAAGCTGGCGCCATAGGCCGCGCCGCGACCGTGGCCCACATGCAAGGGGCCGTTCGGATTGGCCGAAACGAATTCGATGGTGACCGACTCACGCGAACCTTCCGGCTGAAATCCAAACCGCTCGCCGGCTTCGAACACGTGTCGGACCATACTCTGACGACAGGCCACGGTCAGGTGGAAATTGATGAAGCCCGGCCCGGCCACTTCCACCCGCTCGATCTTCTGCGTCTTGGGCATGCTGGCCGCCAGTTGCTGGGCCAGTTCACGCGGATTGCGGCGCAGCGGCTTGGCCAGCAGCATGGCCACATTGGTGGCGTAGTCGCCGTGTTCGGCCGACTTGCTGCGATCGATCGCGAACGCCGGTTCGCCTTCGAAATCGAGCTGGCCGGAACGCTTGAGATCGAGCAGCGCCTGATGCACCAGCTCACGCAGATGGTCTTTGAATGACATTGAATCTTCCTCGCGAAGCCGCACAGTTTAGCAGTCCAGCGCCATGGCCCGCCTTACGCGGCGGTGAACCCAAGGTCAGACCTCTAAAGCAGCGGAGCAAGCTCCGCTCTACGGCGGGAGATGGTGGCTCTTGTAGAGCCGAGCTTGCTCGGCTTGGTGCTGTTGTAGAGCCGAGCTTGCTCGGCTTGGGTGTGAGCTAAAGAGCCAAAGCAGCGGAGCAAGCTCCGCACTACAAATCGGTGGTGCTGGAAATCCACGGGCACCACCAATGCGGGTAGTCCTCGATCCGCGCCACCAACCCGCGCCGCAGCGGGTTGGTCACGACGTAACGCGCCTGTGCCCGCAAATCCTCGTCGTCGCGCAAGCGATGATCGTAGTAACCGGCCTGCCACACCGTCCCGGACACACCACGCGCCGCATTGATGGTGCGTGCCGAACGCGACTTGAACGCCTGCACGCAGCGCGCCAGCGGCGTGGCGCGCAATTGCAGCAGCCAGTGGACTTGCTCGGGCATGACCACCCAAGCCAAACCCGCCGCCGCACCGGCCTGCAATTCTTCCGCCGCCAGCCGGGCCAGTGCGGGGTCGAGAAACAGCGTTGCGCGCTGGTGCAGCACCGTGGTGACCATGTAGAACGCGCCGGGCTGTGAATCGCGACCGATGAGGAGTCTGGGGCTGGACATGCCTGCAAGTGTGTGGCGTGGTGATGAAAAGCAACATCGGCATTTGCGCAGATCCAGATAAGAGATTCCCAGTTCTTCGCCTCGTAGAGCCGAGCTTGCTCGGCTTGGGTGTGTGAAAGAACCAGAGCAGCGGAGCAAGCTCCGCTCTACATCAGGCCCTGCCTTGTGGGTCGGTCGGACGTTCGATGTGTGACGCGACCGGGAATCGATTGGCTTGCCTTGGCGACACCCCTGCGAAAGCCGCATACGCCGCTACGGTGCGCTTCCTGCCCAGGCCAGCCAGCGCATGCACAGCACGCGCTGGCGTCCGTTCCAGCGTTCGATGCCTCCGATGGTCTCGCGCAGCGCGGCGCGCAGGCTGGCGTCCTCGGGGCGCTGGCGAGCCCGCACGTAGGCGCGGGCGGCGTGCAGATGCTGCGCCAGCAACGAATCGCCGCGGCCGCCGGCCTCCAGCCAGCCGAGCATGGCGTCGAGGCGGCGCAGGGCTTCCGGCCAGTCGCCGGCCAGCACGCTGAGCAGGGCGCGGTCGGCTTCGGAGGCGCGGGTGTTCGGATGCTCCGCGCCGAAATTTCGTTCGGTGACGCGCGCACTTTCCGCCAACAGGGCGTCGGCGCGCGCAAACTGCGCGTTATGGGCGGCGGCATTGCCGGTGAGGTTGAGGATCAGCCCCAGCCAAGGGTCGTCCGCGCCGTAGTGGGCGCGCGCCTCGACGAGCAAGGGATCGAGCACCGCCTGCGCCTCGTCGGCGCGGCCGAGCGCCAGCAGCGCTCCGCCGAGGTAGGCGCGCATCGGCAGCAACGTCCGCGGCGCCTCGAAGCCCTGCTCGCGCGCCTTGCGCAGCGCCTCGCGCAGGCGCGCGGCGGCGGCGGCCGGATCGGCCTGCATGGCATTGGTGGCGAGATTGACCTGGGCGGCGAGGTAGCTGCCAAGCGCATCCGGCTCGTGCAGCGCCGCGCTGGCCACGCGCACGACTTCCTCGTAGCCGGCGCGCGCGGCCTCGCGGTCGCCGGCGTCATCTGCGGCCATCGCGCGCTGTTGCAGCAAGACGACGCGAAGCTGCGGCCGGCTGGCCTGCCCCTGCGCGAACAGGGCGAGACCGGCGTCGATCTCGCGCAGTGCGCCCTCGCCGTCGCCGCGCTTGTCCAGCACGCTGGCCAGCTCGCTGTGCGCCTCGGCCAGCAGGTCGCCATCCGGCGGGGCCGCGCCCTGCGCCAACCGCAGCGCCGCGGCGGCGGCATCCTGCGCGGACGGGATCCGTCCGAGGTACTCCAGCGCCTCGGCGCTGGCCAGCAGCAGCGCGGCACGGGTCGCCGGCGGTTGTCGCTCGTCGGCTTTCAGGCGGACGACGCTGCGCTCCAGCAGTTCGCGCGCGCTGACCTCGCCACGCTCGGTGTCGGCCGGACGGGCTTCCTCGAACAGGCTGGAGAAATGCCCGGCCAGCGCCTGCGCCTTGTCGCGCTGGCGCTCGGCCTCCTGCAGTTGGCGCTGCTGCGCGTGCAGGTGATAGCCGATGGCGGCCGCGCCGATGCAGGCCGCCGCGAGCCACGGCCAGCGCTGCCGCACGAAACTGCGTAGACGATAGCCGCGTTCGCCGCGTCGCGCTTCCACCGCCTCGCGTCGCAGCCAGCGATCCAGATCGGCCAACAGGTCCGCTGCGACGGCGTAGCGATCGTCCGGTCGTTTGCGCAGCGCCTTCAGGCAGATCGCATCCAGATCGGCATCCACGCCCGGCAGCACGCTGTGTAGCCGCGAGGGCGGCGCCGGTTCGTCGTGCAAGATGGCCTGCACCAGTGCCGCCGGGCCGCTGGCCTCGCCGTACGGCGAGCTGCGCGCCAGCAATTCGTAGAGCAGCACGCCGAGCGCGTAAACGTCCACGCTCACCCCGACGTCGGCGCCCTCGCTTTCGACTTGCTCGGGCGCGGCGTAGCGCAGGGTCATCTGGCTCGGACCTTCGGTGGTGACGGCCTCTTCGTGTAGCGTGCGGGCGATGCCGAAGTCGAGCAGCTTGGGCACGCCGTCGGCGGTCACCAAGATGTTGGCCGGCTTCAGGTCGCGGTGCACCACCAGCCGGGCGTGCGCATGCGCCACCGCCGCGGCGACCGCGCGCAGCAGGCGCACGCGTTCGCGCACGCCGAGCTGGTGCTGCTGGCACCAGCGGTCGATGCGTTCGCCATCCACGTACTGGGTGGCGATGTACGCCACGCCGTGCGCATCGGTACCACCATCCACGAGCGCGGCAATGTTGGGATGATCCAGCGCGGCGAGGATGCGGCGCTCGCGCTGGAAGCGACGCAGGCCGTCCTCGCTCCATTGCGTCTGCGCGATGCGCTTGAGCGCGACCGGCTGACGCGCATCCTCCAGCGCACGCTCGGCCAGCCACACCACGCCCATGCCGCCACGCCCCAGCTCACGGATCAAGGTGTAGTTGGGCAGATCCCACTGGTGTGCTGGCGCATCGGCGGCGCGATCCAGAACCGGCACCGAATGCGTGGCGGCGCGCAGTTGCCGGCGTAGCGCGGCGGCCAGGGCCGGATCGCGTGCCTCCCATTGCGCCAGACGTTGCTCGCATGCGGCGGCATCCAGATCAAGCAGTTCGAGGAAAGCATCCTTCAGGCGGGTGTAGTCGGTGGCGTCGTTCATCGTCGTCTTCGTATCCCGTAGAGCGGAGCTTGCTCCGCTGCTCTGATCCCCTGTTCTGACTACAGGGCGAAGGCATGGGTCTTGAGCCATGCGCACGCATGCGTCCATTCGCGACCCACGGCGGACGGGTGAATATCCAGCGCCCGCGCGGTTTCCTCGATGGTGAACCCAGCGAACACGCGCAGCTCCACCACGGCTGCGGCGCGCGGATCCAGGTGCGCCAGTGTCGAAAGCGCATCGTCGAGCGCCACCAGATCGGCCGGGGTGGCGGTCAGCACCGCATCGTGATCTTCCAGTGGCAATGGCGATTCGCCCGCACCACGCTTGTCGGCCAGCTTGCGCCGTGCCCGGTCGATCAGGATCTGCCGCATCGCCCGCGCCACGATGCGGGAAAAGTGCCCGCGATCCTCGGCCTTCGGCGGACTGGCCTGCAACAGCTTCATCAGCGCATCGTTGAGCAGGGCGGTAGGTTGCAGGGTGTCGTGCCCGGATTCACTGTGCAGCACCGTCGACGCCAGCCGCTTCAGATCGCCGTACAAGCGCGAGAACACGCGGTCGCGCGCTGTGGCATCGCCTTTCTGCCAGTCGCGAATCCAGCCGGTGATGTTGTCGGCACCTTCCATCCATCAAGGATAAACGCTCCCGTGGCAGCGGGCCTGACGCCGAGCAAGCTCGGCCGCTCGCGTAGAGCGGGGCTTGCTCCGCTGCTCTTGGTGCTTTCGCGTCCCGAGCCGAGCAAGCTCGGCTCTACAACGGCTTTTGGGGCTTGCGCCTCTGCCACACGCCTTACCTCGCCAGCTTTCCCATTGCGGCCAGGTCGAAGCGAATCTGCAACGGCACCGCATCGGGCGAAAACAGATCGCCCCGAAACGCGCCGACGTGGACGTGCGGGTTGAAGGAACTGCCGTTGTTGCCGATCCGCGCCACCGGCTGCCCGGCCTTCACCGTATCACCCTCGGCCACCGTCGCCTCGCGCACATGCACGTAGGCCACCTGCACCGGGTTGGCCTCATCGGCCGTGCCGCACTTGAACAGGATCGCGCCGGAGCGGCCCGGCCCGAACGCGCCCGGCGCGGCCGATTCGGGGTTGAGGCTGACGATCATCACCACGCCATCGCAAGGCGCCAGCAGCGGTTCGCGCCAACCGTGCCAGTGTTCGTTGGCGGTGCCGTCGCCGGTGTGCAACGAAAGCAGGTTGCCTTTCGGCCCACCATTGCGCTTCACCACCACGCAATCGGTGCCGAGCGCATCGGGTACGTGGTCTTCCGTGCCGAGCGCGTGTTCCGAGCATTGCATTTTTGCGGCAACCGGCGGGTGGATCAGTGCCGCCTCGATGTCGTCCGCGTGCGCAATCAGCGGGGTGAGGGCGAGCAGCAAGGCGATGGCAGGTATGTGCGATTTCATGACGTGATTCCTTGTCTGTAGAGCCGAGCTTGCTCGGCTTTGGGGGCAAAGCAGCGGAGCAAGCTCCGCTCTACGCGGGGTTTCTGTAGAGCCGAGCTTGCTCGGCTTTGGGCGCCAGAGCAGCGGAGCAAGCTCCGCTCTACGCGGGGTTTTTGTAGAGCCGAGCTTGCTCGGCTTTGGGGGCAAAGCAGCGGAGCAAGCTCCGCTCTACGAATCGGGGGTTATTCGAAGCTGTCGCGGAACAGCGACGTTGGTTTGAGGCGCAGCAGCAGCCAATCGGCGTTCTGCGCCGGATCGCAGCGCCGGAAGGCGTGGCCGATGATGAGGGGCTGGCCGTTCCACAGCGTGGTGCGGGTGTAGTCCTGCACGTTGATCTTGCCGATGCAGCTCGGGTCGCTGCCGAGAAAGCTCGGGCGGATCACGCCGCCCTCGCCGAAATGGGCCACCACGCGATCTTCCGCCGCGCTGTCGCCGATGTGGGCGCGGGCAATGTAGTAGCCCATGCCCAGAACCGTCTGAGGCGTCTGGGCGGATTGAACCGGATTGACGAACAGCACGTTGCGGCTGTCGAGCGGGGCGATGGCGTCCCAGGTGGGCAGGATCGCGCCATCGGTGCCGAGCCATCGGCCCACGGGCGGCAGTTCGATCGAACTCAAGTTGCCCGGCCGGATCACCAGTACGCGCGGCTGGCGGTTCGGGTGCGCACCTTCGACGGCACCGACGACGAAGGTATCGGGCCGCAGCATGCGCCCCCCCAGGAGGGTCCAGTGGCCGGTGCTGCCGATGTCGATGGCCAGCGGCGCCAGATCCGCCAGCGCCAGACGCCCGACCAGCAGCGGGCGCGTGCTTTCCCCGATGCGCCGCGCGCTGCCCGCCACCCAGACTTCGCCGTCGCTGCTGTAGTCGATCGCGCGGATCTCACCGCGATCGGTGCCGGGCAGGTGGATCACGCGCGCCGCCAGCACCTTGCCGCTGGCCGAGATGCGCACGGCGAACGGGGCGGTCGGGATGTCGTCCGGCGCCAGCGACGCCCGACCGCTGAGCAGGTATTCGCTGCCATCGGCCTTGGCGTTGAGTTCGAGCACGGCTTCGAAAACGCCCAGCGTGCCGAGGCCGGGGCGCGGCACCGTATCCAGATCCAGCGTGAGCACGCCGCCGCTGCCGAAGCCAGGATCCAGTTCGCCTTCGGCGGTGATGCGGAAGATCTGGATGTTGCAATCGTTGTCCAGGCCGTAGGTGCAGTCCTGGCTGGCGCTGGCCGCCACGCTGCGCGCGATCAGGCTGGCGCCGTTGCCCAGGCAGATCGAGACGTGGGCGTTGACGTCGGTGAGGCCGCCCGGCAGCTCGATCTCGCGCCGCCCGTAGGCCAGATCCAGGCTGCCGTCACGGCGCAGGCGGGCGGTGGCGATGTGCCGGGGATTGCCTAGCAGGTTGACCGGATCGACGTTGGAGACATCAACCATGCCGGTGAGCATCTGGGTGTCGTCCGGGCCGGGACAGCTCGAATAGAGCCGGTCGAAATCCCCGGCCCTCGGGCCATGCACGGCGGTGGGTGCGGGGATGGGGATGTTGGTGGAGGTGCCGTCGGTGAGCAGGAACCCGCCTGTGCCAAAACTCGTATCCAGCTCGCTCTCGGCCGCCTGTGCAGGCGCGGGTGAAAAGGCCAGCAACAGCGCGACTAGGCAGGCCGCGCGGGGAAAGATGGGGGACATCGCGAACACTCCAAAACGCGGCAACAGCGCCGCCTTGGTTCGCAGTACGCGGTTTTGCCGCGTTTTCGTCGGCCCGCCCGAAAATATTTTCACGCCCGTAGAGCCGAGCTTGCTCGGCTTTGGGCTGTGGTAGAGCCGAGCTCGCTCGGCTTTGAGCGTGAATGCGTCAGAGAGCCACATCAAAAGCAGCGGAGCAAGCTCCGCTCTACGGGGTGACGGTGGCTTGTAGAGCCGAGCTTGCTCGGCTTGGAGCTGTGGTAGAGCCGAGCTTGCTCGGCTTGGAGCGTGAATGCGTCAGAAGCACCACATCAAACGCAGCGGAGCAAGCTCCGCTCTACGGGTGGGGCTGTGCGCTTGTGGCTGCGTTTCTGCGGTTCGACAATGGGGCTTCATCGCCAAAGATCGAAAACATCATGCCCTGCCGCGCCATGCAATTTGAACAGGCCGCCACCTGCTTACGTCGTGGTGGCGTGATTGCTTATCCCACCGAAGCGGTGTGGGGCTTGGGCTGCGATCCGTTCAACGAAGCTGCGGTGCAACGCCTGTTGGCGATCAAGCAACGCCCTGCTGCCAAGGGCATGATCGTGATTGCCGCCACGCTCGAACAGGTACAAGCCCATGTGCGCTGGATGGACGTGCCCGAGGCCCGTCGCGCCGAGATCCTGGCGACTTGGCCTGGCCCGAATACCTGGCTGATTCCCTGTCAGGCGCACGTACCCGCGTGGCTGCGCGGCGAGCACGACACCTTGGCCGTGCGGGTGACCGCCCACAGCATTGCCGCGGGCTTGTGCACGGCTTTCGGCGGGGTGCTGGTTTCCACCAGCGCCAACCGCAGTGGCGAGGCGCCGGCGCGCGCATTGAATGAATTGTCGAGCGATCTGCTGGCACTGCTGGATGGCTGGGTCGAAGGTCCAACCGATGGTCGCAGTCAACCCTCGATCATCCGCGATGCGCGCAGCGGCGAGGTCATCCGTCCGGGTTGATTCAAGCCTGGGCAATCAGGCCGGCAAGGCATTGATGCGATACTTTGAGCATTGGCCTGATCCGCGAGTTTTTCCATGAGTCCACGTCCCCTGCACGTCGTCATCCTTGCCGCCGGTGAAGGCAAGCGCATGCACTCGGCCCTGCCCAAGGTGCTGCAACCGATTGCCCATCGACCGATGCTGGTGCATGTGGTGGAAGCCGCGCGCGCCCTCGTGCCGGCC
Organism: Pseudomonadota bacterium; assembly: GCA_963205415.1. Taxonomy (GTDB): domain Bacteria; phylum Pseudomonadota; class Gammaproteobacteria; order Xanthomonadales; family Xanthomonadaceae; genus Denitratimonas. Next base: position 17,650 of record CAUJJS010000246.1, read on the forward strand.
GCCATCCATCTGGTGATCGGCCACGGCGCGGACGCGGTGCGGACACAGCTTGCCGCACACGCGGGCCTGCATTTCGTCGAACAAAACCAACGCCTGGGCACGGGACATGCCGTGATGCAGGCCATGCCCGGCATTCCCGATGACGCACGGGTACTGGTGTTGTATGGCGATGTGCCCCTGATTCGTAGTGAAACCTTGGCGCAGCTCTTGGCGCTCACCGATCCGCTGACGGTGCTGAGCACCGAACCGGCCGACGCCACTGGCTATGGCCGCATCGTGCTCAATCCGCAAGGCCGTGTGGCGGCCATCGTCGAACACCGCGATGCTGATGCCGCACAGCGCCGCATCCGCAGCGTCAACACCGGCATCATCGCCGTTCATGCGGGCGCACTGCGGCACTGGCTGGAACGCATCGAATGCAACAACAGCCAAGGCGAGTATTACCTGACCGATGTCTTTGCCTTGGCCGCCGGTGATGGCGAACCGGCCGCGGTGGTGAACTGCGCCGATCCGATCGAGGTGGAAGGCGCCAACGATCTGTGGCAACTGGCCAAACTCGAACGCGCATTCCAGCGGCGTGCGGTGCAGGCGCTGTGCCTGGCTGGCGTGCGCGTGGCCGATCCCGAGCGCGTGGACGTGCGCGGTGAGGTACAGGTCGGGCGCGAGGTCACACTGGATGTCGGGGTGATCCTGGAAGGCCGCGTGGTGTTGGGCGATGGCGTCTCGATCGGACCTTACACGCGCTTGCGCGATGTCGAACTGGCGGCGGGCACACGGGTACTGGGCCATTGCGACATCGACGGCGCCATCGCGGGCGAGGGCTGCGTCATCGGCCCCTATGCGCGTCTGCGCCCGGGCACGGTGCTGGCTGATTCGGTGCATGTGGGCAACTTCGTGGAGACCAAGAAAACCACGCTCGGCCCATCCAGCAAGGCCAATCACCTGACTTACCTCGGTGATGCGGTGGTGGGTGCGCGCGTCAACATCGGCGCCGGCACCATCACCTGCAATTACGACGGCATCAACAAGTTCACCACGCGCATCGGTGACGATGCCTTCATCGGTTCCAACAGCTCCCTTGTCGCCCCGGTCGAGGTCGGTGCCAGCGCCACGATCGGCGCCGGCTCGGTGCTGACCAAGGCGGCTCCGCCCGACAAACTTACCCTGACGCGTGCGCCGCAGCACACCATCGAAGCCTGGAAGCGACCCAAGCGCGTGCCTAGCGCACCTTGATCGGGCGTATCGCGAACGCCAGCCTTTACACTATCGCGATGGATGTTTCCCACCTGCTCGATGGGCTCAATGCAGCCCAGCGCGAGGCCGTCAGCGCGCCGGCCGAACCCCTGCTGGTCTTGGCAGGCGCCGGCTCCGGCAAGACCCGTGTTCTGGTGCACCGCATCGCCTGGTTGACCCAGGTGATGGGTGTGCCGCCCTGGGGTGTGCTGGCGGTGACCTTCACCAACAAGGCCGCGCGCGAGATGCGCCAGCGCTGCGAGCAGTTGATGCCGGATGGCACCCGCGGCATGTGGATCGGCACCTTCCACGGCCTGGCGCATCGCCTGCTGCGCTTGCACTGGGCCGACGCGGATTTGCCGGAAACTTTCCAAGTGCTGGATGCCGACGACCAGCTGCGTCTGGTCAAGCGCGTGATCGCCGATCTGGGGCTGGATGCCACGCGCTTTCCACCGCGGCAGGCGATGTGGTTCATCAATGCGCACAAGGATGAGGGCAAGCGCCCGGATTCGATTCAAGATGGACACGCCGCGACCGATGCCTTCGCCCGCATCTATCGCGCTTACGAGGAAGTTTGTCGGCGCGCCGGATTGGTGGACTTTGCCGAGATCCTGTTGCGCTGCCACGAAATGCTGCTGGCTCATCCCGAGTTGTTGCAGCATTACCGGCAACGTTTTGGCCAGATCCTGGTGGACGAATTCCAAGACACCAATGCCATCCAGTACGCCTTTGTGCGCCTGCTCGCCGGCACCACCGGCTGCGTGTTGGTGGTGGGCGATGATGACCAGTCGATCTATGGCTGGCGCGGGGCGCGGGTGGAGAACGTGCAACATTTCCTGCGCGACTTTGCCGGCGCCCGCACCGTGCGGCTGGAGCAGAACTATCGCTCCAGCGCCAACATCCTCAGCGCCGCCAATGCCGTGATCGCCAACAATCCCGACCGTCTCGGCAAACGCCTGTGGACCGAAGATGCCGAGGGCGAACCGATTGCCCTGTTCGCCGCACACGATGAGAACGACGAGGCACGCTACGCCGTCAGCCGCGTGCGCAGCTGGATCGAGGGCGGCGGACAGGCACGAGACTGCGCGATTCTGTATCGCTCCAATGCCCAATCGCGGGCCTTCGAGCAGGCGTTGATGGAAGCGGGCATGCCGTATCGGGTGTACGGCGGGCAACGCTTCTTCGAACGCGCCGAAATCAAGGACGCACTGGCCTATCTGCGCCTGATCGCCAACCCGGCCGATGACGCTGCCTTCGAACGCGCAGTCAACACCCCCACGCGCGGCATCGGCGAGCGCACCTTGGAACAGGTTCGCGCCCGTGCGCGCGACACCTCGGTGTCACTCTGGGATGCGGTGCTGGGTGAGGTTTCCGCAGCGGCTTTGTCCGGACGCGCGCGCAATGCCTTGCAGGGCTTCATCGACCTGATCCAGTCGCTGGCCGACGAGATCGTCGACTTGGGGCTGGCCGAAAAGATCAACCACGTCATGGCGCGCTCGCAGTTGTACGCGCACTACGCCAATCAGTCGCGTGGCCTGCTGGAAGCACGCACCGACAACCTCGATGAGCTGGTCACCGTGGCCAGCCGTTTCACCCGCGCCGAGGGTGATGAGGCACAGCCGGAGCTGGTGGCTTTCCTGGCCTACGCCGCGCTCGAGGCCGGCGAGGGTCAGGCCCAGGACTGGGAGGACGGCGTGCAACTGATGACCCTGCACTCGGCCAAGGGGCTGGAGTTTCCGCTGGTGTTTCTGGCCGGGCTGGAAGAAGGTCTGTTTCCGGCGCAACGCTCGATGGACGAGCCGGGCCGGTTGGAGGAGGAACGCCGCCTGGCCTACGTCGGCATCACCCGCGCACGCGAGCTGTTGATCGTTTCCTACGCCGAATCGCGCCGCATCCATGGCGTGGATACCTTGGGCGCGCCATCCCGTTTCTTGCGGGAAATCCCGGCGCAGGTGCTGCGCGAAGTGCGTCCGCGCGTGGGCGTGGTCCGTCCGGCCATGTCCATGCGTGCAGTGCGCTTGCCGCAGGATGATGCCATCGCCAGTGGCTTTCGCTTGGGTCAGCGCGTGCGCCATGCGCAGTTTGGCGAAGGCACGATCATGGACGTGGAAGGCGCTGGCGCACACACCCGGGTGCAGGTCAATTTCGAACAGGTCGGGGCCAAGTGGCTGGTGCTGGCCTTTGCCCAGTTGCAGGGCGTGTAGGGGGCGATCCGATGGCTCAGTCGCGGGCGCCAAACACGCGTGCCAATGCGGCGGCTTCAAGCACGCGCCACTCGCCTTCCGGCAGATCCAGCTCGGCCAGCCTCAAGTCACCGATGGCGATGCGCTGCAAGCGTGTGACGGCATTGCCGGTGGCGGCGAACATGCGGCGCACCTGATGGTAGCGCCCCTCGCTCACGACCAGTTGGACATGGCGCGGGCCCAGCGTTATCAGTCGCGCCGGCGCCAGCGGCGTGGTCTCCGATTCCAGCATCAGGCTGCCGGACGCAAAGAGCTCGGCTTCATCGCCACGCAGGTCCTCGGCCAGCGTGGCTTCGTAGGTTTTGCTGACCTGCGCGCGTGGTGAAATGATCCTATGCAGCAACTGGCCATCGTCGGTCAACAACAACAGCCCGGAGGTGTCGCGATCCAAGCGCCCGACCGTGGAAAGCGCCGGCGAGCGCAGACGAAAGCGCGCGGGCAGCAGGTCGAACACCAGCCGCGAGGGATCGCGCGTCGAGCAGGTGTAGCCGCAGGGTTTGTTGAGTGCGATGACCACGCCGGGCAAAGGGTCCAACACCTGACCATCGATCAATACGCCGCTGGCCGGCAGCCGGTCATCGCCATACAGCACCTCGCCCTTGGCATCGGTGATGCGGCCGTCGGCGAACAGCGCCAGGACCTCGCGGCGGCTACCGTAGCCGAGATTGGCGATGAGCTTGAGCAGCTTCATGGCCGTGGCCCGCGTGCGCGGATCACTTTGAATCCCTCGTGCTGGATCATCGTGTCGACCTGTTGGAAGTGTTCGGCCAGGCTGGCCTCGTAGGGCAGGTGGCGGTTGGCGACCAGCCAGAATACGCCGTGGGTGCCAAGGGCCGCGCGGGCGCTGCGGATGAAGGCGCGCCCCAGATCCACCTGTTCACTGGCGCCCACGTGGAACGGCGGATTGCTGACGATGACATCAAAACGACCGGGCAAGCCCTGGGCCACGTCGTGCCAATGCACCCTCGCCGAGGTTTGTGGGCGCGCCCCAAGGGCCGCATCGAGGTTGCGACGGGCCGGCGCCAATGCGCGGGCGTTGGCCTCGAACAGATCAATCTGGCGGATGGCTGGGCAGTGACGCAGCAGTTGCACCGACAGATAGCCCCAACCTGCGCCAAGGTCGGCGGCGCGGCCGGCCAGATCCGTGGGCCATTGCGAAGCAAGCAGGGCCGATGCGGGATCGATGCGGTCCCAGGCAAAGAGTCCCGGACGAGTCCAGAAGCGAGCGTTCTCAAGCGCGATTGGGCGCGGCGCATCCAGTGCCAGCCAGTTCGATTGCAGGTCGGCATCAAGTTGCGCCGAGGCGACGGACGCCCAGGCCATGCGGCATTTGTGTTTGGTGGTGCTTTGACTGTGCCCCATCAAGACGTCGAGATCCGTGGCCACACTGCCACCGCCGGCGCGATTGGGCGCGACGGCGATCAGCCAAGCACCCTCGCGGCATGCCACCGTGGCGCGTGCCAACAAGGCACGGGCTTCATCGCGTTGGGGTGGCAACAGGATCAGGCAGGCATCGAACCCCTTGGCCTCGATGCGCGCCTGCGCCTCGAAGCCGCCGCGTCGCAGGGTCTCATTCCAAGGCAGAAAACCCTGTTCGCAATGCCAGTCGATATCTGTATGCGAAGCGAGCAGTGCGCCGTGACGGGCATTGAGAAACAGAACCGATCCGTGGAGCGCCGGCAAGGCTTCGGTTCGAAATCCCCACTCCAGCGCGGCAAGGCTGCCGTCATCATCCAGCAGGATCATGCCGATTCGTCCCAGCCCAAGCGCGCCCGAATCCGGGCGGCGACATCCGCGGTTTCGCGCAAGGGCACGGCATTTGCGGCGGCGGCATCCACGCCCAAGCGCGCGATGCGTCCGCTATCGCACAGCGCCTGCACGAAGCGTCCTACTTTGCCTTGGATGGGCGAAGGTGCAAAGGTCCACACCGATGCGCCCGTGGCGGCCGCCTCGCTCAAGAGGTTCACCGAGTCGGGCGTGACCACGATGGCATCGGCCCAGGCGAGAAAGCCGGCGTAAGGATTTTCGCCATCGTCCGGCCCATGCCATTGCACGCCAGGAACCTTGGCAAAGGCCTCGACAGCGGCCTGCCGCATCCATGCCGGCGTGCGCCGCGAACTGGAGAGCATCAGGCTCGCGCCCTCGTGTTCGAGCACAGGTTTCAACGCAGCCACCAGTGCCGACCAATAGCTTTGATCGAGCTGCACGGCCGCCGTCGGCCCACCCAACAAGACGGCGTAGCGTGGCGTGGGCCATTGACCCAAGGTGGAAAATTGGCGACGTGCCTGCGCCAACCACGCCTCGTCGATGGCGTTGAGCGCGCCCAGCGTGGTGATCACGTTGTCGCCGTGCAAGCCATCGTGTCGTGGTGCGACCACCCAGTCGTAATGGGATGGCGCGATGCGCGGATCGAGAATCTGTACCGTGCGCGTGCGCCCGCCACTGGCGCGGCTCAGCACGCGCGTGGCCAGTGCCGCCTGGCGACCGCATCCGATCACCAGATCCGGCCAAGGCGCGTGCAGTCGTGCCGCAAACGCTGCCCCCAATGCGTGGCCTGCGCCCAGCACGCCACGCGGGGCCAACCAACGCCAGGGCGCGCGTGGCGCGAGTACCAAGGGCTCCACCGTGTCG
>CAUJJS010000247.1 GCA_963205415.1 Pseudomonadota bacterium
CACCATCGGGGCGAGCAGCTTGGTGACGGCCGCACCGACGTTGCCCGCGCCATAGATGCCCAAGGCCAGACCTTGCCGTCCGGCCGGAAACCAGCGCGACACGTAAGAAATACCGGATGAGAACGCACCACCGGCGATGCCCACGCCCGCGGCGGCCAGCAGGAAGCTTGGGTAGGAGTTGGCGTAGGTCAACAACCACGTGGCAATCGCGGCGGTGAACATCACGATCACCTGCACACGTCGACCGCCGTACTGATCGGCCCAGATGCCCATCATCAGGCGGATCAAGCTGCCGGTGAGGATCGGCGTGCCGATCAACAGACCGAACTGCGTTTCGGAAAGCCCAAGGTCCTGTTTGACCCTGACGCCAATGATCGAAAAGATCGTCCAAACCGCAAAACACACCGTGAACGATGCGGTCGACATCCACAGCGCCCGCTGTTGGCGGCCACTGTGGATCGGGATTGACTCTTGCATGGGATGCCTCGACGTCGAATGAAAAACTCATCGCGCCATGGCGGTGCAGCGGTGTCTGTGTCAGCCGACAGCGGCCTCGATGGCGTCCAAACCACGGACCTCGAAGCGCTCCTGCAGGCCTTGCAAATACTGTTGCAATTCACGCTGGCGCAGTTGCAGCTCAAGATAATCGGAAATGCGCTGGTGGACTTGATCGAACGCAAGTTCTTCACCACTTTCGATCGCTTCCACGCTGACCACGTGATAACCCCAGCGCGACTCCACCGGGTAGGCCGCCAGACCTTGCTTGAGGCGGAATACTTGGCGATCGAATTCCGGCGTCGTTTGGCCATGTTCCAACCAGCCCAGATCTCCACCTTCGGTCTTGGATGGGCAATCGGAATGGCGCATGGCAAAGTCAGTGAACAGGTGTGGCTGGGCTTTGAGTTCGGCAATCAAGCCCTCGCCCTTGCTGCGTGCGTGCAAGCGTCCGTTGACATCATCCGGCGCGGCGGCCAGAAGGATGTGGCGCACGCGAATACGGTCCGGCGCGTGGAAGCGTTCCGGGTTTTGTTCGTAGTAGCGCCGGCAGGCGCCTTCATCCGGGCTGCGATGTTCCACTTCGCGTTCGATCAGCACGCGAATGCTGGCCTCTTCTTCGGTTTCGCCATGCTGAGGTTCGATGCTGGCGGCCAGATTCAAGCGTTCCACCTCACGTCGCAGGAGTTCACGCACCACCAAGGCACGCGCCGCTTCGGCGCGTGAAACCTCGGGCTTCATCGCGCGATGAAACTGCATCTCGCGCGCGATGTCGGCTTCGCTGATGGCGGTATCGGCCACGAACAGATAACACGGTGCGGGACGGCCCAGACTGCGTGGGCCTTCATCAGCGTGATCGTGATGATGCGCGTGGGCTTCTTCGGCAACCGAGGTGTTGGAGTCGATGATGGTGATCGCCAGCTCACGCCGCTTCTTGCCGATCGCCATGTCTCAAGCCCTCGGACCGTAGCGCAACGGCGGCTGACGACGGCGCACCACCTGGTAAGGCCGCCACAGATAGCTGAGCGGAATGCTCCAAATGTGCACCAAGCGGGTGAATGGCGCGACCAAGAACAAGGTCATGCCCAGCACGATGTGGGCCTTGTAGACCCAATGCACGTTGGCCACTAGATCCGCCGCACCGGGACGGAAAGTGATCAAACGTTGTGCCCATTCGGCCAGGGCCGCCATCACGCTGCCATCCATGTGATGGGTGGACACCACGACCGAGTACAAACCGAGCAGCAGCTGCGCCATCAACAAGGCCAACAACAGGACGTTGCGCCAGTTGTCGGTGGCACGGATGCGTGGGTTGAACAGGTGCCGCCACATCAAGATGACCATGCCGATGAGGCAGATCACGCCGAAGGTGCCACCGACCACCATGGCCAACAATTGCTTCTGCTCGGTGCTGATGAACACCGAATAGACCTCGTGCGGCGTCAGCAAGCCGACGATGTGTCCGCCCAACACCACCAAGATGCCGACGTGAAACATGTTGCTTCCAAGGCGCATGCCTTTGCTGGACAGCAGTTGGCTGGAACCGGAACGCCATGTGTACATGGAGTGGTCAAACCGCACCAAGGAGCCGATGAAGAACACCGACAGGGCGACGTAGGGATAAATCTGGAAGAGCAACTCGTTGACGAAGTTCATGGCTGCACCTGGCGGATGGCATCGGAACGTGCGGGCGAACGGGTGGGTGGGGCGCAATCTTCAGCGGGGGCTTCCGGCCCGAATCGGACCGCTTCTTCCTCCCACAGACGATCCATCGCCTCGACGGTGTCATCGCGCACTTCTTGGCGGGCGCGATGACGCAAATTGCTCAGGTCGAGCTTGCCTTCGGCGTACTCGACCAAGAGTTCAAGCAGCAAGGCATACGGGCTTTCCCGCTCGGCAGCACGCGCTGCCAGCAGGCCGATGATGTGGCTGACGTGGTGCAACCAATCGCGCGATTCTTCTGCCGGGCGCTGACTCAGATACTCCAGCAGCAAGGGCAGATAGTCCGGCAGTTCGCGAGCATCCAGCTCGTAGCCATTTTTGCGATAGGCCTCGATCAAATCGACCATGGCTTGACCGCGATCGCGCGACTCGCCGTGGATGTGCTCGAACAACAGCAGGCTCATCGAACGGCCACGGTCGAAGGTCTGCAACCAGCGGTCTTGGGCTTCCAGCGGATCGGTCGCCAACAGCTCACGCGCAAACTGCCCCAGCTGCGCACGTCGCTTGGCCGACAGCGACGTGCCCTCGGCGGCGGCGAGCAATTCCTCGCCGTGCTCCCACAATTCATCCTGTGGATAGTCGAGCAATACGCCGATGAGTTTCAGCGCACTCATTCAACCACCTCGTGTTTCTCCTGGCGGTTCGGGTGTACCGAGTAGCGTGCCGTCTTGCGCTGGGTGAAGAGATCGGCCGGAGAATCGCCACTGCAACCATTGCCCCAGGTGAAGCCACAACCGCCACGTTCACCAAAGGCATCGTTGGCGTATTCGCGGTGTGCGGTGGGGATGACGAAGCGATCTTCGTAATTGGCAATGGCCAAATAGCGATACATGTCTTCGGCCTGAGCCACGGTGAGCCCCGCCTGTTGCAACACCTTGGTGTCTTCCACGCCATCCACGTTCTTGGCGCGACGCCAGGCACGCATCGCCATCATGCGCTCCAAGGCGCGGACAACCGGCGCTTCGTCGCCGGCGGTCAGCATGTTGGCCAGATACCGCACCGGAATGCGCAGCGAGGCCACGTCCGGCAATTCGCCATTCATACCCACGCGTCCACGCTCGGCCGCAGACTGGATCGGCGACAGCGGCGGCACGTACCACACCATCGGCAAGGTGCGGTATTCCGGGTGCAATGGCAGGGCCAGCTTCCAGTCGATGGCGAGCTTGTAGGTCGGCGATTTTTTCGCCGCGTCCAGCCAGTTGTCGGGAATGCCTTCCTTGCGTGCCGCTTCGATCACCTTGGGATCAAACGGATCGAGGAAGATATCCAGATGCGCTTGGTACAAGTCCTTCTCGGCTGGAACGGAAGCCGCTTCCTGGATGCGGTCGGCGTCATACAGCAGCACGCCCAGATAACGGATGCGACCCACGCAGGTTTCCGAACACACCGTAGGTTCACCCATTTCGATGCGTGGGTAGCAGAAGATGCACTTCTCGGATTTGCCGCTCTTCCAGTTGTAGTAGATCTTCTTGTAGGGGCAAGCCGACACGCACATGCGCCAGCCGCGGCACTTGTCCTGATCGATGAGGACGATGCCATCTTCCTCGCGCTTGTAGATCGCGCCCGACGGGCACGCCGACACGCACGCCGGATTCAAGCAGTGCTCGCACAGGCGCGGCAGGTACATCATGAAGGTCTTCTCGAAGGCGCCGTAGATTTCCTTCTGCACGCCATCGAAATTCTTGTCCTTGCTGCGCTTGGCAAACTCGGTGCCGAGGATTTCTTCCCAGTTCGGACCCCAGTGGATCTTCTGCATGCGCTGGCCGGAAATCAGCGAACGCGGACGTGCGGTCGGCTGATGCTTGCCGTCTGGCGCCTCGTGCAGATGCTGGTAATCAAAATCGAAGGGCTCGTAGTAGTCGTCGATCTGCGGCAGGTCCGGATTGGCGAAGATCTTGGACAACATGCGCCAACGACCACCGGCCTTGGGCACCAGCTTGCCGGCCTTGGTGCGCACCCAGCCGCCGTTCCACTTGTCCTGGTTTTCCCATTCCTTGGGATAGCCGACGCCGGGCTTGGTCTCGACGTTGTTGAACCAGGCGTATTCCACGCCCTCGCGGCTGGTCCAGACGTTCTTGCAGGTGATCGAACAGGTGTGGCAGCCGATGCACTTGTCCAGGTTCAGCACCATTGCAATCTGTGCACGTACTTTCATGGTTGAGCTCCGGGATTCGTGATTCGTGATTGGGGCTTGGAAACGGCGGTAGCGAGGTCAGACATTGGCTTTCTCCAATCCCGAATCCCTACTCCCCAATCCCGGTTCTTCGCCATCCAACCAATCGACTTTGTTCATCTTGCGCACGACCACGAATTCATCACGGTTGCTGCCCACGGTGCCGTAGTAGTTGAAGCCATAGGCAAACTGGGCGTAGCCGCCAATCATGTGGGTGGGCTTGAGCACGACGCGGGTGACCGAGTTGTGGATACCGCCACGGGTGCCGGTGATTTCCGAACCGGGCACGTTGATGATGCGCTCCTGCGCGTGATACATCATCGCGATGCCGTTCATCATGCGCTGGCTGACCACGGCGCGTGCGGCGATGGCACCGTTGACGTTGAACAGTTCGATCCAGTCGTTGTCCTCGATGCCGGCGCTGCGCGCATCGTCTTCCGACAACCACACGATCGGGCCACCACGCGAGAGCGTCTGCATGATGAGGTTGTCGGAATAGGTGCTGTGGATGCCCCACTTCTGGTGCGGGGTGATCCAGTTCAACACGATTTCCTTGTTGCCGTTGGGCTTCTTCTCGATGATCGGCGCGATGGTCTTGGTGTCGACCGGCGGACGGTACTGCATGAAACCTTCACCGAAGGCGATCATCCATTCGTGATCCATGTAGAACTGTTGCCGACCGGTGACGGTGCGCCAAGGAATCAACTCGTGCACATTGGTGTAGCCGGCGTTGTAGCTGACGTGCTCGTCTTCCAAGCCCGACCAGGTGGGGCTGGAGATGATCTTGCGCGGCTGCGCTTGGATGTCGCGGAAACGAATGGCTTCGTGCTCCTTGCCGACCGCCAGATGGGTGTGATCGCGGCCGGTGAATTCACCCAGCGCTTCCCATGCTTTGACCGCGACGTGGCCATTGGTTTCCGGTGCCAGATGCATCACGCATTCGGCCGCATCGATGGCGCTTTCGATCTGCGGACGCCCCTGACTCACGCCCTCATCACGCACGCGATGATTGAGGTCGCCGAGGAACTTGACTTCGTCCTTGGTATCCCAGTTGATGCCCTTGCCACCGTTGCCTTGCTTGTCCAGCAGCGGACCCAGCGAGGTGAACTTCTTGTAGAGGTTGGGATAGTCGCGCTCGACCACGGCGATGCTTGGCATGGTCTTGCCGGGGATCGGCTCGCACTGGCCCTTTTTCCAGTCGGTCACACCCAAGGGCATGGCGAGCTCACCGGGCGTGTCGTGCAGGGTTGGCACCAGTACCACGTCTTTTTCCACGCCGAGCACGCCCGGCGCCATCGCGCTGACGGTGCGCGCAATGCCCTTGAAGATGTCCCAGTCGCTGCGCGCTTCCCACGCAGGATCCACCGCCTTGGACAGGGGATGGATGAAGGGGTGCATGTCCGAGGTGTTGAGGTCGTCCTTCTCGTACCAAGTTGCCGTGGGCAACACGATGTCCGAATAAAGCGCGGTGGTGCACATGCGGAAGTCGAGTGTGACCAGGAGGTCCAACTTGCCTTCCGGTGCCTGATCGTGCCACTTGATTTCCTCGGGCTTGACCGCGCCGCGTTCGCCCAAGTCCTTGCCCTGCACACCGTGGCGCGTGCCAAGCAGGTGACGCAGCATGTATTCGTGGCCCTTGCCCGATGAACCCAGAAGATTCGAGCGCCAGATGAACATGTTGCGCGGGAAGTTTTCCGGCGCGTCCGGATCAGCAAAGGCAAAGTCCATCTTGCCGCTCTTGAGCTGGCTCACCACGTACTCGGCCGGCGTGGTACCCGCCGCTTCGGCTGCCTTGGCGATGCCGAGCGGATTGGTATTGAGCTGTGGCGCGCTCGGCAACCAGCCCATGCGGATGGACTGCAAGTTGAAATCGGCTTGGCTGCCGGTGTACTTGGCGGCATCGGCCAGTGGCGACAGCAGCTCCTTCATTTCCAGCTTCTCGTAACGCCATTGGTCCGAGTGGAAGTAGAAGTACGAGGTGCCATTCATGTGGCGCGGCGGCTTGCTCCAGTCGAGCGCGAAGGCAATCGGCTGCCAGCCGGTCTGCGGGCGCAGCTTTTCCTGACCGACGTAATGCGCCCAACCACCACCGGTTTGCCCGACGCAACCGCACATCATCAACATGTTGATGAGGCCGCGGTAATTCATGTCGTTGTGGAACCAGTGGTTCATCGCCGCACCGACGATGATCATGCTGCGGCCACGGGTTTTGGCGGCGGTGCTGGCGAATTCACGCGCAATCTCGATCACGTCGTGACGCGGCACACCGGTGATGACTTCCTGCCATGCGGGAGTGCCCGGCACGTTGTCGTCGTAGTTCTTGGCGACATTGCCACCACCAAAACCGCGGTCCACGCCGTATTGCGCCAGCAACAAGTCATAGACGGTGGCGACCGCACAGCTCGAGCCATCGGCGAGTGTCAGTGTGCGCACCGGTACATTGCGTTCCAACACGTCGTCGAACTTGTTGGCCGTCCACTTGGCGTGCTCGATACCACCAAAGTAGGGGTAGCTGATCGCTTTGATGCCGTCATTGGCATCTTTGAAGCTCAGCAGCAGGCGCGTATCGCGACCGGCAGCATCTTTTTCTTCGATGTTCCAGCGACCCTTTTCACCCCAGCGGAAACCGACCGAGCCGTTGGGCACACAGAGATTGCCCGTGGTTTCGTCGAATGCCAAGGTCTTCCATTCGGGATTGTTGGTTTGCTCCAAACCGCCAAGGTCAGAGGCGCGCAAGAAACGACCTGCCACGAGCCGACCATCCGCGCGCTTCTCCAATTTCACCAAGAGCGGCATGTCGGTGTACTGACGACAGTAGTCGACGAAGTACGGCGCCGGCTTGTCGACGTGGAATTCCTTCAAGATCACGTGACCCATCGCAAACGCCAACGCGGCATCCGTGCCCTGCTTGGGATGCAGCCAGTGGTCGGTGAGCTTGGCGACTTCCGAGTAGTCCGGGGTAATCGACACCGTCTTGGTGCCGTTGTAGCGCGCTTCGGTGAAGAAGTGCGCATCGGGGGTACGCGTCTGCGGAACGTTTGAGCCCCAAGCGATGATGTAGCGGCTGTTGTACCAATCGGCCGATTCGGGCACGTCGGTTTGCTCACCCCAGACCTGCGGGCTGGCGGGCGGCAGGTCGCAATACCAATCGTAGAACGACAGGCACGCGCCACCCAGCAAAGACAGGTAACGGGCACCGGAAGCATAGGAAATCATCGACATCGCCGGGATCGGCGAGAAGCCGATGACGCGGTCGGGGCCGAACTTTTTGACCGTATAGAGATTGGACGCGGCGATGATCTCGTTCACCTCGTCCCAGTGCACGCGGGCGAAGCCGCCCATGCCGCGACGGGTCTTGTAGCTCTTGGCCTTTGTTTGATCTTCGACGATGCTGGCCCAAGCATCCACCGGGGATTTGCTCTTGCGCGCTTCGCGCCACATCTTCAGCAAGGCGCCGCGCACCAGCGGGTACTTCACCCGGTTGGCCGAATACAGGTACCAGGAGTAGCTCGCGCCACGCGGGCAGCCGCGCGGTTCGTGATTGGGCAAGTCCGGGCGCGTACGCGGGTAGTCGGTCTGCTGGGTTTCCCAGGTCACCAGACCGTTTTTGACGTAGATCTTCCAGCTGCACGAGCCGGTGCAATTCACGCCATGAGTCGAGCGCACGATCTTGTCGTACTGCCAGCGTGCACGGTAGGTGTTCTCCCATTCGCGGCTCTCGGTCTTGGTGAAGCCATGACCGCCGGCAAAAGGCTCGGAGTTGCGCTTGAAGAACTGCAGGCGATCGAGGAAATAGCTCATGCGTGAAGCCTCATCTGAGAGTCGATGGGTTCGTCGCATGCCTCAAGGTTCTGCGAGTGGTCGCCGAGTCGGTCCCAAATGTACACGGAGAGCGAGACAGGACTTGGCGAGCACGGGCCGGCGGGCTACGACGCACCGCTTGGTTGCCCCAGTTTAGGCCCGAAATACGGATTCGAGTTTGATTGCGATCAAATGCGGACCAGCGAAACCCGCGTGGTGGCTGTGCCCGGCTGGTGTGGCCGTGGGTTCGCAAGTGGAGACACGCTTGGCCTATCCACTCGTGTCGCGCAAGCTTGCGACCTTGCGCACATCCAACGAAAAGGCCTGCGACTGGCGCAGGCCCGTTACTGAATCAACGTGTATCCCTCCGCGCGCGGCGCGCGCGGACCAGATCAGTGGCGCAGGTTCTTGCGCAGACGTTCGAGAGCCTGCAACTGGGCCATGGATTCGGCCAGCTTGGCCTGGGCTTCGGCCAGTTCCATCGGCTCGTCACGATTGGCGAGAATGCGCTCGGCCTCTTCCTTGGCTTGACGCACGGCGGCCTCGTCAATGTCCTCGGCTCGGATCGCGGTGTCGGCCAGGATCGTGACCACGTCGGGCTGGACTTCCAGAATCCCTCCGGAAATGGCCAAGTCCAAGTGTTCGCCTTCCGGCAGGGTCAAGACAACCTTGCCCGGCTTGAGGCGGGTGATGAGCGGGGTGTGGTGCGCGGCAATGCCCAATTCGCCGACTTCACCGGTGGCCACCACGAGGGTGGTTTCACCGCTGAAGATCTCACGTTCGGCGCTGACAATGTCACAACGAAATGTGGTCATGCTGGTTCCTCGCGTTGCTTGGGGCGGGAATGGGGAATCGGGAGTGGGGAATCGGACGTGCGCGCTCGCGCTGCCTGATGATTGCCGCCCTGTCTCAGTTCACCTCAACCCGTCCTCACAATTCCCGATTCTCTATTCCCGTTTCCCGAAGCTTGCTGCTTACGCCGCAAGCTTCTGCGCCTTGGCCACGGCTTCGTCGATCGAGCCGACCATGTAGAAGGCCTGCTCTGGCAAGTGGTCGTACTCGCCATCGACGATGCCCTTGAAGCCGCGGATGGTGTCCTTGAGCGGCACGTACTTGCCGGGCGAGCCGGTGAAGACTTCCGCCACATGGAAGGGCTGGCTGAAGAAGCGCTCGATTTTGCGCGCGCGCGACACGGCCTGCTTGTCTTCTTCGGACAGTTCGTCCATGCCCAAGATCGCGATGATGTCCTTCAGTTCCTTGTACTTCTGCAAGGTGGACTGGACGCGGCGGGCGGTGTCGTAGTGCTCGGTGCCAATCACGTTCGGATCGAGCTGGCGACTGGTGGAGTCCAATGGATCCACGGCCGGGTAGATGCCCAAGGAGGCGATGTTACGCGACAGCACCACGGTGGCGTCCAAGTGGGCGAAGGTGGTCGCCGGCGAGGGGTCGGTCAAGTCGTCGGCAGGCACGTAGACGGCCTGGATCGAGGTGATCGAGCCGGTCTTGGTGGAGGTGATGCGCTCTTGCAACACGCCCATTTCCTCGGCCAAGGTCGGCTGATAACCCACGGCGGAGGGCATGCGGCCCAGCAGCGCCGACACTTCGGTACCGGCCAAGGTGTAGCGGTAGATGTTGTCCACGAACAGCAGCACGTCGCGACCCTTGCCGGTCTTGGCGTCCTTCTCGTCGCGGAAATATTCGGCCATGGTCAGGCCGGTCAAGGCCACGCGCAGACGGTTGCCCGGCGGCTCGTTCATCTGGCCGTAGACCATCGCCACCTTGGACTCTTCCGGCTTCTCGATGTTGACCACGCCCGATTCGATCATCTCGTGGTAGAAGTCGTTACCCTCGCGGGTACGCTCACCCACGCCGGCAAACACGGAAAGACCGGAGTGCGCCTTGGCGATGTTGTTGATCAGTTCCATCATGTTGACGGTCTTGCCGACGCCGGCGCCGCCGAACAGGCCGACCTTGCCGCCCTTGGCGAAGGGGCACATCAAGTCAATCACCTTGATGCCGGTTTCCAACAATTCGTTGGCCGAGGACTGATCCTCGTAGCTCGGCGCCGCACGATGGATTTCCCAGTGATCGGCGGCCTTGATCGGGCCAGCTTCGTCGATGGCGTTACCCAGCACATCGAGGATGCGACCCAAGGTGCCGGTGCCCACGGGAACCGAGATGGCATTGTGGGTGTTGTTGGCCACCAGGCCGCGCTTGAGGCCGTCGGTGGAACCCAAGGCAATGGTACGCACCACGCCGTCGCCCAACTGCTGCTGCACTTCCAAGGTGATGGCGGTGCCTTCCACCTTGAGTGCGTCGTAGACCTTCGGCACGCTCTCGCGCGCGAACTCGACGTCAACGACCGCGCCGATGATTTGTACGATTTTGCCCTGGCTCATGGTGTTGCTCCGATTTAGCTTGTTTGTTTGATTGCAATGGGATTACGGATTTGGGATTAGGGATTTGGGATTTGAGATTAGCAAGAGCAGCGCAGCGCGCTTTGAACGAATCCCGAATCTCCAATCCCGATTCCCGGCAGTCATCACACTGCCGCAGCGCCGCCGACGATTTCCGAAATTTCCTGCGTGATCGCTGCCTGACGCGCCTTGTTGTAAACCAGATTCAAGGTGTCGATCAGCTTGCTGGCGTTGTCGCTGGCCGCCTTCATCGCGACCATGCGCGCGGCGTGCTCGGAGGCGACGTTTTCCAGCACGGCCTGATAGACCAAGGACTCGATGTAGCGATTGATGACGTGATCGAGCACGGTGGCCGGGTCCGGCTCGTAGAGGTAATCCCAACTGTGCTTGACCACGGTCTGCTCGGAAGCCGGCAGCGGCAGCAATTGGTCGAACGCAGCGCGCTGCACCATGGTGTTCACGAAGTCGTTGTACACCAGATACACCCGATCGAGCTTGCCCTCGGTGTAGGCATCGAGCATCACCTTGATGACACCGATCAGGGCTTCGAGTTTGGGCTCGTCGCCAATGTGGGTGACCGAGGCCGCCATGTTGACCTTGAGGCGCCGGAAAAACACCGAGGCCTTCTGGCCGATGGTGACCATGTCGGCTTCGACGCCCTTGTCCTGCCACTGACGCAGCTCACCCACAACCTTGCGGAAGAGGTTGTTGTTGAGGCCGCCGGCCAGACCGCGATCGGAGGAGATCACGATGTAGCCGACGCGCTTGATGTCGCTGCGCTCGACCAAGAAAGGATGACGGTAGTCGGTATTGGCCTGGGCCAGATGCCCGATCACCTGTCGCATCGCTCGCGCATAGGGACGCGAGGCCTTCATCCGATCCTGCGCCTTGCGGATCTTGGATGCCGAGACCATTTCCAGCGCGCGCGTCACCTTGCGGGTGTTCTGCACGCTCTTGATCTTGGTTTTGATTTCTCTGCCGCCGGCCATATTGCTCGCTCCGCGAGCGGGGATTCGGGAATGGGGATTCGGGAATGGTCAAGCGCGGTCCGCGCCATGATTGCTACCGATTATTCACCACTCGCCTCTCCCTGCTCTTACGATTCCCAGTTCCCTATTCCCGATTCCCACCGGCTCAGTACGAGCCGGTAGCCTTGAACTCTTCGATACCCTTCTTGAACGCCGCCTCGATGGCGTCATCCCACGAACCGCTGGCGTTGATCTTGCTGAAAAGATCGCCGGTGGTGTTGACGAAGTGGGCGTGCAAGCCGGCTTCGAAAGCCAGGATCTTGCTGACCGGCACATCGTCCATGTAGCCCTTGTCCACGGCGTAGATCGACAGCGCCTGCTCGGCGATCGACATCGGGGCGTATTGCTTTTGCTTCATCAGCTCGGTGACGCGTTGACCGCGCTCCAGCTGCTTGCGGGTGGCTTCGTCCAAGTCGGACGCGAACTGTGCGAAGGCCGCCAGTTCACGGTACTGGGCCAAGGCGATACGAATGCCGCCGGAGAGCTTCTTGATGATCTTGGTTTGAGCAGCACCACCCACGCGCGAGACCGAGATACCCGCGTTCACAGCCGGACGGATACCGGCGTTGAACAGGTCGGTTTCGAGGAAGATCTGGCCGTCGGTGATCGAGATCACGTTGGTGGGCACGAAGGCGGACACGTCGCCGGCCTGGGTTTCGATGATCGGCAGCGCGGTGAGCGAGCCGGTCTTGCCCTTGACCTTGCCTTCGGTGAACTTTTCCACGTAATCGGCGGACACGCGCGCGGCGCGCTCCAACAGACGGCTGTGCAGGTAGAACACGTCGCCCGGATAGGCTTCGCGGCCCGGCGGGCGGCGCAGCAAGAGCGAAATCTGGCGGTAGGCGACGGCCTGCTTGGAGAGATCGTCGTACACGATCAGCGCATCTTCGCCGCGATCCATGAAGTACTCGCCCATGGTGCAGCCGGAGTAGGCGCTGATGTACTGCATCGCGGCCGATTCAGAGGCCGTGGCGGCGACCACAATGGTGTGCGCCAAGGCGCCGTTTTCTTCCAGACGACGCACGATGTTGGCAATCGTGGAGGCCTTCTGGCCGATGGCCACGTAGACGCACTTGACGCCCGTGCCCTTCTGGTTGATCACCGCGTCGATCGCGAGTGCGGTCTTGCCGGTCTGGCGGTCGCCGATGATCAACTCGCGCTGACCGCGACCGATCGGGATCATCGAGTCAACCGACTTGTAACCGGTCTGCACCGGCTGATCGACGGATTTGCGCCAGATCACGCCCGGCGCCACGCGCTCGACCGGTGCGGTGAGCTGGGCGTTGATGGGGCCCTTGCCATCGATCGGCTCACCCAAGGCGTTGACCACGCGACCGAGCAGTTCCGGGCCAACCGGCACCGAGAGAATCTGACCGGTGGTCTTGGCCACGTCGCCTTCGCGCAGGTGCTCGTAGTCACCCAGCACCACGGCGCCGACCGAATCGCGCTCCAGGTTCAGCGCCAATGCGAAGGTGTTGTTCGGCAACTCGATCATTTCGCCCTGCATGGCGTCGGCCAGGCCGTAGACGCGCACGATGCCGTCGGAGACCGAGGTCACGGTGCCTTCGTTGCGGGCTTCCGCGGAAAGCTTGGCCTTCTCGATGCGGTGCTTGATCAGTTCGCTGATTTCGGAGGGGTTGAGCTGGGTTTGCATGGGTGTGTCCCTGTTATCGACGCGGGCGCCGAAGGAGGTTCAAAAGAAAATCGTCATTGAGTGAGCGCTACGCGCAGGCGCTCCAGTTTGGTACGCAAGGAGCCATCGATCACCACATCGCCAGCATCGATCACGGCGCCACCGATCAGGCTGGCGTCGACCGCGCGGGTGAGGGCGATGTCGCTGCCGAAACGGCGGCGCAGTGCCGCCGAGATCGTCGCCACTTCGGCCTCGTCCAAGGCTTGGGCGGAGGTGATCTTGACGTTCACCACGCGCTCGGCCTCGGCTCGCGCCTGCTCGAAGATCTGTGCGATTTCGGGCAGCAAGGGCAGGCGATCATTGGCTTCCAGGACGCGCAGGAACTGGGCGAAATCCGCATCCATATCCTCGTCCGAGGCAAGCAGGACGATGGCGGCATTGGCGTTCATCGCCGGACTGGTCAGCAAGGCGCGTGCGTTGTCGTTGCTGGCCACGGCCGCAGCAAAACCGAGCTGCTGCGACCATGCCGGCAGACGCTGCTGCTCACGCGCCAGCGCAAACGCAGCGCGGGCATAGGGACGGGCGAGGGTCAGGGCGGTGGACATGGCGGGTCTCGATCAGAGCTGGGCAGCCAATTCGTCCAGCAGCGCCTTTTGGGTGCTGCCGTCGATCTGGCGGTGGATCAGCTTTTCGGCGCCAGCCACGGCAAGGCTTGCAACCTGCCGACGCAACTCTTCCTTGGCGCGGAAGGTGGCCGACTCGATTTCCGCCTGAGCAATGGCTTTCTGCTGCTCGGCTTCGGCGATCGCGTCGTGCTTGGCTTTCTCGATCAACTGGTTGGCGCGAACATTGGCCTGATCGATGATCTGGTTGGCGTTGTTGCGCGCTTCACGCAGCAGCTCGGAAATCTGCTCCTCGGCACGGGCCAAGCCTTCCTGGCTCTTGTCGGCAGCGGCCAGACCTTCGGCGATCTTCTTCTGACGCTCCTCGATCGCATTGATCAGAGGCGGCCAGATGAATTTGACGGTGAACCAGATGAGCACAGCGAACGAGATCATCTGGCCCAGCAGGGTGATATTCGGATTCATGTCATAACCTGCATTGCGGGCTAGGCCGCGGCGCGCCCCGAGGGGTGGTACCGCGGCGTGGCAGAGTGAGCGGCGCCGCGTGGCACCGCCGCACGCGGCATCAGCCGCCGACAGCAGCCGTGACGGCCGCCAACAGCGGGTTGGCGAAGGCGAACATCATGGCCACGCCGACGCCGATCAGGAACGCCGCGTCGATCAGGCCGGCGAGCAGGAACATGCGGGCCTGCAACATCGGGACCATTTCCGGCTGACGGGCAGCGGATTCGAGGAACTTCGACCCCATGACACCGATGCCGAGGGCGGCACCGAGGGCACCCAGGCCGACCATGAGGCCGATGGCGATGGCAGTGAAAGCCTGGACGTTGGCGATGAATTCCATGGTGAATCTCCAGTTTGTACGTTGTTGAAGTGGTGGGACGAAAGATGAAACGCGGATCAGTGCGACTCGTGCGCCATGGCGATGTAGACGACCGAGAGCACCATGAAGATATAGGCCTGCAGCAGGATGATCAGGATGTGGAAGATGGCCCACATCAGGTTGAACACCACGCCCGGCACGAAGGTCACCCAGGATGCAAACAAGCCGGCGATCAGCATGAAGACCAACTCGCCGGCGTACATGTTGCCGAACAGTCGCATCGCCAGACTCACCGGCTTGGCCAGGAGTTCGACCAGGTTGAGGAAGAAGTTGAACGGCGCCAGCACGGCCTTGACCAGCGGGTTGTGCGCATGGAAGGGTGCGGTGAACAACTCAATCGCAAACCCGCCAAAGCCCTTGACCTTGACCGAATAGAACAGGATCAGGAACAGCACCACCAGGGCCATGGCAAAGGTGGTGTTGAGATCGGCCGTCGGCACCCAGCGCAGGTAGGTATGGTGCGCCACCTCGGCGCCCGCCACGGCTTGGATCGTGGCGCCGGGAATATCCAGCGGCAACAGATCCATGGTGTTCATGAAGGCGACCCAGAGGAAGATCGTCAAGGCCAAGGGCGCGAGGAACTTGCGATCACCGTGGAAAACGTCCTTGACCTGGGAGTCAGCGAACTCGACCAGCAATTCAACAAAGGCCTGGCCTTTGGAGGGCACGCCCGAGGTCGCCTTGCGGGCGAAGTGGCGCAGCCAGACGCACATGAGCAAACCCAGCAGCAATGCCACCAGCCACGAGTCCATGTGGACATCGCCAAAGGAAAACTGCTTGGTGTTGTGGGTCAAGTGGTGGACGATGTACTCGGTCAGGCCACCGCCCGATCCGCCACCGCCGGTTTCAAGTTCCGGGCTCACGCGTTCTTCCTCGCCATTACGCCTTGCTTGGATGTCATCAAGATGGCCACGGCGGCCAAGGCCACTGCAACCAGTGCCGGCCAAGCCGGCAATTTCCACACCGCCATCACCAGATACAGACCCGAGATGACGACCAACCACTTCACTGCCATGCCGAGCAGCATGCGCCCCAGAACTTCGCCGGCACCGATCACGCCGTGACCGAACGAGATCCAAGCCGACAACGCACTGCCAAAGCTCATGGCGCCGCCACCGACCAGCGCCGCCAAGGCTGCACGCGAATCGATGGCAAAACAGGCCAGGGCCATCAACACCGTGATGCCGACCTGTAGGGCCAACATCCGCAGTATCTGCCGCCGGCTCGTGGCAGCGGAATTCAGCACGTCGGGAGCTCTGCTCTGAACACAACACAGCACGGAACGACAAAACCGCCCGGCTGAGCAGGAAGACTATAGCTTATAAAGTGGGCTCGGGCAATATCGTGCAGTGCAACAACTCTGGCCATCAACCGGCCCGATCAGGGCCTCAGATCACCTGCAAAGCCGTTGTGCCCACAGCGATTGGACTTATGGCACAGGTCATGGCTCGACGCGGCCGCTAGGATTGAATGTGGTCTCAATCCTGAACAGCCCGAGGAGCCTTCGTCATGATCCGCAGTTGGATGTTGTCGTGCACCCTTGCCTTCACGCTGGCCGGCAGCGCCTTGGCCCAGACAGCAACGGTGAGCCAGGCCGACTACGAGCGCGCTGCCAGCATGCTCTATGCACCCGCCAGCCTGCGGGTCGATCACAGTCCGGTGGGTGTCAGTTGGCTGGACGACGGCAGCCTCGTCTACCGCGAGCGCACCCAGGGCGTGGAGACGGCGATGCGATTGAATCCAGCCACCGGCAAGCGCAGCGTGGCCTACGACGCCAAGGCACTGGACGAAGCAATCAAAGCCAGCGGCGCCATGATGCCGCCCATGCCACCGGGCTTCAGTCCACCGCTGGACATCCGCAGCAATGCCGACGGCAGCCTGACCCTGCGCGGCATGTTCGGGCAGTTCCGCTGCGACAAGCGTCGCTGCAAGGCCGTTGCCGAAGCGCCGGTGAGAAGCGGGCCGGAGCCCGGCTCTGCCTCGCCCGATGGCAGTCGCAAGGCCTTTGTGCGCAACTGGAACCTGTGGCTGCGTGATGTGAAAACGGGCGAAGAAACCCAGCTCACCTTCGATGGCGTGACCGATTACGGCTACGCCACCGACAATGCCGGCTGGAAGCACTCCGACCAGGCCATCGTGTTGTGGTCGCCCGATGGCAAGAAGATCGCCACCTTCCAGCAAGACCAAACCAAGACCAGCACCATGACCATGGTGGTCACCGGTGTCGGTGCACCGCAGGTGGAGCAGTGGAAATACCCCTTTGTCGGTGATCGCAACATCACCACGATCGAGCGGGTGATCATCGACCTGTCCGGCAAGGCGCCGCGTACGATCCGCCTGCAAATGCCACCGGATCAGCACCGCTCGACCTGTTCGGACGACCTGGTGTGTGCCAACGGCTGGGACGATGTTCAATGGGCCGCCGATGGCAAGACCCTCGCCTTCATCAGCACCGACCGCGCCCACAAATCCGCGACCCTGCGCGTGGCCGATGCGCAGACTGGCGCGGTGCGCACCGTTTACACCGAAACCGTGGCCACCCAATACCAAAGCGCACCGGCACTGGGGCCGGCCAACTGGCGCTATCTGCCCGAGAGCAATGAATTCATCTGGTTCAGTCAGAAGTCCAACTGGGGACATCTCTACCTGCATGACCTTGGAACCGGCGCACTCAAACGCGCCATCACGACCGGAGACTGGAACGTCACCGATATCGTCCGCCTCGATCCCGCGACGCGCACGCTATGGCTGCGTGGTGTAGGGCGCGAAGACGGCCGCGATCCCTATTTCGTGCATTTCTACAAGGTCGGCATCGACGATGGCGCCATCGCCTTGTTGACGCCGGAGGACGCCAACCACGTTATCTCGCCTTCCGCCGATGGTCGTTACTTCGTCGATACCTATTCCACCATCAACACCGCACCGGTCACGGTGCTGCGCGATGCCAATGGCAAACGTGTTGCCGAGCTGCTGCGGGCAGACCTGACGCGCCTCAAGGCGGCGGGCTGGGTGGCCCCCGAATCCTTCACGGTCAAGGCGCGCGATGGCACGACCGATCTGTACGGCCAGATGTTCAAACCCAGCCACTTCGATGCCAGCAAGAAGTACCCCATCATCACCTACATCTACCCCGGCCCACAGGTTGGCTCGGTTCGCAGCCGCAGCTTTGCGCCGGCCCACGGCGATCATCAAGCCTTGGCCGAGCTCGGCTTCATCGTCATTGCCCTCGATGGCATGGGTACGCCACTGCGCAGCAAAGCCTTCCAAGATGCTTGGTACGGCAACATGGCCGACAACACCCTGCCCGACCAAGTGGCCGCACTCAAGCAACTGGGCGAACGCTTCCCCTGGATCGATACCCCGCGCACCGGCATGTGGGGGCATTCGGGTGGTGGCAACGCCACCGCCGCCGCGATGTTCCGATACCCCGAGGTGTACAAGGTCGGCATTGCCGAATCCGGCAACCACGACAACCTCACCTACGAGGACGACTGGGGCGAGCGCTTCCACGGTCTGCTGGAAGATCGCGCCGATGGCAGCACCAGCTACACCGGCCAGGACAATGCCTCGATCGCAAAGAATCTCAAGGGCAAGCTCTACCTGATCCACGGCCTGATGGACGACAACGTGCCTGTGCAAAGCACCCTGCAAGTGGTCGATGCCTTGGTGAAAGCGAACAAGGATTTCGACCTGCTGCTGCTGCCGCATGCCCACCACGGCTTTGGTCGTGACAGCAACTACGTCATGCGCAGGCGCTGGGATTATTTCGTCCGGAACCTGCTCGGGGCGGAACCTCCGCCCCAGTTCGATCTCAACGCCAAGCCCAAGCACTGAGAAGGCACTTCTGCTGCGCCCGCTGTTTGCCACAAAGGCACGGTGGGTGCATGCCATACTTGCACGCAAACTCCGAAGGGAAGTGCGGCTATGTGTGGCATTGTGGGTATCAGCGCCGGACGCGACATCATCAACGACCTGATCGCAGGTCTACAGGCCTTGGAATACCGGGGCTATGACTCAGCCGGCGTCGCCTTGCTCGAGCATGGCCAGATTGCGCGCTTGCGCACTCAGGGCAAGGTGCGCGATTTGGCGGCGCTGCAAGCCGTCAGCCCGGTGCACGGCCAAGCGGGCATCGCCCACACACGCTGGGCCACCCATGGCGTGCCCAGCACCGACAATGCCCACCCACACCTTTCCGGCAAGGTGTGCGTGGTGCACAACGGCATCCTCGAAAACCACGACGCATTGCGGGCCGAGTTGAAGGCCGAGGGTTTCGTGTTTTCCTCCCAGACCGATACCGAGGTCATCGCACATCTGGTCGAACACTACCAACGCAGCGGCCTGGATCTGCAGACGGCCAGCCGAAAGGCCCTGAATCGCATGGAAGGTGCCTACGCCGTCGTACTGCTGTCGGCACGCGAACCGGGCGTGCTGATCGGCGCGCGTCGTGGCTCGCCCTTGGTGCTGGGACTGGGCGAGGACGAAAACTATCTGGCCTCGGACGTACAGGCCCTGCTGCGACTGACCCAACGCTTCATCTTTCTCGCCGAAGGCGATTTGGTCCGACTCGATCGCAACGGCATCCAGATCACCGACCGTGACGGGCAGGCCGTACAGCGCGAGGTCAAGCATTCCTCGATTCGTGCCGATGCGGTCGAACGCGGCGCCTATCGTCACTTCATGCTCAAGGAAATCCACGAGCAGGCGCAGGCCGTGGCCGACACCCTGGAAGGCCGCATCGCACACGATCACGTGCTGCCCGGCGTGTTTGGTGTGGGTGCCGAAGAACAACTGGAACGCGTGGAATCGGTCCACATCATCGCCTGTGGCACCAGTTATCACGCCGGGCTGGTGGCGCGCTACTGGATCGAAGCCCTGGCCGGCATTCCCTGTACCACCGAAATTGCCAGCGAATACCGCTACCGCACCCCGGTGGTGCGCCCCGGCACCCTGTTCGTCACCATCTCCCAATCGGGTGAAACCGCCGACACCTTGGCGGCCTTGCGTCTGGCGCACGAGCGCGACTACGTCAGCCGTCTGGCGATCTGCAACATGCCCGAGTCCTCGCTCGTGCGTGAATCCGATCTGGTGCTGATGACCCGCGCCGGCCCCGAAATCGGCGTGGCGTCCACCAAGGCCTTCACCACCCAGCTTGCGGCACTCGCAATCCTGACCCTGAAGCTGGCCGGCGATCGTGGCCTGCCACGTTCACGCATGGCCGAACTGGTGAACGAGTTGGCCGGCGTGCCCGGCTTGATCGCCCAAGCCCTGCAATTGGATGAACGCATCCAACGCCTGTCGCAGGACTTCGTGCACAAGCAGCACGCCCTGTTCCTGGGTCGCGGTACACACTACCCCGTGGCGCTCGAAGGCGCGCTCAAGCTCAAGGAAATCTCCTACATCCACGCCGAAGCCTACCCGGCCGGTGAGCTCAAGCATGGCCCGCTGGCGCTGGTGGACGCCGACATGCCGGTGATTGCCGTCGCACCCAACAATCACCTGCTGGACAAACTCAAATCCAACATGGAAGAAGTGCGCGCCCGTGGCGGCAAACTTTACGTATTCGCCGATGAAGCCATTTGCCATGGCATGGGCGAAGGCCAAGTGCTGCCCATCCCCGAGGCCGGCACTCTGGCCGCACCCATCATTGCCACCGTGCCCTTGCAGCTATTGGCCTATCACGTCGCTGTCTTGCGCGGCACCGATGTCGATCAGCCACGCAACCTGGCCAAGTCCGTGACGGTGGAGTGAGCGTTTTCCACAGCATCTGATGCGGTCAGGCCACCCATCCCGTCGATGTCGTGGGCCGATCTTGGCTCGGGCGTCACCGCTCCCGTGGCTTCGATCAACCGGAGGTGCCGCTTGCAGTGTCCATTTCTGCAATCGGCGTGGAAACCTCACGCTCCACGCTTAAGCGCGAAGCAGCACCCACAAGCCGAGCACCGCGAACAC
>CAUJJS010000248.1 GCA_963205415.1 Pseudomonadota bacterium
GCTGGCCAAGACCGAGCGCGGCGTGGATCTGCCGCACAAGGAGCGGTTTTCCGCCCGCCAGGACGGGCTGGCGCTGCTCGACTTCTACGAGGCCGTGGCCGAGGAAAAGCGCATCCGGCTGCGGGTGGAAGGCGATGGCGAAATCGAAGGCGACCGCCTGATGTTCCGCCGCGCTGTGAGCAACCTGTTGTCCAATGCCTTGCGTTACACACCCGAGGCCGGCGACGTCACCATACGCATCGCCACCACCGTACAGGCCACGACGGTGACCGTGGAGAACACCGGCGCCGACATCGACGCAAAGATTCTGCCCCGGCTGTTCGACCGCTTCTACCGCGCCGATGCCTCCAGGACCCATCCGGACACCGACGGATCGGGCTTGGGTCTGGCCATCACGCGCGCCATCGCCGAGGCTCACGGCGGCCGCGTCACGGCAAGCTCGGGGCAAGGGCGCACCTGCTTTACCCTGGTGTTTCCGCATCACATTGCAAAGCCCTCAAGCTGACAACAAACTCATCGGGCTGTCCAGATTCTGTTGGGGTGCGCTCCCTACGATGAACACATCTCCTCAGCGCCTAACCAAGGCATGGGAGATGCAAGTTTCATCCACCCTCGTTAGGAGCTTCAACCATGACCCAACAACGCCTCTCCCTTTCTTCGATGATCGCCGCCGCAGCCGCAGTGGCTGCCCTGGGCCTTCCAGGGATGGCCTCGGCAGCGTACGAGCATCCCGCCAACAACGAACAGGGCGTCATCGTTCATCCAGAACACTTCAAGAGCGAGAAAACGCGAGAGCAGGTCATCGCGGAGACCAAGGCTGCTATGCAGCAAGGCCGTCTTTCCTACGGCGAGAGCAACTACCCGATCCGCACGCCCGATGCAGGTCCTGGCAAGACGCGTGAGCAAGTGGTCAACGAACTGCGCAGCGAGTCGCCTGCCGAACGCGACGCGCGTCTGCGCCTTTACTCCGCAGGTTGATTCTCCTGCTGCTACGTCGGCATCATTGGGCGGCCATTCAAGGGGCATGCGAGGGCGATATCCGATGTCTCTTGAAACAGTGCTGCTTATGACCATTCCCGGCAAGCGACCTCAAGCGTCACCTGCTCCAGAAACCGTAAAGCAAGAGCCTCGCCATAGCCCGCATACCCGTTGGTTCGCCTGGCATGGACGCCTTCGCCGATAGCTGCCGGCGCGCACCCAACGGCGCGCTGCGGGTGCTGAGGGATCAAGCAGCCCGGGCATATGATGGTCGAATCGACGGGCCGGCTGGCGTCGCGGCTGGCGGCGGTTCCAAACGAATCAGGCACAGACCGCAGCGAACCGTCTCGGTTGGAACAGGATGATGGTCGATTCTTGGGGCGCGCCCAGATTGTGTGCATGCACCCGTGAGAAATCACTATTGAACTCTGGAGACCGTCACATGACGAACCACGAATCCCTTACCCGCCGCGACTTCATGAACGGCGTCGGCATGGGCACTGCGGCACTGCTGGCTGGTTTTCCGCAAGCCCAAGCCGCGCCCGCAATGCAAGGCGCAAGCGATACCTTTGAACCGGACGTTGCTCTGGAGTTGATCGCCCTACCGCGCAGTGTTTCGCTGCGACCGGGACGAGCAACATCCGTGTGGTCGTACCAGTCGCGCGTGGTGAAAGGGGATCCAGCAAGCGTGCAGGCGCTACCCGACAGCTACCTGGGCCCGATCCTGCGCCTGCGGCGCGGCCAAAAAGTCCGCATCGATTTCGTCAACCGGCTGGACCAACCGAGCACCGTGCACTGGCACGGCCTGCACGTCCCCGACACCATGGACGGGCATCCGCGCTTTGCGATCGGGCGGGGCGAGCGCTATCGCTACGAGTTCGAAGTGCGCAACCGCGCCGGCACCTACTGGTATCACCCCCACCCCCACGGCCATACGGGCGAGCAGGTGTATTTCGGCCTTGCCGGCCTGCTCCTGGTGAGCGATGAGGAGGAGCAGGCGCTGCCGCTGCCACGCGGCCAATACGATCTGCCGATCGTCATTCAGGATCGCAGCTTCGACGACGGCAACCAACTCCGCTACCTCAGCGGCACCGGGCCGACTGCGCGCGGCGACGCATCCGGCGCGCCGTCTGCACCGGGCAACACGATGGGCGGTGGGGGAATGATGGGCGGCATGATGAGCCGCGGGGCCATGATGTCGGGCGGCATGGGCGACATGGGCGACATGATGACGCGCATGATGGGGTTCCTTGGCGACACCGTCCTGGTCAACGGCCGCCCGGAGTCATTGATCGAGGTCGCCACGCACCCCTATCGGCTGCGTATCCTGAACGGCTCCAACTCGCGCATCTACAAGCTGGCGTGGCAGGACGGCCGGCCACTCACCGTGATCGGCACCGATGCCGGGCTTCTGGAGCGGCCGGTGCACAAGGACTACGTGATGCTGGCCCCCGCCGAGCGCGTTGAACTGTGGGCCGACTTCAGCAAGGACGATCTGGGCACGCAGCTCACGATGATGAGTCTTGCGTTTGAAGGCGCCATGGGGCGCATGATGGACATGATGGGTGGCGGCTCCATGGGGGACGCGATGGGCGGCTCGTCGCTGGCCGCTGGTGCACGGTTTCCGATATTCACGGTCAAGGTTGCGCGCAAGTTAAACGGGTCGCTCGAACTGCCCGATCGGCTGTCTGCGATCTCCTGGCCGCGCCTGCAGGATGCAGTCAACCGTGCGAAGCCAAGAACGTTCCGCATCACGATGGCGCAGATGCAATGGGGCTTCAACGGCCGCAGCTTCGAGATGACGGCTGTGGCACCCACTGAAGTTGTGAAGCTGGGAACCACGGAGGTTTGGGAGTTCGCCAACGACGGCGGCATGATGACGATGGCGCATCCAATCCACGTGCACGATCAGCAATTTCAGGTGCTGGAGCGGCGCCACGGCGCGGGCAGCAGCGGCGTACGCGATGGCTATGTCGATCAAGGCTGGAAAGACACTGTACTGGTGATGCCGGGTGATCGCGTGAAGCTTTTGATGCGTTTCGCCGACTATTCGGGGCTCTACCTCTACCACTGCCATATGCTGGAGCATGAGGATCTGGGCCTCATGCGCAATTACCGCATCGAGGCCTGAACGCCGGCAAATGGTTCCAGCGCGATCTTCTGCTCATGGTCTGTTCTCCTCTCAAGCCCGCTCCGCGGGCTCGGTCGTGGGACAGAATTTTCACTCATCGCCGTGTGCAGATTTCCAGCACCACCTGCTATTCCAGATGAGGTTGCAGCAGATTACTTTGAATCCATTCTGTAGGATCGTTGACGTTGGCCTGGCTAACCTCGGGACAGCCCAGGCCGCCGTCCAATTTCCCATGACACCCCGCCGCCGCGCACCGTCGCGGCGATCTGCTGCCCCAGTCGCTGCTCAATCACCGGCCGCCACGGCACCAGGCTGAATCTCATGCCGTCATCAAGCATCGCGTAACGCCCGCTGGCCAGCATCACGCTGCGCCGGTAGATACCCGCCACGCGCTGCCCGTCGGCCACGGGCCGATGCTCCAGGCCAGCGTCGGCT
>CAUJJS010000249.1 GCA_963205415.1 Pseudomonadota bacterium
CACGCGGCGGCCGCCCAAGGCAGCCACCGGAACTGGAAAACTGTGTTGTGGGGTGGACTTACTGCATGCGCACGATGCGAATGTCCGCAAGATTGCGCACATGCCGCGGGCCGGTCTTGATGTCCTGCCCGGAGATCAACAAGAACTGGCCCTCATGCGGGCCGAGCGGCTCGCCATCTTTCTCCCAGGCCACCAGCACGTCCTTGCCGATGGCGGTGTTGTAGAGCTCGTTGTACGAGAAGGTCACCACATAGCCGTCGGTGGCACGGGCCACGACCACTAGGGTGCGGGCGTCCTTGTGGCCTTCGAGCTTGAGGCCGACGGTGTCGATCACGTCCGTCAAGCGCACGCCACGGAAGTTCTGCACCGTGGCGACGGTGGCACCGGACGCGCACACCACATCGACCGGGCCGCTGTTTTGGGCCGCCAGCTTTTGGAGCGAAGCCAGATCGAAACCTCGCGGCGCGGTGACTGCGCCATCGATCTGGAGCGCGAGGCTGGGTTGATCCTCGGCGGCGTGTGCGGCGACGCCTGCGGGCGTGGCCGGCGCGGTTTCCGCGGTGGCCAGTGCGCAAACAGGGAGCAGAAGGGCCAGAAACAGGGCATTGCGGCGGTGCATGGGTGAGCCTCGTTATAAAGTGAACTACATATCGAGGTGCACGATACCGGCTGACGGCAACAGGAGCTTGACTCAAGTCAAATCACGCGCATGAGGCATCGCCAGGATGCGCGCTGCGCCGGAGCGTGCGCCGCTGGGCGGCCTCAGTGTGGTTGCAGCGACACCAGATCGCCCTCGCGATCCACCGCCAGAAAACGTGCGATGCGACCGCCCTTGATCTGTTCGACCATCATCTTCAGCGGCTGCACGGCTTCATCGCTGCTGGGCGCATGGCCGCCGCGACCGGGCATGGCGGCCACGAACAGGATGTCCCAGCGTTGGCCGGTCGCTTCGGACTCGGCTTTGAGCGCGGCAAAATCGGCGATTTCTTCCGGGCGCTTGTCGACACAGATGATCGGCGCCAAGGCACCGCCCTCGCCACGCTCGAAGGCTTCGCGTTCGGCCGGTGTCGCATCGCGCGGAAGTTCGGCAACGGCAAATACCAGCAACAGACGTTGCGGTTCGGATTCGGCGCGGGCGGTATTCAACAGATCGGCAAAGGTCTGCATTGCGAAATCGGTGTTCGATGGGGTGGCACAGTTTAATGGCCCACCGCTACCCGCGCGCGCTCCGACACTCAGCTTGGACTGCGACTGCTCAGTACGGAGATGACGCGGCGAGCGGCGCCGAGGAAGGTAACGGCCCAAGCCACCAGTGCCACGCCGAGAAACCAGATCGTGATCGGTTGCAGAAAGGCCAGATCCATGGCGCGTGCCAGTTCGTGGGTGCATGCGGTGTACATGCCCAAGGGAAACACCGCGCCCCAGTACAGCGGGTCATAGCGCAGCGGGAAACGCTTGTAGATGTGGCGCCACACGCCCAGCACCAGCAACATCGGAATCCACCATGTTCCGGTGGCCCAGTAGAAGATCGTGAAGCCTTTGAGAAAGGGCTTTACCGATTGCAAGAAGGGCGCATCCGGGCTGTTGAGGATCAGGAGCGATCCTGCCAAGGTCGAGATCGCCATCGCACCCATGTTGATCCAGTAGGGCGGCGAAAGATCGCCGGGCAGAAATCGGAAGAAGGTGTAGCGATAGAAGATCAGCGACATCATCCAGATGTAGAGCATCCCGCCCCAGAGCCACATCGACAGCGCAAAGAAGTTCAATTCGAGTTTCCATGGCTGACCGATGTGTGTCGCGAGCAGGGCGCCGAGCACCGCCAACGACTGGGTGGCCACTACCGCCAGCAACCAACCGCCACTGATGCCACGATCCAATGGCGGCTTGTCTTCCTTCACCGTGAGGATGGTGAAGATGGCGTAGGTCAGCAGCAGCCACAGCACCACGGCCAAGATCCACAGTCCGGCCGCAACTTGAGTCAGGCCGAGTAGTTGCAGACACTGTGCGCCGAGCACACCGGTGGCCGCCACGGTAGTGAAAAAGGTCGGGCCGGTCAGGTGTCCGAACAGGTCTTGGAGAAAGGCGCGGGTATGGCGCAGCACTCTCGCCATCGTCAGTACCCAGAGCAACACGTAAACGAACATGTTGAGCACGAACAAGCCCAGTGCCACACGCTCCAAGCCGTGCATCGAAGACGCCAATGACACGATGCCGGTGGCCATCACCATACCGAACCAGGCCGGTGACAAGGTAGCCAGTCCACGATCGGCTTGCTCGGGGGACATGTGAGACTCCGTGATCGTGCGCGGCGGCGAGGATGGGGTGCGGTATCAGCGCACGCTAGCGCACGCCACGGCAAGGCAATTTGATCGAAGTCAGATTTGCGTCAATCACGCCAACAGCGCGGCGGCCTTGATCTGCGCCCACACCGCCATGCCGGGCTGCACCTGCAAATGCTCGCAAGAACGCTGGGAGATCAGTGCCAGCAGCATTTGCCCGTTGGCATCCAAGCGCACCCGCACTTGGCCGTGGGACGCCGGTGTGATCGCCACCACGGTCGCCGGCAGCAGGTTGAGCACGCTGGAGTCCTCGTGCCGACTCAAGCTGAGGCTGACATCGCGGGCGCGGATGCGGACGCGATGCGGCGCATCGTCTGCGCGCGCGATCCCGTGCAGCCGCAGTGGGCCGGCCTGCGTGGTGAGGTTCAACAGCCCATCGGCATCCTGCGCGAGCGCATGCGCTTCCACCACGACGCCGGCGTCTTCGGCCAAGAGCGGCGGCACGTCGGGGTGGTTGAGAAGTTCCAGCGCCGCGCCGCTGGCACGGATCCGGCCGCCATCCATCAAGACCAGGTGATCGGCCAGTCGCACCGCTTCATCGATGCTGTGGGTGACATACAACATCGGGATGCCGGCTTCGCGCCGAATGGTTTCCAGCAACGGCAGGATCTCGCCGCGGCGTTCGACATCCACGGCGCTCAAGGGTTCATCCAGCAGCAGACAACGCGGCTGACACACCAACGCCCGCGCCAAGGCCACGCGCTGGCGTTCGCCACCCGATAGGCTCGCAGGCTTGCGCGGAAGAAGCTCGGTCAGGCCAAGGGTTTGGATCCAATGTTGCAGGCTTGCCGTCGGCGCGCCGGCTCGCTTCCAGCCATAGGCGAGATTGCCGGCCACCGTCAGGTGCGGCAGCAAGGCTGCGTGTTGAAACACCATGCCGACCGCGCGCCGATGCGGAGGCAGGCTGTGGCCATCACCCAGCCACGTTTCGTTGCCGATCACGATGCGCCCGCGTGTCGTAGGTTCCAGACCGGCGATGGCGCGCAACAGGCTGCTTTTGCCGCAGCCGGATGGCCCGAAAATCACGCTGATGCCCCGCCCCGGCAGGCACAGATCCACATCCAGCCGGAACGCGCCACGTTCGAGCTGCACCGCGATGCGCATGTGGTCGTCCACCTCAGCCATGGGCCAGCGCCGTGCGTCGGCCGAGCCACTGCATCACCAGCAGCACGGCAAAAGAAAACACCAACAGCCCCGCCGCCAACAGGTGTGCCTCGTCGTAGGCCATGGCCTCCACTTGGTCGTAGAGCAACACCGACAGCACCCGCGTCTGGCCTTCGATATTGCCGCCCACCATCAACACCACCCCAAACTCGCCCACGGTATGTGCAAAGCCCAGCAGCAAGGCGGTGAGCAGCGCCGGACGCGAGAGCGGCAGCACCACGCTGAAAAA
>CAUJJS010000250.1 GCA_963205415.1 Pseudomonadota bacterium
ACGAAGCCCGGCCTTGCGCCGGGCTTCGTCATTCAGCGGTTGGCTTGCGCGATGACGCTGTCGATGACCTGCATGACGAAGCGCTGCTGGGTCTTGGGCAGTCGGGTGATGCGTTCGAGTTGCTGTTGCAGCTTGGGCGCAGGGCCGCGCTTGGCTGGCTTGGGGTCCTCTCCGATCAGTTCCTCGACCGACACGCCAAGCAGCTTGGCGATCCTGGGCAGGGACGACACCGGTACGCGGCGGCGACCGACCTCATAGGCGGTAATGGTCTGCTGCGAGGTGCCCAGTTGTTCGGCAAGCTGTACCTGGGTGATGCCTTCATCCTTGCGCAGGCGTGCGATGCGCGCACCCAGGTCGATGAAGAACGCGCGTTCGTCGCTGCTGATGGCCACCGTTGCAATCTCGTGAGACTGGAGCGCCATACCCTACCTCGCGTTTGTTATTGCGGTTGACGATACTACGAATAGGTGTATTCTGCGATCCGGTTATTCCCCTTGACAGGTTTTTTGGAGAACCGCCGATGGCCCGCATCCCCGAGTCCGTGCTGGAACGGCTGAAGGTTGAAGTCTCCCTGGTACGCCTGATCGAGGGCGCGGGCCATGTGCTCAAGGCGCAGGGCAAGGACCTGGCGATGCGCTGTCCGTTGCACGAGGGCGATGCGACGCCTTCGTTCATCGTGACGCCAGGCAAGAACGTGTGGCATTGCTTTGGCTGCCAGCAGGGCGGTTCGGTGGTCGATTGGGTGATGGCGACCCGCGGGGTCTCGTTCCGGCATGCGGTGGCGTTGCTGGAACAGGAGAGTCCGGCCCTGGTAGCGCCGCCCTCGCGGGCGGTGCGCAGCGCGGCGCCGGTGTTCGCGGCGACTGCGGACGATGCCGCGTTGCTGGATCAGGTGATCGACGCCTATCACGCGACCTTGAAGACGCATGCGCAGGGATTGGCGTATCTGGCCTCGCGCGGTCTGGAGCATCCGGACCTGATCGACACCTTCCGGCTGGGGGTCGCCAATCGCACCCTGGGCTATGGCCTGCCGGAGAAGAACCGGGTGGAGGGTGCGGCACTGCGCGGGGCCTTGCAGCGGATCGGCCTCTTGCGCGCCTCCGGTCACGAGCACTTCAACGGTTCGCTGGTGATTCCGGTGTTCGACGATGCA
This sequence comes from Pseudomonadota bacterium, assembly GCA_963205415.1. Classification (GTDB taxonomy): domain Bacteria; phylum Pseudomonadota; class Gammaproteobacteria; order Xanthomonadales; family Xanthomonadaceae; genus Denitratimonas. The sequence continues at coordinate 1,154 of CAUJJS010000250.1, forward strand.
CATGGATGTGCAAGTGCCGCGGGCGCAGGATGCGCAGGAGCGGCTGCGTCTGGCCGCATTGCCGAAGTCTACGGCCGCAAGCTGACCCCGGCGAACCAGTTGCGTGCGGGCACGCCCTTGCACCTGTATCTGCCCGGTCCACATCGCGGCGTGTTCAATCTCGATGGCTGGCGCGGATCGGACGAGGTGATCCTGTGCGAAGCGCTGATCGATGCACTGACGTTCTGGTGCGCGGGTTATCGCAACGTCACTTCGGCGTTTGGCGTGTCCGGCTTCACCGACGAACTGTTGCAGGCGTTCGTTACGCACGGCGTGCGCCGCGTGTTGATCGCGTATGACGCCGACGAAGCCGGTAATACGGCGGCGGCAAAGCTTGCGCCGATCCTGGAAGCCAAGGGCATGGCGCCGTACCGGGTGGTGTTTCCGAAGGGCATGGATGCGAACAGCTACGCCGCACAGGGACGTGCCAGTGCCGCGAGCGCAGGAGGCGCAGGAGCGGCGGCGCAGAAGGTGGGACCTGCGGCGAAGTCGCTTGGGTTGGTGATCGAGCAGGCGCGCTACCTGGGCAGCGGCGTCGCGCCGGTGCGTGGCAACGGTGCCGTACCCGTTGCGATCGAGCCGCCGGTGTCGCCCTCGGTGGAAACGTCGGCTTCGCCCGTGTTCTCCGATCTTCCTCCTTCGACGACGCTCAGGACAGGCTTAGCCGCTGCTTGCCCTCCTGCGGTGGACGAGGCCGCGCTGTCCGCGCCGCTGACGCCGGCCATGCCGGCTTCGCCTGCACTGGACCTGCGCGAAGACGAGGCCATCGCGCAGTTCGGCGCGCGCCGCTACCGGGTGCGCGGGTTCAGGAAGAACCTGTCCTTCGAGGTGCTCAAGGTGAACCTGCAGGCGAGCACGGAAACGCATCTGTTTATCGACACCCTGGATCTGTATCAGGCCAAGGCCCGTGCGGCGTTCGTCAAAGCCGCCGCGATCGAACTGGGGGTTGCCGAAGCGGTGATTGGCGGCGATCTGATTGCGCTGCTGCGCGCCCTGGAGCCGGTGCAGGAAGCAGCGATTACGCGCACCCTCAAACCGGAACCCGCACTGCCGGTGCTCTCGGCGGACGACGAAGCCGCCGCGCTGGCCTTGCTGCGCGATCCCCACTTGATCGAACGCATCGCGGCCGATGTGGAGGCGATCGGCGTGGTCGGCGAAGGTTCCAATGCGCTGGTCGGCTATCTGGCCTGTGTCAGCCGCCAGCTCGACAAGCCGCTGGCGATCCTGATCCAGTCGACCAGCGCGGCCGGCAAGTCGACGCTGATGGACGCGCTGTTGTCGCTGATGCCGGAGACGGAGCGCGTGCACTACTCGGCGATGACCGGGCAGAGCCTGTTTTATCTGGGCGAACAGGCGATGAAGCACAAGATACTGGCGATTGCCGAGGAAGAAGGCGTGCGTCAGGCGGCGTATGCCTTGAAGCTGCTGCAGAGTCAGGGCGAGTTGACCATCGCCAGCACGGGCAAGGACCCGGCAACAGGGCAACTGGTGACCCAGGAATACCGGGTTGAAGGGCCGGTGATGTTGTTCCTGACCACCACCGCGATCGAGATCGACGAGGAACTCCTGAATCGGTGTCTCGTGCTGACGATCAACGAGACCCGCGAGCAGACCGAGGCGATCCACCAGAAGCAGCGCCAGGCGCGCACCCTGGCCGGTTTGCTCGCCACCCGGCACGGCGAGGCGGTACGCAACCTGCATCGCGCCGCGCAAACCCTGTTGCGTCCGCTGGCCGTGGTCAACCCTTACGCCGAACGCCTGACCTTCCGCTCGGAATCGACCCGTCTGCGCCGCGATCACGCCAAGTACCTGACCTTGATCGACGCCATCGCGTTGCTGCATCAGTATCAGCGGGCGATCAAGACCATCGAGCACGGCGGCGCGATTGTCGAGTACGTGGAAGTGACGCTCGATGACATCGCACTCGCCAATCGCCTGGCGCATGAGGTGCTCGGTCGATCCCTGGACGAGTTGCCGCCGCAGACGCGGCGCGTGCTCGGCGTGCTCGATGGCCTCGTGCGCGAGCGCATGCAGGCGCAGGCGCTGGCACGCGCCGACGTGCGCTTTACCCGGCGCGAGGTACGTGCCGCCACCGGCATGCGCGACACGCAGGCGCGTGTGCATCTGGATCGGCTGGTTGAACTGGACTACCTGTTGCCGCATGCCGGTCGCAACGGTCAGCGCTTCGTCTACGAGCTGGCCTTCGATGGCGATGTTGCCAACGATGCGACTCAAGTCATCGGCTTGATGGACGTGGAAGCGCTCCGTTCGGCGACAACCTCGCGGGGTGCAGGGGCCAACCTCGCGGGGGGCTTGCGGGCCGCTGGCGGTGACCTTGCGGCCCGCTCGCGCCGTGAAGAAGCCCCCCGCATCGCAAGCGCGGACGCGGCTTCTCCCTTAGTCGCTGCTTCTGCTCTGCCAACCGCACCTCTGCGGCCCACGCGCAGCAAACCGTCGCGTCGTAACGGCGCTGCACAGGGACGTGCGAGTGACGCGAGCGCAGGATGCGCAGGAGCGGCCAGCGCGCTCACGGCGGAGCACTGAGATGGCCCACCCCGCCACCGAGCGCAGCCGCCTGTTCGCCGCCCCGAGCGCGCCGGACAGCGTAGCGGCCTGGCTGCGCCGCTATCTGGAGGCGTTGAAGGTGCGGCATGCGAACCCGATCAATCTGGCCGCCCGGCGCAGTCAGTTGGCACGGTTCAATGCGTGGTGCGTTGATGCGGGCATCGCCACGCCGGCCGAGGTCACCCATGCGCAGCTCGAACGCTTCCAGCGGCATCTGTATTACGCGCGCAAGCCCAATGGCGAGCCCTACGCGCTCAACGGGCAAGCCTCGGTGCTGGCCAACCTGCAGGCGTTCTTCCGCTGGATGGTGCGGCACCAGCACCTGCCGAGTAATCCGGCCGCCGATCTGGACCTGCCCAGGACGCCTTCACGGCTGTTGCGCGAGCCCTTGAGCCTGACCGAAGTCGAGGCCGTGCTGGCATTGCCAGATCTGGCCGAACCCTATGGCCTGCGCGATCGGGCGATCCTGGAGCTGTTCTATGCCACCGGCATCCGCCGCCAGGAGCTGGCGAACCTGAAGGTCGCCGACATCGACACCGAGCGCGGCTGCCTGCTGGTGCGCCAGGGCAAGGGCCGAAAAGACCGCTTCGTGCCGGTCGGCGAACGCACACTGGCCTGGATCGGCAAATACCGGCGCGAGGCGCGGCCGCACCTGCTCGGCGATCCGGCCGAACCGCGCTTGTTCCTGAACTACCAGGGCCAACCCTTAAGTGCTTACACGCTGTCCTGGCGCATCCGCAGCTACTTCGACCGCGCCGGCATCACCAAGGTCGGCGCCTGCCACCTGTTCCGCCACACCATGGCCACGGCCATGCTCGACAACGGCGCGGACCTGCGCCATGTGCAGGAGATGCTCGGTCACGCGATGCTCGTGACCACGCAGCGCTACACCCACGTCTCGATCGCGCGCCTCAAGGCCGTGCACGCGGCGACCCATCCGGGGGCGCGGCTGGAGCGGCGGCAAGGCGAGCCGGAAAGCGACGACGAGCCGGAGGCGTAGAATGCGCACAACGTCCTCGGAGCCTTCCATCATGACCGCCACCGCCAAGCAGGATGTCGAGCAGTTGTTACAGCAACTTCCCGACGATGCAACACTAGAAGACATCCAGTACCACGTCTACGTGCTGGAGAAGATCCGCCATGGCCGTGCTGACATCGCGGCGGGGCGTCGTTACACGACCGACGAAGCGCGCGAGCGTCTGGGCCGATGGTTGCAACGGTAATCTGGTCGCAGGAATCGCTCGACGACATCGACGCGATTGCCGAGTACATCAGCCGCGACTCGCCGTATCACGCGCAACGCGTGGTTGAAGCATTGTTCGATCTCGGCGAGCGGATCGGTGAGCAGCCGCTGATCGGCCGGATCGTGCCGGAGTTGGGGAATGAGCGTGTGCGCGAGCGCTTCCTGTACAGCTATCGGGTGCTCTACGAGGTCGGCGAGCGCCGCATCGAGGTGCTTGCGGTGATCCACGGGCGACGCCTGCTGGAGTCGATGGGCGAGCGCTTCGACTGAGATCGCCTCCCACCGCCGTCACGCGGCGTGCATGCGCTGCGCTTCCTCAGTCGTTCCCTCCTTCGTCGCTGTGCGCCGCACGTCGCGCGCCGGCTGCTTGCGTCCCTCCCTGGCCGTCTTCGTTGCATATCGGGCTTCGGCTGGACACGCTCGGCATCGTGCCTCGCGATGGTGCGCACCCGCGTTGCGCGTGCGCTGTTTGCCTGTCAGCTCAGGCGCGCCAGCTTCGCTCGCGTGCCTTCGCCCGCGGCCAAGTTACATAACGCGCCGTTGTGCGCTGGCTGCGCCCGTGCGCGCTGCGCGCCGCACAACCCGTCGTTATGCAAAATGGCCGCAGCACCGTCCCTGTGCTCATCAAGGTGCAGCGCTCCCGGCGCTGCGTTTACCGGCTCCTGCACGCTGCGCGTCTGCGCGCCGTCCCTGGCTTGCTTCGGTCGCTTCCTGCGTGTGTCTACGCGCGCGTCCTGCGCGCGCTCGCGGCGGCTTAACCGCTGCGCGGTTCAATCCTGTCCTGAGCTTGTCGAAGGGCCGACCGCTCAGCAAGGCGTGAAGGTCTCGAAAAGGGTCGCTGATGTCGTCTCAGGGTAGCGCCGTGCTCGCCGCGTCAAGGCCATGCCCTTGCGGGCGCGCTGCGCGCGGCCTTGACCCCGCTGCGCGCGACGCTCGGAGGAATCCGCCAACAGCGATCCACCCGGATCGCGGGCTTGCGGAGAAACCCCATGAACGAAGTCGAGATCGATTACGCGCTGTCCAAACAGGTGCCAGCGATGCACTACCGGGTCACCTTGGAAACCGACTACGGTGCCTTGACGCTGGAAGGCCGCGATGCGGAGAAAGTGGCCGCACTGGTGCAAAAGCTGCTGGAAGCCAAGCGCAAGAAGCTCGCGCGCTAACATCCCTGCGGGACAGCAAGATGCTGTCCCGCTTTTACCCTTAGCCGCTGGCCTTGATCCCGGTCGCGTCCCTGCGCGGTGTCCCAGCGCGCATCCGTGCGCGCAGCAAGCGGCTAATGGGAAAAGCCGTCTGCTCGGTTATGCTGATCGCCATGTCCGCGCTCTCACTCAAAACCGCACGTCGGGAAATTTTGCCGCATGCCCGGAAGCGCGTCGGGCGTTCGCATCACGTAAACCCGGATCGCTCCAGGGCAAAACGCACAGCGCCACGCAACTTCGCGTCGGGTCACCTTGTTTACATCATGAACAACCCACTCTCGGGCAGGGATCCAAGTGGGTATGCGGCTGAAACCCACACCGCCGGAAGTACGTGCGGTGCACTGGGAGGACAAGCGGATGGATGCGACGCCGTAACGTCGATTTCCTATGAAGCACTGGGGTCAGCGACAAAAGGTGTTGCACAGAAAGATAGTGGCAGTCAGAAGCAATCGACGACCGTAACCTCTTCAAACGCGGCAGATGCCACCGCACCCACCCAGCAAAAAGCTGTCAACAATCCGCAGGTACCGATGGGGCCAAGCATAGGGCAGGATGATCAGGGCCATCAACCGATTGATATCAGCAGCTACCTCGGTGGCCGCAAAGATGGCACCAAGGTGGAAAACTTCTTTGGAGAGCCCTTTGTCACCGTAGGTCGTGATTTCGCCAGTTTGGCCGTCTATCTAGAAGGCCTTGCTACGGGCAATGAGCGCATGATGGAAACTGCGCTTGATATAATGAGTGAAAACGAGTCGGCGAATAAGCAGATGGCGATTACACTGCTTGTTTCTACGCGAGGCGGGCCGAGAGGTGGCGCTGCAAATGGATTTCGCTCAGTAGATGAGTTGTCGCAAGCCGCCGCTGCAGCAGATCGTGGTGGACTATCCGCGGCTGGTCGAGCTCTTCAGAAGCACGGCGGACGCGAAGGCAGTGCATTTCCACCTGTCAGTGGGAACCCGGCATCGATTAACAGACAAGGGCAGTCTGTTGTTGATGACATCTTGACCAGCCCTGGTAGTATGACGGTGACTCGCAACCACGCACGATATGGGGAGGTGATGGAAGTCAGAGCGCCTGATGGGCGAGGTGTTCGATACGATGCGAACGGTAAGTTCATGGGGTTCTTGGAGCCGAAACCATGAGCTTCGTTATCGAAATCGCAAGCGTCCCGGACCGTGACTGCGTGGTCGCCGAGATATGGTGGAATGATGATATGGTCGCGGAACTGTACCGAAACGAGCATGGTAGCTTCCAGCTAGAGATTTACGCACGGAATTCTGGCGAGCCGTGGTCATTCGAACTGGAAAGCTGGCTCGTAGCATTGACACAAGCCCAACAGCGGTTGGGCTAATGCCAGTGCTGAAATCAAAGGTTCAGAGCAATTGATTTGCTCACCAACCGGGACAGCCACAATTCCGTGAGCTGGAATGTGATGCCCGGTGCCAGCCGCTATGAGCTGCGCGAGAGCATCAACGGTGCGCCATACACCCTGGTCTACAACGGTGCCGGCCTGAACTGGTCACCGCCCAGCCCCAAGCCCATCGGTCGCTACGGCTATACCCTGAGTGTGTGCCCCACGACCACCACCTGCGGCGCGCCCAGTGCGCCGGTCACCGAAGAAGTGGTGCCGGGCGCACCCACCGGGCTCAACCTCAATCCC